>PBMI01000051.1 GCA_002722545.1 Opitutia bacterium | reverse complement strand
TGTAGCAGGGTGGAGCAGTCTGGTAGCTCGTCAGGCTCATAACCTGAAGGTCGCAGGTTCAAATCCTGCCCCTGCTCCCAATACTAATCAACCTAGCCTAAAAGAAAATTATTTCTCCCTGTTTCCGGATGGGGCTTTGAAACCACATATTATGAACGTAACCGTTAAAGACCTTTTGGATGCCGGCGTGCATTTTGGTCACCAAGTTCGCCGTTGGAATCCTAAATCCAAGCCTTATGTTTACGACAACCGTCATGGAATTTCCATTATCGATTTGGAGAAAACATACGATCTGCTAGAAAAGGCAGCCCAATCGGTTGAAGAAGTCGTTTCCCATGGTAAGCAAATTTTGTTAGTTGGAACAAAGCGGCAGGCTCAAGAACCTATCCGTGAATTAGCCGCTGCAACCAACATGCCTTTTTGCGTCAACCGTTGGATGGGTGGTACGCTTACCAACCATGAAACAGTATCCACTAGCTTAACCAAATACAAAAAGTTTTTGCGCATGGAGGATGATGGGAGCCTGGATAAGTTGCCAGGAAAAGAAGGTGCGGCTATCCGCAGGCAAATGTCTAGAATGCATCGAAACTTTGAGGGATTGCTTAATCTGCAAGGTTTGCCCAGTGCTCTTTTTGTGGTTGATTCCTTCAACGAGTCAATTGCCATAGCCGAAGCAAATCGCCTTAAGATTCCCGTCATTGCTTTGGTTGATAGTAACTCCGACCCTTCCCTCATCACACACCCAATACCAGGCAATGATGACTCAACAAAATCTATTCGAATCATTGTAGACGTTATTTTGGACGCAATACAAAGCGGAGCCTCTCGCCGTATTGAGGCGCCAACTCGGCGCAAGGACATTACCCCCATTGCCCAAGTATCGGATTTCGTCGATCAAGAAGACGAGCCAGAAGTTACCTTGCCTGAGGGCTATGATGAAAGTGATTTTGATGAGAGAAAGAAGAGACCCGATTCAGGTGTGGACGCAGTTCCGAATCAAGAAACCGAAACCACAGCCCAACCGGTAACTGCGGAAGAGCCAAAAGCCGCCGAGAAGAGCGAATCAGTTTCGGAGGACAGCGGAGAATCCGCTGAGCCTCAAGAGAAAGAATCGAAGAAGGATACACCTTCTGCAGATGGCGATCAGGCTTAAGTTTTTTCAATCTTACATAACGCAAATTTCTAATTAATATATTGTAAAATGTCCGCGATATCCAAAGACGACGTTCTCAACCTGCGCGAGAAAACCGGAGCAGGCTTGATTGATTGTAAACGAGCTCTTATTGAGAGTGCTGGCGATTTGGATGAGGCCATCTCCATCCTTCGTAAAAAAGGCATTGCGTCTGCCGCTAAAAAGGCTGGTCGTGACGCAGGTGAAGGCATCATTGCACAAAGCCTTGCTGCCGATAAAAGCAAAGGGGTATTGGTTGAAGTTAATTGTGAAACTGATTTCGTGGCCAAAAATGAAGACTTTGTAGCTTTTGCCAATGAAATCGCCCAAAAACTTTTAGAAGAACCAGATGCAGATTTGGAGTCCGAGAGAACAGAACAAGTGGCAAAGATTGGTGAAAATATTAGGATCTCTCGTTCCCAAGCACTCGAACCAAAGGAAAGTGGTTTGGTTGAATCTTATGTCCACACTGGAGCAAAGGTGGCTGTACTTTTGTCTATGGGTACCGGTTCCCCTTCCGCTTCCTCCGATTCCAAAGTTTTGTCACTTGCCAAAGACTTGTGCATGCACATTGCCGCAACTTCTCCTGTATGTGTTTCGCGCGATGATGTCCCGGAGGATCTCGTCGCAAAAGAAAAAGACATAGCCACGGCTCAAGCGGAAGGAAAACCTCCGCAGGCGATTGAGAAGATCATCCAAGGAAAACTTGAGAAATACTTTTCCAATTCTTGCTTTTTGGAGCAACCATTTGTCAAAGATCCTGATCATACGATCAAGCAACTTCTTCATGCTACGAGCCAAGAGGTTGGAACGGAATTAACCGTAGAATCCTTCATCCGTTTTCAGTTAGGAGAAGACTCCTGAATTTGCCTTCGCATGTAAGCTTGGAATTGCTTTTCTTAGTTTATTTTTTATGAGGTTATAATTTGAGAGGTGACTGACAACTACGTGCTTCCATTCAATATCCAAGTTAGAACGGAAGACGCCAAGTAACAGGCCAAAAAGATGAAGCCGTCTTTCTTTCTAAGGACCCGTCCCTTTAGGCAAAAGCAGAACAGTGCCGTTAGTGCAATGAGCGAAAGATAGTCGATCCACGGGAACTGCGTATTTGAGCGAACAGGACCCAATAGGCCGGCCATCCCTCCAACCAAGCCTATATTAAATAGATTGGAACCAACTATGTTTCCCAAAAGCATTTTGTGTTCGTCTTTTTTTACCAATGAAATGGATGCCGCCAGCTCGGGAAGACTTGTTCCGATTGCAAGAATGCTGAAACCAATCAATTCCTCGGGAACCCCTCCAAGTTTTGCGAGATTTTTGGCTCCGAAGACTAGGGAATCCGATCCAGCCCAAAGAGCGGCAGTAGAAAGCAGTATAAAAAAAGCCGAAATGAAAAGACCTTTTGCAGTCGCATCGTTCCCTTTTTTCTCGGCCTTTCCTTTCCTTTGTTTTTTTCTTTGGCCGAGTGCCTTTGCGGTTGTGCCAAAAAGATAGATTGATATGAAGCCGAGCAAAAGAACGCCTGGTAAAAGCGAAAGGTTTTTGGCGGGGTTGAAAAATAAAAAACTACAAAATACAAAAGTTAATAGAAGGAGCGTCGCAGTTTGAGTTTTCGAAATCGTATCTCTTGTATCGACCTTTTTTACCATGAGGGCAAGCCCAAGAATAAGGCCGATGTTGGCAATGTTTGATCCAATGATATTTCCGAGTATGAGGCCTTGAGCATTACTTCTAATCGCTGCAATCGAAGTGAATAACTCGGGAGCGGATGTTGCGATCGAAACAATTGTTAGACCAACTACAACACTAGGCACGCCCAGTGCCTTCGCCAAAAGGGAGCTATGATCACTCAATGCATCACCGCCTTTGGTGAGTAAAAACAAGCCGATGAAGATGGCAATTAACAAAACAACGCAGTAAGCAACCCCCGATTCAAGGCCGGTTTGTTGCGTTAAATTATGAAGGATTTGGTACATTTGGTCGAAAGGCGAAAAGACTGAATTTAAGTGTAGTTAAGGCAAGGAGAATCGAAACTTCATTTTTCAGCCCTTGACTTGGGCTGATATTCCCACATCTTCGCACGCTTTCAGCCTTCAACTCGATAGTCCCAGATGAACCCAGCAGAAAAGCTAAAAGACACTCTTAATCTTCCTCAAACGGATTTTCCGATGAGGGCGAATGCAGTGGAGAGAGAACCAGTTCGAATCGACCACTGGAAGAATAGTGATGTCTACGCTCGGATGCAGGATAAAAACAAAGGTGGCGAATCATTTGTTTTGCACGATGGACCGCCCTTTACAAACGGGGACGTACATGTGGGAACGGCACTGAACAAAGTCCTCAAGGATTCGATTCTTCGCTTCAAATCCGCTCGAGGTTTCAGGACCCCTTACGTTCCGGGTTGGGATTGCCACGGTTTGCCCATCGAGCACAAAGTGACGAAAGCCTTGCGGAAAGAGAAGAAGGATTTTGATAGCTTGATTTTGCGCCAGGCTTGCAAGGATTTTTCAAATGCCTACATCGAGACTCAACGCAAACAATTCCAACGCCTTGGGGTTCTTGCGGATTGGGGAAGCGAATATCGTACCATGAATGGCCCTTACGAGGCGGAAATTCTAAAGACTTTCGCATCTTTCGTAGAAAAAGGGCTTGTTTACAGGAGTAAGAAGCCCGTTTATTGGTCGATTCCATGTCGAACTGCCTTGGCAGAAGCTGAAATCGAGTATCAGAATCACGTAAGTCCATCTATTTTCGTACGCTTTCCTCTGATGGGGAAAGCACCTAATTCGTTCATCGTTATCTGGACTACTACACCGTGGACTCTTCCTGCCAATCTTGCAATTGCGGTTCATCCCCGAGAAAAATACGTTGAATTGAAAGTGGGGGAGAATCGTTATTGGGTTGCCGAAAGTCTGTCTGAATCCGTAGGCTCAGCCTGTTCGTTGGAGGGAATGAGCATTGGAGACTCTTTGCTTGGAGAGGATATGATCGGTTGGGTTGCTCGTCATCCTTTTATCGAGCGTGATAGTCCTGTTTTGGCCGCCGAGTACGTAACCATGGAGTCGGGTACGGGCTGCGTTCATACGGCTCCTGGCCATGGGTTGGATGATTACCTTACGGGTCAGGTCAATGGCTTGGAGACGTATTGTCCTCTCGACGACAATGGTTGCTATGTGGACGACGGGCAAATACCCGAAAGGTTGGTTGGGGTATCGGTTTTGGAAAAAGCGAGCGGATGCGCCGCAAATAATGCTGTTTTAGATATACTCGAGGATTCTGGTGATCTCTTGGCTTTGACCGATCATAATCACCAGTATCCGCATTGCTGGCGTAGCAAGACTCCCGTTGTCTTTCGTGCCATGGACCAATGGTTTGTTTCCTTGGATCATGATGATTTGCGCATTAAATCTCTCGAAGAAGTCGAAGGCGTTCGCTTTACGCCCGATTGGGGGAAGAACAGAATCAAAGGTTTTTTGGAGGCTCGACCAGACTGGTGTATCTCTCGACAGCGATCTTGGGGTGTTCCTATTCCCGTTTTTTATGATGAAGACGGAGAACCATTGTTGGACGCATCCTTGATTAGATTGATTGCTGAAAAAGTAGAGCAAGCGAATACCGACGTTTGGTTTGATTTAAGTACGGATGAGCTCATCGACGGATTTGATTTACCCGAAAAATGGAAGGGGAAGAAATTGGCTAAGGGCATGGATACGTTGGATGTCTGGATTGATTCGGGATGCAGTCATCGAGCCGTTCTTAGAGGCCATGATGAGTTGGAGTGGCCGGCCGATCTCTATCTAGAGGGGAGCGATCAACACCGAGGTTGGTTTCAAAGTTCGTTGTGGACTAGTATGGTCGCTTACCAAAAAGCGCCTTACCGCCATATTTTGACCCATGGATTCGTCGTGGATGGGGATGGTCGCAAAATTTCAAAAAGTGATGGAAAACCACAAACCGCAGATTCTTACGTTACCAAGTACGGCGCCGATGTTTTGCGCTTATGGGTTTGCTCTGAGGATTTCCGCAGGGACATTCCTCTTTCCGATGAAATACTTGGGCAAGTCGTTCGAGCCTACCGAACCTTAAGAAATACAATTAGGTTTCAACTTGGAACTCTTTTTGACTTCTCGGTTTCAAATGATGCCGTTGAATTAAACTCCATGAGTTCGATTGACCTTTGGGCCTTGTCCCAAACGAATATTATGATCGAGGAAGTTTCGGACGCTTTTGAGCGCTTTGAAATTCATCGAGCGGTTCAGATCATCAACCGTTTTTGCTCAGGTCCCTTGTCGTCCACCTACCACGACGTTATTAAAGACCGTCTGTACACCTTGCATAGCGATGCTCCTGCACGTCGCTCAACCCAAACTGCCATCCATTTGATATTTGATGCACTGGTTCGTGTCATTGGTCCTCTCACTCCTTTTACCGCTGACGAAGCATGGTCTTTCCGTTCTTCAGGAAAAGAATTATGCTCAGACGCGCTTGTCCTCCAAAATTGGCCCCAAGCCTATGACCTGACTGGACACATGGAAGCGGTTTCCGATATTAACGCCCTTCTTGAATTCAAAGAATCCAAGGTAAATGAGGCGTTGGAAGGTTTGAGGGCAAATAAAGAAATCGGGCAGTCCTTGGATGCGCAAGTGAAGATCACCTTGTCGCCTGAAAATCCGTTATGGGGGGTTTTCAAGCGCCGGGGAAACGATTTAGCCGAAACCTTCATCGTTTCATCGGTGGTCCTTGTCGAAGAAGCCGATTTGAATTTGTCCGAAATAAACGTTTCGGCTTGCCACGCCCCTGGAGTCAGATGCCCGCGTAGTTGGCGATGGGTACCTGAATTGGTAGAAGTCGAGCGATGGGGGAAAGTTTCGCCCCGTTGTGCTGAAGTTCTTGCCAAGCTTGCTTAAAAAAATATCCTCTGCACACCCTGATCATGACGAAGAAAAAGACACCATCCACAGCGTCCAAGCCGAAGAAAAAACCGGCCACCAAGCCGAAGAAAAAACCGGTCGCCAAGCCGAAGCCAAACTCTTCTTCAGGGAAGAAGGCAAGTGTGGCCAAAGCAAAGGGCTCTACTGCCAAGAGAGTCGTTGCCAAAACATCGAAAAGCAAATCTCAATCCACTGGTTCCAAACCTGAAAAAGTCGTTAAAACTCCGCAAAAACGGCAAGTCCGTCGCAAGCCCAGATCATCGGAAGAGGGCGAGAGAAAAGTAAGGGAGATTGCGAGTCAGAGCCAGCCCAAGCATTCCGAAGAAAAAAAAGATACGGGAGGCTTTAGTTTGAGCGACGTTCGTTCGATTTTGTCGACTCGAAGCAAAGCCGAGACCGAACCCACCCCAACGGAAGCTAAACCTTCGACGGAAAAGGATTCCCCGAAAAAGCGTTCCAGTAGGTCCAAAGCGAAGGCTTCCAAAGTTAAAAAAATCCAAACTGCCTCCATCGACGATATTTTGGGCTTGAGTCTTTCCGCCGTTTCCCGCCGTCCCATCAGAGATGAAAAGAAGGTTCCCAAGGAATTGATTTCATATTACAACGATTTAATGGACCTGAGAGCATCGTTAAAAGGAGCTTTGGGGGAAAGGTCCAGCGAAACCCTTGGTGCTTCCGCTAGGGAGTCATCAGGAGAACTTTCTCTTAATTCTTCTGATGCTGGGACGGAAACCTTTAATCGTGACGTTGCCTTGTCCATGGTTGCGAGCGAGCAAGAAGCACTGGAAGAGATAGAAGATGCAATCGATCGAATTTTCGACGGTACTTTTGGGATCTGTCAAGAGACTGGTAAGCCTATAAAGAAAGCACGGTTGAAAGTGGTTCCTTTCACGCGCTTCTCTCTCGAGGGACAGAATTTGTTTGAGAAAAGGAAGAGACGGGATGGTGAACCCGTTTCAGGAGCCTTCGCTACAATTTCCGATTCGACCATGGGTCAAGACGAGTAAAGACGTTCTTACAAGTGGCGTATCGCAAGTTTTGGCTTTTGTTTACTTTAGTTCTTTTACTCGATCTATTGAGCAAGGATTGGGCCGTTGAAAATTCAGTTGAACTTCGCCAAAACCCTGTCAAGGTTCTTGACTTGATAGAAGGTCATCGTTCTTTCTTGGAGTTTACTTACGTGACGAACCCAGGGGCGGCTTGGAGCATGTTTTCGGATTATCCGGGGGTTCTGACCATACTCGCCTTTGTTGCCTTGGCTTCGATTTACTTTTTTCGCAAAAATTTAGAACTCGCAAGACCTCCCATCCAAATCATATTTGGACTGATATGTGGTGGAATCGTTGGAAACCTGTTTGATCGAATTTTTAGAGAACCTGCAGAAGTGGTAGATTTCATTGATGTTTTTATCCCGTTCGTTGATTACGATTACCCCATCTTCAATATTGCGGATTCTGGAATATTCCTTGGGGCTTTTGCTTATTTGTTTCTAAGCTTTTTTGAAACACAAAAAGAGAAAGCCAAGAATGAAGAGAATAAATCAGCTACTAGTTGAGTTACTCTACGTTCATTGACTGTTCCCGAATTTTTTCAACTTCCGCTCGTGCGTCCAATCCAATCGAGGTGCATTGAGTCTTTGTCGACTTTGAGCAAAAGGTATTGAGTTCCCTACTCACCTCTTGGAGCAAAAACTCAAGTTTTCTTCCAATCGAACCTTCTTGGTTCATCGTTTCCCTGATTTGGCCGAAGTGACTTCTGAGTCTTGAGATTTCTTCCGATACGTCGCATTTTTCAGCGAAAAGAGCGACTTCCTTGAGTACCCGATCATCATCCGAATCAAGGGACAGATCAGCCTTGTTCAAACGTTCCAAAAGTTTGGACTTCCATTCGCTTGCCATACCCTTGCTTTCCTGCTCCATCCGGTCAGTCATTTTTTCGAGAGAGCTTGTCCTTTCTCCAAGATCGTTGAAAATGCTATTTCCTTCTTCTTTTCGCATTGCGATCATTTCCATGGTCGCCTGGCTCAAGATTTCTTCTAGTTCGGAGAGCATATCTTCGAGTTTTGGCAGACCATTGTCACGATTTCTTACTTGGGCGAGTTGAAGAATCAATTCCGGAGTGACCTCACAGGTAAAACCCTTCTCTTCGATAAAACTTTTCAATTCATTCAAGTCTTTCTCCATAACTTTCCATTCGAACAAGCCTTGAGCGTTCTGGTCGGCAGTAGTTTGTTCAACCGAGATGGATATCCTGATTCTCCCTCTTTCCAACGATTGCTTGAGAAAGGCATTTGCTTGCCGCTCGAAGGCTTGCCACTCCTTGGGTGCGGAAAAAACGATTTCAAGCCCCTTCTTGTTTACGGAAAAGACTTCGAGAAGAACCAAGTGGTCGGGCAAACTGAGTGTTGCCCTCCCAAAACCGGTCATGCTGTTCATGGCTTTTTTGCGTTTGGTATCCCAGGGGTTTCCATCAAGCGAGCTACTTCCATCGCATCCTTGTCACCCCGCCCGCTGAGGTTTATACATATGATTTGGTCCTTGGAAAGTTCCTTGGCCCGATTGAATCCGTGAGCCAAACCGTGCGAGGTTTCGAGGGCGGGAAGAATACCTTCTTCCGAAGACAAAGTACGGAATGCATCCAAAGCCTCGGCATCGCCTATGTGAGCGTATTCAATTCGGCCTCTATCCTTGTAGAATGCGTGTTCTGGCCCAATGGCCGCGTAATCCAATCCCGCGGAGACCGAGTGGGTTGGGTTAATCTGTCCATCGGGGTTTTGTAAAATCCAAGTTTTACATCCCTGGAGAATGCCTAACTTCCCTCCTTCGAATCGGGCCGCATGTTCACCTTCGTCCAAGGATCTTCCTCCAGCTTCGACTCCAATTAGCCGCACGTCTTCCTCTTCCAAAAAATCGAAGAAAAAACCGATCGCATTACTCCCTCCACCCACGCAAGCAATCATTTCATCAGGTAACCTGCCTTCCATTTTAACGAATTGCCTTTTTGTTTCCTCGCCGATTACTCGATGGAAATCACGCACCATGCCGGGGTAGGGATGAGCACCCAAGGCCGAACCAAGAATATAATGGGTGTTTCTAACATTCGTTACCCAATCACGCATGGCCTCGTTGATTGCTTCCTTGAGTGTCTTGCTCCCTGCTTCGACTCCTCGTACCTCAGCTCCACTCAATCGCATTCGGAAAACGTTCAACGCTTGCCTTCGCATATCTTCCGCTCCCATGTAAATTACACAATCGAAACCAAAACGAGCGCATACCGAAGCGGTTGCTATTCCGTGTTGTCCGGCTCCAGTTTCGGCGATGATCCGTTTCTTGCCCATTCGTTTTGCAAGTAAAGCTTGTCCCAAAGCATTGTTGATCTTGTGGGCTCCCGTGTGCAAGAGGTCTTCCCGCTTAAGGTAAATCTTTGCCCCGCCCAAACGATTACTAAGCCTTTCCGCATAATAAAGCTCAGTCGGTCTTCCGGCAAAGTTGCGGAGCATTTGATCAAGTTCCTTTTGGAATTCAGGATCTTTCTTTGCTTGAAGGTACGCATCATTCAATTCTCTCAGAGGGTGAGACAAAGTTTCGGGGACAAAGGATCCGCCATAAGGACCGAACCTACCCGATTTGTCGGGTAGGGAAAACCGATCGAAGGAAGAATTTGTGGCGGAGGTGACGAGTGTGTCTTTGATCATAGGTAAAAAGTATATAGTTTTTTCATCATACCTGCGGATTTGCTTGCTACAACACAAGAAACGTTCGCAAGATCTACCTTTTGCCATGAAGCCAACTTCTTTGCCGACTATAATCGTCCCAGCCCGATTGGCATCAGTTCGCTTTCCCCGCAAGCTTTTGGCTGATGCGGGAGGCAAACCACTCATCTTGAGAACAGCTGAGCGGTTACGACTGGAGGTACCCGAGTACGATGTTTTTTTTGCCGTCGACGGTCATGAGCTTGCCCAACCTTTGCAAAAAGAAGGGTTTTCGGTTCTCCTGACCGATCCCGAATTATCGTCCGGTACTGATCGAATTGCTCAGGCTAATCAAAGCCTTCGACGAAAAAGAATTCTTAACGTTCAGGCGGATGAACCCATGGTTGAAAGAAATCATATTCTTGCTCTTGGCGATGCCTTGAGCAAAGAAGGGGCGTTAATGTCCACCCTTGCCGCTCCCTTCGAACGTGAAGAGGATTTTCATGATCCAAATCAAGTAAAGGTGGTACTTGATCGGAAAGGCTACGCGATCTATTTTTCAAGGGCCGCCATACCTCATCGAAGAGATCGAGACGATGAAAGTCGGAGAACCGGGAATAACTTTGGTTTGAAGCACCTTGGTATGTACGGATACGACTCGTCTTTCCTTGAGTCGTTTTCTACTTGGGAGCAAGGGTTCTTGGAAGAAATCGAAAACCTTGAGCAACTGCGGGCTTTGGAACATGGTTGCCGGATCGGAGTGTCGATCGTGGCAAAAGCGACCATAGGAGTCGATCATCCGAGTGATTTGGATGAATTGGATTTTGCCGATTTTTCGGACTCGTGAATTCGCCAACCATTATTCGCAGGTTTGTCTATAGAGAACTTTTCACGACCACCCTGCTGGCTACATCCGTCTTGACGGGAATTCTTCTTTACGGAAATGCCGTCCGTTCTCACGAATCTCTTTTTCAAGCATTGTCTCTGTCACCCGGTCTCTTTTTGGAGCTTCTTGGATTTCTTGTTCCTTATTCGATGATCTACGGCATCCCATTCGGTTTTGCTTTGTCGGTCCTCCTTTGCTTTGGAAGATGGTCCTCGGATAAGGAAATACTTGCCTGTCGTTCTTTGGGCATGAGTATTTGGGATTGGGGTAAACCAGTATTCAGTCTGTCCCTTTTGTTGAGTGCCCTGACTCTTTACGCAAATTTGCAATGGGCTCCCGTGAATCGTGCCAATTTTGACCGAAAGATGGAAGAGGTTTTGTGGACAAATCTCAATTTGGCGTTGGAAAAGGAGGGGGAAATCGAATTTTCCATAGGTGACGATTTAAATGATGAATCCGGGGCGAGTTTAAGAGCTTTGGGTGGAGCAGAGCTTTCCCGAGTTTCCATTTCGGTTGGAGAGATACGAGAAGGAGAATGGGAAAACCTCCGTATTCTGCTTTTCGAAAAGACCGGTGATTTACTCTCCATCGTTCATGCCAAACGGGGCATCGTAGAGAAATCGGAGGAAAAGGCCCGGATCTTACTTGAGCTCAGGGATATCGACCTTGAGTCCGGAGGCAGTCAGGAAGAAGGACAGTCATCCGATTTATTCGTTTCCTTCGAAAGGTGGAACCAGCCCTTGGTGCTGGATCTCGATGCCAAGGAGGAAAATCTGAATTACAAAAGAATGTCCATTGGCCAACTTTGGGCACTCTCTCGAGAAACCGAAGACAACGAACTTAAAAGGAAAGCAACTGGTTTGCTTAACAAGAGTTTTTCGCTTGGGTTCTCTCCCTTTTTCCTGTCTTTGGTTTTACTTCCTCTTGCCGTAACCAAAGGCAGGAAGGAATCCATTAGCAACATGGCATTCGGTATCTTCGTCGCAGTTGCTTATTATGGAATCGGAAATCTCTTTGCCAATTCAGCATCTCCTCCGGTACTTTCAACTTTCGGTTGGTGGATGCCCAACGCCATTTGCCTATGCTTGGGTTTACCGCTTCTTTTGCGTTTCGAGAAAAACGGATGACTAATTGCGCATTTAAACTGCCCTATATAGTTTTTTTCTGATTTTTATGAAAAAAAATCCAAAAATCAAAAAATTATTTTGAAAAAACTTATAAATTTCATGTATGATTTTCCAATCAGGTGCTAATACCTATAAAGCCCACTAGTAATCAAGACCTTATCATGAAGAAAACGACTTCTTTCCTTTTTGCCTATTTGGCATTTGTATTTTCCCCTGATTTACTCGTTTTCGGTAACGACATAGCAGGTTATTCAGGTAGTGTCACAATTACCATTCCCGCCACTCGTACAGAGGGGGGGGTAACCACAAATGCCTCCACCAGTACCCCGATCTACAAAATCGTTAGTGCGGGAGTCTCTGGCGAACCAGTCTTCTCCGGTTTTATTTCGAGCGTTGGCAGCAACACCATAAGTTTTGAGAACTCCACGGACGGTGACGGCATCGTTCATAACCCTTTTGTCACCGGGGCCTTCAAAAGCACGGTTCAGGTGCCCATTTTAACAGCCGTTTTGTCCGGTGCTCGGGTTAACTCGATCACCATTGATAATGCGGGTGCCGGATTCAACGATACATGCAGCACGGGAAACGCTCAATTGATCGAGATCGATTATCCGGAAGCCGATGACAATCAGTCCACGGCCACTGCCACGGTGAGTGGAGGCAAAATAACAGGCATCACTATGACGAACAAAGGCGCTGGTTACTCGGCGCCCCCAAGCGTAACCGTTGTAGCCGGTCCTCATTTCGTACGCCTGACCGAACCAGGTTCACCGGATGTCGGGCGATTTTTTCTGATTACCGACAACACCTCGAATCAATTGACACTCGACATCTCCAAGCTTGCGACGAAGTCGAAATCCAATCCCACGGGTGAAACCTTGGCGAAAGTTTTGCAAACTGATTACTCTGTCGAGATTGTGCCGGCAGCAACAGTCGGTGGTATTCTTGGAAACAGCAAAACATCTGCAGAAGACAACGGTTTCAGTACAGGTATGATTTCATCTTCCGATTTTGTTTACTTGTGGAACGCCAGTGAATTTAGCTACGATCCCCACTTCTTTCTCGGTAGTGACGTTGGGACCTACAAGGCGGGATGGTATAATGTTAACAACATTGGTGCAGGACATGCGACAGACCAAATTCTCTATCCGGACGAATCCTTCATCGTTGCCAATCGTACCAACAACGACATCGAACTCACCATCGAAGGAGCCGTAGGCACCACTAACCAAAAGATGTACTTGCCAGCATACCCTCAACAGGCATTGATGAACAATCCTTTTGGCGCCGATGTGGTTCTCGGCGAAATTATTCCAGCCGACAACATGGGCACGGAAATATATGATTTCCGACCAAGCGCATCCGATGGAAATACGACTAATGCGGATACCATATTCTTTCTTTCAGGCACCAATTGGAACGAATACTACTATAAAGGTGGAGTGAACGATGCGGTTACGGAAGTCGCCACAGCCTCTGCCAAAGCAGGAACACACGGTGGCAGCAACGGTATTGCGGACTCAGACGTTGAATTCGTTTCGGGAACCGTATCAGCCTTGGTGAGTTGTGATGCGACTGGAGGAACCAGTGGTGATCATAACACTTCCGAATATACGAAGATATCTCTTGCAGGTGGTGGACCAGCCAGTGCAGACGATTGGAACGGATTCAACATGACCTTTAGCGAAATTTCAGGCCGGAGTGTCAGCGACAGCTATGACAGTGCTAACAGCAGGCAGTACGAACTCGACGTCAATGGCTCGGATGTTGCCGAAGGCAGCGGAGTCATGGTTTACTCAAACCTCAATGGCACGCATGAGGTTGTAGACAGTGCATCCGGTTACGTGATTGTCAAAGTCAAGCGAGACGTCAATTTCGAGTCAGGCAAGGGCGATAAAAAATGGTCTTTGGGCTCGGTTGGAGCTGGATACAATACAAGTGCTAAAGCCTATTTCATCGGAGGAGGAGGTACGGGTGCGATCGCTTCCGTAACTATTTCAAGTGGTGCGATCACTGGATTTGACTTTACCGGCACCGGTAACTCGAGAGGTTCGGGTTACACGGAAGCCCCGCAAGTTGTTATTACCGGAGGAGGTTGGCGCATGATCGGTGGAGCCGATGCACCCGAAGATGGTCAAGTTTTGAGTTCTGAAGAGGGCATTATCGTTGTCCGCAAACACCCTACTGGAATACTGACCTACATCGAAGCGGTCAATCCTCTCAAGTAGTACTTGTTTGTTTCATCCTTCCCGCTCAAGAAAAAGCAGGGCTTCATCTTCTGCCCAAGCAATAAGATGGGCCGCTTTTTTTTTGGTTTGGAATCTTTTAGACTGAATTGCGTTTTTGTTTTCTTTGGTTGCCTTCTTTTGGTTGCCAGTGCCTCCGACCCGCTTGCTCATATATAGCTGACTAGGGAACCAACTGTTCAGGAGGTTGTGGGGAAATATGAATTGAGAGAAATCCATTTGGACTCGATCGAGTTCGGATTGATCGACCGCATCCGTGATTCCGCCAGGGGGGGAGATTATTTTGAAAGGCGATGGTAGGTCAATTTTGACCAAATTTCCCATTCTCGAGGAGGTGAGAAGTTTTTGCTATGATTTCAAGGGTTTGAAAAAGCTCAAGGGCAAATGCAAGGTAGCCAAGCTTGGGAACGTAAGTTCGGGGGAAGATGACCTGCGGGCAATCTACGGCGTGCGATTTATCCTGCCTAGGCAAAATTTCTCAGCTAGATTATCGGGGCAAGACCGGGTTGAGGGCATGATTTTCGGATTCAGTGATCCGGATGAAGATCAAATCCTCTTCGCCAGGTTTCACTTCCTTTACGTCAGCAAAACCAATGAGCGGATTTTAGGATTGAAGTTTATGTTGTTTTGCTTGGAGGGGGAAAGAGGTTCTTAAAACTTAAAGATCGTTGAACCGTTCCTTTCGTCTAGAAACTAACCCATGCTCCATTCCCCGTAGAGTCGCTGTACTTGAAGAAAAGCTTCTTTTTCACGGTGGACAAGTCCTTGTTGAACCAATACCAAGTGGCTGAATTACTTGTGTGCAGGAACGGGTAAATATTAGCTGTGGTCCATTGCCAACCATCAAGGAATTCAATCCAAAACCAAACGGACAAATCAGCTTTTTGGGGGTCCATGAAGATCCATCCCAAGACGGAATGATAAGCCCAAAGGTCTCCGTTTCGGTGCCAGAAGGGGCCAAACCAATCGCTGTACCACCATGAGTTTCCAAGCTGGACCGAACCGCTGATAAGATCGGCTCCCGTTACGGGCCTGAAATTTGCCGTAACTTCAGTGTTCTTGGTAAGAAAAATTCGAGTGTTTGCCGAATTCACGCTTTCAACTCCTTCCGCATCCCAATGGCTGAAGAGATACCCTGGGTTCTCACTGGCTGATATATTTTTCCAGCCGGTTCCAAAAATACCAGATCCTTCCGTGCTTCCTCCCTTGACCGGTGATGAAACCAAATTGAGGGAGTGCAACCCAGGAGCCGTTGGGTCTCCCTTGTAGTTGGGGTCGCTCACAAACTTGGCCTTGATCGTCTTGTTCTCGTTGAGGAGAACGCTCGTAGTCGCGGCCTTGGAATCATTAATTCCTACACCTTCCCAACCGTCAAAAAGATAGCCCAGGCTCGGTGTGGCGAAGATTGGATGCTTGGAGTTGTAGATGAACGAACCCGAACCAATCGCAAAGCCTCCATCTGTGGGCATGATTAAAATTTTCAGCTCGATTGGCTGAAGGGGAATAAAGCTAGCAGTCAAAGATAAGTCTTGAGTGACGGTTAATTCAAGTTGTGCATTAAAGACATTGGCGTTGACAAGACCGCTTCCCGTCCACTTGTCGAATTGGTATTCTACACTCGGCAAGGCTTCGAGACTTACCTTTTCGCCATGAGCTACCTTGAGGGTTTGAATTTGTGAATTGGTTCCCTTGTCGGCCTTGATTGTGCCGCCGACGAGTGGTGCGGTGAAAACCTTGACTTCGTAACTGAGTTTTTTGAATGTCGCGGTGATCGTTTGGCTACTGGCCAGATTAAACTCGTGGGTACGTGAAGAAGACAAAAGTGCTCCGTCCGTGCCGAGCCAACCGTTGAATTGGTAACCGGGTTCGTCGTGAGCGGTCATATTGAGATCGTCACCGAACTTGTAGGGCGGATTGGTTGATGTGACAATAAACCCACCAGTGACGCCATTAAGAACCGAACCATCTACGTCGAGGGTTTGAACGACTTGAGTCACCGAGGCGGGTTCACCGTCGAAGTTAGCCGAAATCGTGGTATCTTGGTTTATGGTGATTTGCTCGGTGGCATTAGCCAATCCATTGCTCCAAGACAAGAAGACGTAACCTGGATTGGGTTGGGCTTGTATGGTGAAAGTCTGATTGAAATTAAATGCATATTCTCCGTTCGTCGTAAAAACGTCTCCCCCTCCTGGAATGTTTTTGGTCAGGGTCAGGTTATAAGTCAGAGGACTGAAAATGGCTTGAATCAGGCTATCCGAAGAGATTGTCGTGGTCGTGGATGCCGAAGTGGGCGAAGCAAAGGTACCGCCTTCCCAATGACTGAAGACATAGTGGTTGTCGGCTATTGCGGTTAAGTTAACCGAATCTCCATGGGAGTAAGTGCCACTGGATCCTTGTGTCAGACTACCTCCCGTTCCGGAGTGGATCGAAACATTGTATTGATTGAGATTGAAGGTGGCTTTCAGAGACAGGTCGTGGGAAACCGAAGGAGTTATGCTCGATTGATTCGAGAACGGTAAAATGGTGGCATCAGGTATTGCCTCGATCACTTGAGCGATATTTCCCATGAATGGATTTTGAGAGGAGCAATAGTAGAGTGTGACGTTGGTGTCGAAATCGTTGGGGACGGTAAAGACTAGGTTGCCTGAGGTAGCTCGGGATCCGGTAAGGTTTGCATGTGTGTACTCTCCCGTATGACCTGTAGAATTGGATTGGCTGGCAAGATAGAATTCGTTGGTTCCGGTGTTGCAGGAAAAAACGTAAGTATATCCTTTGAGCAAGGTGAGGTTGGGGCTCTCGACGCCATTCAGGAAAAATACCTGAGAGCCTGCTTTCACGGATGAATTTCCCACGGTGACTGAGTAGGTGAAGTTTTGGTCGACCGTCCAACCTTGAAAGGTGCTTCCAATATTTGCCGTGGCATTGATTTCAAGGGAGGCGTCATTGGATAGGAATTGAGTGGTACCGTTTCCGGAATGACGAGTTGCCACGCCAACGACGTTTTTCTGGAATTGAGCGATGAGGGAGGCGTTGACATCCGTAGAAAAACTAATGGTCGGACTTCTGAAACTCGGTGATATAACCTTTGCGTCCGGATTGCTCCAACCAAGAAATGAATACCCTGGGTTGTGTGTAGCCGTGATCGTTGAATTCAGGGTCGAAGTACCCGGGTTCCATGTACGAAGGCTCGGGTCATCAAACACAAAACCACTGCCGGGGGGAGAGACGGTAATATTGATATCATGCAAATCGACTTGAATCGGGGCGAAACTCGCAAAGACGGAGTAATTACCGTCTATTAGAAGAGAGAGAGGGTCGTCTGATGAATTTGATTCTTGCCCCAACGGATTGGTCACCGTCCATTTTGAAAATTCGTAACCTGCCGGAGCGCTTAGGCCGTTCGGACCATCTCCAACAGGCGTAATGGTTGCGGTTGAGCCGAATAAATAGCTTCCACCTCCCGAAACCGTTCCGTTGGAATCGAACGACACGGAAACCTGATAAGTCTTTGGAGTAAAGGTGGGGGTCAGGTTGACTTCGTTATTTGGGATGGTGACGATGGTGGTGGATGAATTCGGATCGGCGAGGTATTGGATGTCGCCGGTCCATTGGGAAAACAAGTATCCATTGTTAGGCAGGGTGGAAATGGTCACGTTCGATTCGAACTCGTAAGAGCCCGCACCACTTGATTGGCCGAAAGATGAGGGAAGGACGTTCACGGCGAAGTTGCTTCTTTTGAAACTGGCATTCAGTTCCATGTCCGATGAGACGGCGAAGGAAACGACGTTTGCTTGCGGGTTGGGGAAGGAGTGTCCGTACCACCTGTCGAATTCCCAACCAAGGCTAGCGGTTGCGTTCAAGTCTATGGTGTCTTGAAAAATCGGATTAAGGGAGAGGGACGACTGCCCGTTTACAAGACCACTTCCCGTTGTCGTAACGTTTACGTCGTAACTGTTGCGGGCGAAATTGGCTTGCAAGGATAAGTTTTGGGGATGTTGCAGGAGGTTGATGGAGGAAGAAACGCTGGAATTCGAATTCATAGCGAAAGTGTCGCCCGACCAACTCGTGAAATGCCATCCTGAGCTAGCTATGGCCGTAACTTGCGGAGGCGGATTATCGTTGATCGTGTAAGATCCGCTTCCCGTCACGTTACCGCTTCCCGTTCCAACGCTAGCCGTAACGTTGAAATCGATGAGGGCGAAATTGGCCGTAAGGGTAACGGGGCCTACGATATTCAAAGAATTGTTGGCGTCGGAAGTTCCTTTCAATGGATCCAAAGATCTAGTTGAATTCGCATCTCCCGTCCAGCCGGTGAAAGAATAACCATCTGCGGGAGTCGCAAGGATCGGGTAAACGCTGAAATGTTTCCACGGACCGGCCGTTGGGTTGATCGTTACCTGACCACCGACTCCGGCAGTCAGGTTGACAGGGTACTCCAAGGGTTTGAAAAGCGCTTTGACCGTAACGTTCGAGGCGGAGTGAGACATGTCTACTGTTGCGTTCAATTGAGTGAAATTATCCAAAGATCCGTTGGCGTCTTCCCACATGTCGAACTGGTAACCATGAAGAGCCGTAGCGGTGATTGGAACGAAATCCGAATGTTTGTAGGGACCAGGAGGCGAAGGAGATGCGGATGCCCCCCCCGTTCCGTACTCCACGGTCAGCAAATACTGGTTTTCAGTGAAATTGGCGGCGAAGGATAAATTTCCGGGATGAGTCAGTTGAAAAGGAACGATGTTGGCGTTGGTCGAAGGAAGAAGAGCGATTGAATTGGCGTCTCCCGTCCAGCCCGAAAAGCTGTGCCCGTAGTTGGCCGTAGCCGAGAGGGTGTAGTTACCATCGAAGGGGTAGGGGCCGGGTTGCTGGACGACTTGACCAGTTCCTCCAGAAGTCGAATTGACCGTGATGCTGTAGGAAAGGGGATTGAATACGGCGATGAGGATATGAGCGCCTTGCACGTTCAGCGTGGCGTTTGCGGTCAAGTTGTCGTCAAGCCCGCTGACGGGGTTTTGATTACTATCAAGGTTTTTCCAATAACCGAATTGATAGCCCGGGCTCGGGGTTGCCGTGACGGAAACGTTGTCGTCGTATTCGTACAACCTCCCTGTGGTATCCGGAGTTATGCCGACGGTTCCTTTGCCTTCCGTAGTGGTGACCAAGTTGTATTGACGGACTTTGAAGGTTGCGGTGACGTTGCGATCATCCGACATGATGACCGTACTGGTTTGATTGGTCGGTTGACTGACTCCCGGTCCATTCCATCGAACAAATTCAAAATGAGGGTCGGCCACTGCGGAAATGGTCACGTTGCTGTCGTATTCGTACAACCCACCCGGGTTATTCGGGGTTACGCCAACGGAACCACCGTTCCCAAAGACCGAAACCTGAAGGAGCGCTTTCTTGCGCAGGGAAGTTTTGAATGTTGACGCGTTGTCTTCAAAAGTACTGCCATATTTCCATTTTGAGCCAGAAAGATTAGTACCTGGTGCGATTTTCAGGTAAAGGTTGGTTGGAATGCCCGAAGAAAAGTTGGGCCAAGACCAATTGAGGCCGGTTACGGTATTGTAACGGGCTGTTGCATCAGTAGTAGTTCGGTCATAGAAGCGAATACAAATGGGGGTTCCGGAAGCCGGGGCGTTTTGAAGAATAACGAAGGGAGTCTGTACGGAGTATCCGGCGGGTTCGTTTGGATAGACTGAGACTTGGTTGGACCCTCTGGTAAAAACCGTGGTGAAGGAAAACATTCCATTATCGTATCCGTAACCACTACTCGAGTCTCCGACCGTAGTTCCAGAGGTCATGGCAATCCAATTCCCCTTGAAAGGTTCGGAAACGGTTGCTTGGTCGAAATATCCCAAGGTCGCCAAACTTCCGTCGCCATTCACTGCAAGGCCTGCGTCAAGCGGGTTTCCGTTTCTATCTTGGAGTCGATACGCATTGGCAGTCTCGGTAAGAGTCGACCAGTGAATGACAAGTTGCGGAATGGTAGCCTGAAGGAATTGAGGAACGCCGAAAACTAAAACAAGTAAAGCGTAGCTGAATGCCCTTGGAACTCGAAGGCTCGCGCGCGTACGAGAAAACCCTCCTAGGAAGTTGAGAAAGAGGATTGCTCGTTTACAAGTCACTAGTGGGCTATCCCGGGTGTGTAGGATTTGAAATCTAGGCTTGAAAAGTGTGAGGAAGGGCAGGTTCCCATTCATATAATATCCTCCAAATTTTTTGTAAAAGCAAGATATATTTGTCATTCGCAAAGAGCGATTGGTCTATGCTGATTATGCGAATGATTTATAAGATAAAAAAGTCCCGTCCATTGAAAAAAAGTCCACTTCTGCATTTCGTTGAAAGGCGACTCGGGTAAAGCAGAGGAAATGACAGTAAAGAGCATATAAAAACCTGCTAAGTATACTTAAGAGGGAGAGGAGGGCTTGAGTATGATTGGATTTTGCAATCGGAGTTGCTGTCTCGAATATTGATTGAGAATAGTTTGGTTGAATTTCGATTTGACCTTTGGTTTGGCGGAGGTGATAATGGGGTGTCTTGTCCAATCTGTTAGAAAAGTTTCCTTGTGCTAATTTTGCCTTCAAAACGAGCTTTGTATTTATTTGTACGAATCTCCTGCTTGGACCGCATGTACTCGTAGCAGACTCTACCACTGTCTGGTGGCAAAGTTGGAAAAAAGTATATTCGGGGTACCCCTTCGACACCCCTGGTACCACCCCAACCAATGTGCAAGAACTTCGAGGCAGAGATCTAACTGGTACTGCCCGTGATTTGTACCAAGGCAGTGACGGCCAATCCTTGGATGGCGATCTTGTGGAACTTGGTTATTACAAGCTTTCGGATAACACCGCGAACACAAGCAACACGAATTTGTTCCAAGGTACTTGGACGCCTCTTACTACCAAAACCACGATTGGTCACAATTACTACTTAGATGGATCTAACAATTCGGGGAGTACGGCTGGCCAGTTTCACTTCTCGACCAAGTTCAGTGCCAGTTCGGGTAGTGATACGACCGACGATACGGCTAATACCAACCATGAGTTGAACAACGCCTACGAAATTTCCAACGACACCTTTTCTTCACTGAGTGACGAGGTGACAAGGCTTGAGGCGGGCAATGATGCTGGAGGAACTAATCACGCTAGATTGGGTATACGTTTCTACGAGACAGGTACCAGGTCAAACGCATCTGTTGGAGGACTTACCAAGGATGATACGGTTGGCCATGTGCTTTACAACACTGTAATGGCCGAGACTTGGCGTTGGGTAGACACGGATACGGGTGGTTTGGGCGATCAACATCTCCACATTCAATTGCACGACCCCACTTCGAATTCCGCCATGACTTCTGGTTTGGCATTTGAATTTGATAATAACAGCCACAACGCTTATTCAAAGGTCGGATCTAGTTCTGGAGCTGTAGGAACCGATAATTACGTGACATCCCTCACTTATCACGACGGGGACGATAGTATTGATCTTGATACGGTCGGATCGGCCAACTTCAGCGGCTTAAGTGGAACGGGCAACATAACCGACACTGAAAACGCAGTTTTTCGGACCGTAACCCTTCACACAGCGGCGGGTAACATGGGTAACGACGGTACTTCTTTTGCCGGGGGCATTTCTGGAGACATCACTTTGATTAAAACGGGGGGAACGGCCGGAAACGGTACTAACGACGGGGAACAGACATTGAGCGGTACCATCGCAATAACCGACACCTCGGGCAGCGACGGGGAGGGGTATTTGGATATCAAGGGAGGTACTCTGATTCTCGCACCCAATGGCAGTTCTCAATCTTTCGAGTATATCAAAGGAGCCGGTAATTTGGACCTTGTGAACAGCGGTGGCCAAACCGTTGAGCTTGGCTTTACTACCGCAACCTCTGCACAAACTTTTTCCGGTACAGTGGCGTTGTCTGGTACCGGAGCAGCCACAACGGTAAAGGTTTCAAGTGGAACTGCTGCGGGAGATTACAATGACGAGCAGGTTTTTTCAGGCCAAGTTACGGGAAGTGAAACCTTGACCAAATCGGGTGTAGGGCGTTTGAAGCTGTCCAACTCGGGAAATAATTTCACCAACACTGGGGGGAACGACGTCATTATCAACGACGGAACCTTGGTTGCGGCTCACGCGAATGCCTTGGGTGGGGCTAGCAACACAGTCGTGATTAACAAGGGAAAGCTTGATCTTGAGGGAGGTATTTCATTGGCCAATACGAGTATTCAAGGCTCGGTATCGGGCAAGAGCATGGTTGGTGGAGACGGAACCTTTGCTGCTATCACTGTTGGAGACGGGACCAATGATATCAAAGCTATTTCTCCCGGTCGCGGCATTTCCTCTTCGTTGTCGCCTTCCAATCATCAAGTCACTCTTGGCACGGGAGGAGCGGTAGCCAATGCAATGGGCGACTTGACGGTTACGACTTTGGTTTTTAACGACAACGCTGTTTTCGATTGGGAAATTACCGATTTCAATAGTGGAGCCAATCAAAACTCCTTCAACGACGAATTCGACGTTTTGAATTTTGGCACGCTTGCCTTTGGCAGCAATGCCGTCGTCGACCTAAACATATTTAGCGTAGACAGCAATGGTGATGCCGGTGCAGTCGCCAATCTCGGGGTTCACGACCATACTACAAACGATGGTATTCTTTTTCTCAATGGTGGCTCTCATGGGAGTATTACCAATTGGGGTGGGACAACTTTGGCATCGGGATCCTGGTCTGACGCGAGTAGCCATTTTAATGTAAACGACCACGCCTATAAATTCCACAATGGTAATCTTTCCGGACACTCAGGGTGGGGAGTCTGGTACAATGGATCCGGAGACTTTTACCTGAGGTATTCAGCCGTTCCCGAACCATCCACCTATGTGATGGTCACGGGTTTGCTTTTGCTTCCGGGATTTCGTCTTGTTCGTCGGTTTCGCAAGAGCTTCGGCAAAAGCGACATGGACGAGAACTCCTCGTCTTCTTGATGCGTATCCGGTAACTCCTCGCGATCTTTTTTCGCGTGCAGTTACAAGGAGGTAAACTTCCTTTCCAGTTAAAACAACTTAGCCGTCCTTGAGCTCGATTAATTCCTTCAAGGAGGAGAAGTGATCTCCCAAGCCCGTCGGTTTGTCGATTTCGCCTATGATTTTCCTGAAGGTTTCCTTTTTTTGGAGCTGAAGATTGCGAACTCGTTCCTCGATTGTGCCTTGGGCAACCAACCGATAAATAAAAGTAGGTTTTTCCCTCCCTAAACGATGGGCCCGGTCGATGGCTTGTTCCTCGACAGCCGGATTCCACCATGGATCCATAAGGAAGACGTAATCCGCTGACTTCAAGGTGACGCCCAATCCCGCGGCTTTGAGAGAGGCCAGCATGACGGTCGGGCCTTGACTGGATTCGAAGGTTTCGACGGGTGTCGTTCGATCCCGGGTTGAACCAGTTAGCTCGAGGATAGATAGGTCGGGATGATTCAGGCGGATGTTCTTCTTGAGAATGGCGAGGAAAGACGTGAACTGACTGAATACGATGACTTTGGCTTTGGACGAAGACAGATCTCCTAGTTTTTCGATCAAAACGTTTCCTTTCGAACCGGTTGGTGGAAGGTGTTCTCGCCAAGGAAGCAGACCGAGGTCGCAACACGTTTGCCTTAATCTGG
This sequence comes from Opitutia bacterium, assembly GCA_002722545.1. Classification (GTDB taxonomy): domain Bacteria; phylum Verrucomicrobiota; class Verrucomicrobiia; order Opitutales; family Seribacteraceae; genus Seribacter. The sequence goes on along the minus strand of PBMI01000051.1, from coordinate 48,271 downwards.
TCAGGAGAGAGAAAACGTGAGTGGGAGCTTCCTTGATTGCGGTCCGCAAATCTTCCCCATGTCTTTCGATGGCACCTTCGGTAAGTTTTCTGTATTCTTTTCTCTGTTCGTCGTTGAGGGGACAGGCCAATTCGGTTTCCAATTTAGGAGGTAGTTCGGTTGCGACTTCGCTCTTGATTCTTCTCAAGACAAAGGGAGTGACTTGTTTACGCAGAAGCTTGATCGTATCTTCGGGGGCTTCGGTCAAGTCTCTTTCCAAATCCTTGCGACCTCCGAGAAGACCCGGCATCAGAAATCGGAATATCGTCCAAAGATCAAGGGCGGTGTTTTCAATTGGCGTTCCGGACAGAGCAAGACGGTGCCGGGCCGTTATGGATAGACAGGTTTGGGTAAGCTTCGCCTTGGGGTTTTTGATAAGCTGAGCCTCGTCCAATATGGCGTATCGGAAACTGAAGTTTTCCAGGTGGCTCCTGTGCCGTCGTAATTGGGTGTAACTGGCGACCCAAAGGCAACTTTCCGTTTGGTCGGAGAATTGGTCCTCCTTGTTGAGGATTCTTACCTTGAGCTTGGGAAACCTTTCCTTTGCCTCACGAACCCAAACGGGAACGACCGAGGCAGGACAAGTGACCAAGTCTGGTAAATCCTTTTCCTTATTGCCCACGATCAAGGCAAGAGTTTGAACGGTTTTACCCAAGCCCATTTCGTCGGCCAATAAGCCGTGGCAACCAAGTTGATGAAGAGCGTGAATATGGGCTACTCCATCTCTTTGGTAGGGCCTGAGGAAAGAAAACCTTTTGGCTATTCCATTTGTCTGAGGCTCGCGAATGGATGATTGCCAGGAGGCAAGCTTCCCATCCTGACGGGCTCGAAGATATTTACGGGCAAAGAGCGAAAAAAGCATGTATCTGGGCCAATTCGCTCTTTTCGAATCACCCCGGTTTCTTTGCCACCATTCAAAATCATCCAGTTGGTTTTGATCAAGGCGAACCAAGCCATGTCCCCTGATGAAGGTTGCGCCGTTTCTAGCCTTGGTAATTTTACGACTGTGTTCGACTCCGAGTCGGAGGGATCCAAGACGGAAGTTTTCCCTGAGGGTCATGGAGGATGAATCCCGACTTCGGGCTTCGATTTCCCAATTGAGGATGCGCTGGCCTTCGCGAAGCAGGTGGGCGTCGCCGGAAAACTCCAAGCTGAATGCCTTCTCCCATCGGGGAAGGGCATCTTCGGCCAAGGTTGCGACTTTTTTCCAATCTTTCATGGAGAAAACGCCTTTTGCCTTTTCGAACTCAAAGCCTCGTTCCCCGGCCTCGGCAACGAATCTCATGAGAGCGGGTCGATCGGCCTGTTCGATTTCCACTTGTTCTTTGTTTCCGTAGGCCGGGATTCTCTCTTTTTTGCTCTTTTTCCACATCGGGGTGGCGGTCAGTCCATTTTTGTTGGAAACTTCGAGCAAAATAAGGAGAGGGACCTGATTCGAGGTGATGCCTTCTTCCGGTTCTTCTTCCGCCGATAGGTGGACTTCGGTTTCTTCCTCTCCGTTCTCAGGGTTAGGGAGATCGTCGAAAAGAGGGTCGTCTTCATGGATTTCCGCGATAAGTTCCTCAATTTCATAGAGCCCTGCCGTGGCAAGGACGAGACCAAAGTCCTCGTCCTCCACGGAGGTTCTTATCTCGGGACCTTTACCGTTCCATTCGATGACCGAATAAGTTTCCTTCCGGTTTACTTTTTGAGTTACGACTGCTTGACCGCTTTGCAAGTCGATGGTACTGAGCATCCCTTTCCGATAGAACTTTCTTCCTTCCTGCAGTTGCGTCTTTGGTATGTTCGTTTCCCAATCGGCGCTCGATAGGCGACCAAGCCAAGCTTCAACCGCTTCTCGAGTGAAGGTTCTGGATGGTCCGTTCGACGTCATTTATTCATATGATGGATAAACGGAGGGTACCTATTCTCGTTTAGTTTCCGCAAGAGGAAATCATGAAAACGAATGGAAAGTTATGCACGTTTGGTAAAGCTCAGCTTTTCTTCCACTTGAATTTCCATAGTCCACTTGTACACTTCGGCGTAACAGTTGGCCGCATCATCCCATGAACAGGGGGAGTGAAGTGCGTTTTTTCGGATTTTCAAGAATTGGGTTGGGTTTCCAAAAAGTTTGATGGCCCTGTGAATAACCGTCCTCAGACTTTTTGCATTGGCATGATCAAAAAGAAAGCCATTGGACGAGGAAGTGGAACGGGAAAAGTGGTCTATGGTGTCGGCCAGGCCTCCGGTTTTTCGAGCAATGGGAAGAGAACCGTATCGCATCGCGTACAATTGAGCCAAACCGCAAGGCTCGAACCGACTTGGCATTAAGAAAAAATCACTTCCGGCAAAGATTCTGCGAGCCAATCCATCGTCGAACCCAATGAAAACGGCGATGCGTTCGGGGAATCTTTTGGCCAGTTCGCGAAAGGCATTTTCCTCTTCTTCGGACCCGCTCCCCAAGATGACGAATTTGGCATCCGATTCAGACATGAGATTCGGAAGGCATTCAATCAGCAAATCCAAGCCTTTTTGGCGATAAAGCCGGGATACGACTCCGAAGAGGGGAGGGCTCTGATTTGCCGGCAAACTCATTTCCGACAGGAGAGATTCTTTGCACGCTTTTTTTCCCGACTGAGGCGAGTCCGGGTCGATGGGGCAAGGGAGAGAAGGATCTTTTTGCGGGTTCCAACTCGTCTCGTCAATACCGTTTAAAATTCCAAGCAAGTCTGCGCCACGGTAGGTCAGGCTAGCTTCGAGTCCGTGGCCGAATAGCGGGGTCCTTATTTCATTCGAATAGGTTGGGCTTACGGTCGTGATCTTGTCGGCATGCTGGATGCCTCCTTTGAGCAAATTCATGGAACCATTGTTTTCGAAGCCATCGATAGCCCAATAACTTTCGGGGAGACCGGACCGGAGGAAATCTTGATAAGAGCAATTACCCTGATGTTCCAAATTATGGATGGTCAGTACTGATTTCGCTTGTTTTGACCTCTTGCCTTTGGGCCGATTTGCATTCAGGTAAGCGGGTAAAGAGGCAGCCATCCAATCATGGGCGTGATAAACGTCCGGGGACCAACCGGTTATTTGATCAATGAGCAAGGCTGCCTTCGAGAGGACGAATGCCCGGGTTGGGTTATCGTGGTAATCGCCGTTCGAGTCAGAGTAAATACCCGGGCGATCGAAAAGCGAATCGTTTTCAACTAGGTAAACCGGGATACCGGATGAGCCCAACTTCGTCTCTCCTATCCTGATGGGAAATTCTAAGTCGCGCAATTGAACGGTGCCCTTTTGGGCAAAGAAGGTCGTTTTCAGATTCTTGCATGCCCGATGGAGGGGGCAGAGGATTCTGACGTCTATGCCTAACTCTTTGATTGCGAGGGGAAGACTGCCCACGACGTCGCCCAAGCCGCCGGTACGAACAAGCGGGCTGACCTCTGGACTCACGAAAAGAACTTTCATAGTGGAAGTAATTAGAGCGAAAAAGTTTGTCATGACGTTTTTGGGACCATTGGCAATTTCAATCGAATCTTAATTTGATTCCATGCTTGCCGAATGATGGTTCCGATATTTACTCAGCCATTCTATGTTGTATAAGTCCCGATATTTCTCCTGCCATCCATGAATGTTTGGTGGCAAAGAATCCCTCCATTTCACCTTAACCATGTAGGTCGCAGGGTTAGGGATTCCCTTTCTCTACGCTCTTTCGTTTCATGCCGGAACAAAAAATAGAATTCGAAACGGAGAGGCAACTTCACCAACTGTATGGGGAGAGTCCGGCAAACCTGGAAGAAGTCGAAAGAAGGCTTTCGGTTCGATTGGTCGCTCGAGGAAACAGGCTTACGATGGAGGGGGAAGATGAAAACCTCGAACGTTGCGTTCAACTGTTTGATCTTCTTCTCAAGGGGCGGGAGCAGGGGTTTGTCTCAGGGAAGTCTGATTTTGGTAGATTTCTCGGAAAGGTTTCGAATGGGAAGGCAAAGGAATTGGAAGACCTTTTGAAGAATCCGTTGGTTCTGAAAATCCGCAAGAAAACCGTTGTCCCAAGAAATCTCGGCCAACGACGCTATCTTGATCTAATTCTCAAAAACGACATGGTTTTTGGAATCGGCCCGGCCGGAACCGGTAAAACTTTTCTTGCCATGACCGCAGCCCTCCATGCCTTGCTGAAGGGAGAAATTCAACGAATCGTTCTTGCTCGCCCGGCAGTGGAGGCGGGAGAGGCATTGGGCTTTCTCCCCGGTGATTTGGAAGAGAAGTTACTTCCCTATCTTCGGCCGCTCTATGATGCAATGGATGAGGTTCTTGGGCCAATCGAAGCCCGTAAATTGGTCGAGACGGGGGTAGTTGAGATCGCGCCGCTGGCCTACATGCGTGGGCGGACTTTGACCAAATGCTTTGCCCTGCTTGACGAAGCCCAGAACGCAACCCGCTCGCAAATGATGATGTTTCTGACCCGATTGGGCGAGGGGAGTAAGATGGTTGTGAACGGAGACGTCACTCAGGTCGACTTGCCGACGCGTGAGGAATCCGGACTTGTTGACGCCCGAAAAAAATTGGTTGGGGTGAAGGGTTTGTTTTTTCACGAATTCGACCATGACGACGTCGTTCGTCATCCCTTGGTCAGTTCCATCATTTCGGCTTATGGATCGTCATCTCTTGGTTCCTAAGCCTTGACCCTGTCCTTTTTTATGAGAAAATAGCACTCTTTACGATGGCTAGTGAAGAAACAAAGGGCTTGCGAAAGAAAAACGGTCGAAAGAGAGCCCGCAGGCGCAAGGAGCTTGAAGACGACGAATCTCCCGAAACTCGAATTTCAGGTTTGCGAGGGGTTTGGATAACTTGGGGTAAACAATTTCTTCTGATTCTCTCCTTTGCCACTGCCGTAGTCTTCACCTGTTTTGTCGGTCAAGATCCTCCAGGACTCAGGACGCTGGGCGAAACTGCCCCCGAGACTCTGTACTCGGATATTGATTTCGGATACGTCAGCGAAATCACCCGGAAGCAAAAAGAGGAACAAATTCGTAGAGAAATTCGTTTGTTTCGAAGGAATTTTGATGATGAAGCTCGTTTTTCCAATGCGGTCATCCAACTTGAAGACGGCATGCTTACCCTGCGTTCTATGGACGTTGACGATCGAGCAATTGAAAAAAACAGGCTCAAGGACGAACTGAAGGCGAAATTTCAACTGGTTTTGACTGATGAGGAAGTTGAAATGCTCTCCCATTGGCGTGATTTTTATCAAGATGAAAATCTTTTGGATTATTTGGGCAAGATCCTCAGACAAATTCACAATACCGGCGTTGTTGAGTTTCCGTCCCCCGATCAAAAATTTATCTCGGAGGCAAATGCCACTGCCAGAATTAACGATATGATGGTTGATCTTGCGGATCGCCTTGTTGTCATTTCGGGATTGTTCGATGGGTTGCGTTTCAATTTGAATCCCGACGAATTAAGGGTCGATCATCCTGGGTTGGCTCAATATTTAAGCGAACTTCAATTGCATTTGGAAAATGACGGACCCTTCCCTGAGGAAGGATTGCTTCTTTCCGACCTGATCCAAAGTTCAGATGAAAACGCATCGATGGGAGCTCTGAAATTCCGAAACGAGATGGCGGCTGCCTTTACCGGATTTGCAACCAAAGGCCTTTTTCTGACTACAATCGACAAGGTGGGCTCCGCTGCCGCCCAAGACCGAGCCATTGAAGAAATGGATCAGCCCAAGGTAACGGTAACGAAAGGTGACAGAATTTTGGAAAAGGGATTCGAAGTAGACGAACTTACGCTCGAGAAATACGAAAAATACCTGGACGGAAAAATCAAGGATATGGACCTTCTTCCCAAAAGGATATTCGTTACTTTCGCCACTTTTCTTTTTTCGGTCGTCTACGTTAGTCTGGTTCTGCCTAATTTTTGGCAGGATGGGGCTCGTTCGACCATTGTGGCGATCACGATTTTGGTTAATTTGGGGTTGTCGCGCGTTATTCTCGAGCTTGGAGGCACCGATTTGTTCGGGGGGAACGTTCTGCTTACCGGTCTCTTGCCTTATTTTATGCCTGTAGCCTTTGCTCCCATGGTGGTAATGATTACGGTGGGACCCCGCATGGGTGCTCTTTCCGCACTTATGGCAAGTATTTTTCATGCATCCATGCAAAATGCGGGGATCGAGGCACTTTCGATCTCACTTAGCTCCGCTTTGGTGGGTGCTTATTTCTGTCGGGACGTGCGCTTGCGGGGAAGTGTACTCAAAGCGGGAGCGATGGCCGGTTTGACTGGAGCAGTCATGGCTCTTTGTTTTGGTTTAGCCTCGGGAAATGGTGGCGTTGCGGTAAATCATGCCATTGCATCCTTGGTCGTCGGCGTATTGACGGGGGGGCTTGTTCTTGGCGCCATGCCTCTTGTCGAGAATACCTTCAAGGTCGCCACGGATGCGACTCTCTTCGAACTTACCGACTTCAATCATCCTTTGCTCAGACGGATGCAAGTGGAAGCCCCGGGCACCTATCATCACAGCCTGATGGTTGCAAACCTAGCCGAAAATGCGGCTCTGGCAGTGAAGGCCAATCCGATTTTGTGCCGAGCTTGCTCGCTGTTTCACGATATTGGGAAAATGAGTCAACCCGATTACTTTACCGAGAATCAAGGGGGGTTTGAGAATCCGCATGCCAGGCAGAATCCGGCAATGAGCGCGTTGATCATAAAGAGTCACGTCAAGGAGGGGATCGAAATGGCCCGTGAGCACCGTCTGCCGAAAGTTATTCGAGACGTTGTTCGCCAGCATCATGGCACGACCTTGGTCAAGTATTTCTATCATCAGGCCAAGCAACGGCTTAAACAAGAAAAGCTCCCTTATGGAGAACTGGAGGGGGAGCCCGATGAATCGACCTATCGATATGACGGTCCAAAACCGCGGTTCAAAGAGAGTGCGATTATCTTTTTTGCCGATTCCGTTGAAGCTGCCGCCCGAAGTTTGCCGAAAGTCACTCATCACAGCGTAGAAGAATTGCTCGAAAATATCTTTCAAGACCGTTTGGAAGACGGTCAGTTGGACGAATGTCCGCTCACTTTGGAGGAAATTTCGAAAATTAAGGCAAGCTTTCTCAAGACTTCTCTCAACATGTTGCATTCTCGTATTGAGTACCCGGAAGATGAGAAGGGCAAAGAAGGTTTGCGTCGAAGCTCGAAGGCTCCTTTTTCAGAAAAGCGGGATTGAGTTTGCATGGGATCGGACCTTACAGTCGAAGTAAACAACCTTTACCCGGCTCTTTCCTTTTCACCGGTCTCGCTTGATCGTTTTTTCGAAAAAGTTTTTGCCCTTCATCGTCATGATTGTTCGGGAAGCCTGTCGGTGGCTTTTCTCGACCGATCTCGCCATTCCCTAATTCATGGAGATTTCCTGAAGGATTTTCGGCCGACCGACGTCATCACTTTTCCCGCCGATCCAACGGAGGAAATGGCCGGAGAGATTTGTGTGTCCGTGGACCAAGCGATCGAGGAGGCGGCAAACCGAGAGGTTGCGTTTGCTCAAGAACTTTCCCTTTACCTGATTCACGGGTGGTTGCACCTCGTTGGTTTCGACGACAAGGAAGAGCAGGATCAAAAAATCATGCGTCGGGAGGAACGGAAAGCTCTCGACCTTGTCGAGGATCTTGGGCTTTGGCCTGACTTTTTGCTCGCTCCTTGCACAGAAGGAGAATAGCGAAACATCCTGTGTCTGTAAAAGCCAACAGTTTTTCAAGGAAATTTAGAAACGCGTTTCTAACCGGATTGCTTATTTTCCTGCCCTTGGGCACGACCATTTTCGTGCTAAATTTTCTTCTCGGCTTGTTTCAGGAGCCAGTCACGCATTTGGCCTATGAACTTGGTCTTAAGGAAGAAAGCGTTTTCTTCGGTTTGGAAACCATCTTGGCAATCCTCGGTCTTTTCATTGGTGTCCTGTCCCTTACTCTGTTGGGTTTTCTTTCCAACTATTTTTTGGGTAGGGTGTTTATCAACTTAACCGAGAAGATTCTCGACAAGGTACCTCTCCTTAGCACGGTCTACCGTTCCGCAAAACAAATCGTTGAGACCTTCGGAAAGGAAAACAGGGCTGTTTTCAAGGAGGTTGTCTTGATCGAATATCCACGGGCCGAATGTTATGTCCTCGGATTCGTGACTACGGAGGGAGCGACGCAAATCGAGCAAGCGACGGGAAAGAAGTTGACCAACGTGTTTGTGCCGACAACACCGAACCCGACGAGTGGATTTCTTCTGCTTTTGCCTCAAAGCGATATTCATTCATTGGATATGACGGTCGGAGAGGGTATGAAAATGTTGATATCCGGAGGTGCGGTCAGTCCACCCGCTTCAAACCCAAAGATCAAGCATTCGGAAAGCAGCGTTAATTCGAAGAGATCCGCCGCTGATCCGGGAAATGGAAAAGCTCGTTCTTCATCCTCGGAGCAAATTCAAAAAAAGTCTTCCGACGGCGATTCCGCTCCTGATTGAGGATTGCATGGCCTCACCTGCTCAAACGATCGAAGGGATTGTTCTTAGCCGGGTGGAGACAGGCGAAAACTATTTGCGGGTCAGCATTTTTTGTGGAACTGAAGGATTGCAAGTTGCTCTTTTGCGAAAAACGCGGAGCAAATCTCATTCCCTCCCGGATCTTTTTGATCAAGTGGAACTCGCCCTTGCCCAAACGCTTTCCAACGGACTTCCCTTTGTTCGTGAGTCCCGAGTCCTGGCCAAGAGGCGCGAATTGGCTCTTCGGCACGACCGTTTCAAGTCCGCCTCTGATTTGGCTTTGTTGTATCTGCAAAACGGACGTCTTCTCCTCGAACCGCAACCCTTGTTCAACTTGCTTGAGGTTGCCTTGAAGACCTTGTCCGAAGGCGGGGATCCCCAAGCTGTTTTTTTCAAGGCCCTTTTTCTTTTTGCTCGAAACGAGGGGCTCCCTGTCAAGGAATCCTGGCTTCCGGGTCTAACCAAAAGTAATCAATCGATAGCCCGCTCCATACTAGGGCGTCCCGTTGGGGCCGAAAACAGGTCATCTCGCGAACTCATCTTTTTGGTCGAATCACTTCGCCTTTGGCTAAACTCCGAAACCGAACTACGATGCTGAAGGAGCGTCCTTATCTTTCCTCAGTCCTTGCCAAAAACGATTTAGTGGGCTATTGATGGATTATCGTTCATTTGATCATGGGTGTTTTCAAGAAAGATTGGGGGATTCGTACCGAAGGAAAGGGGACTTACGAAATCACGGATGCAGTTTCCGAAGGGTTGAGCGAGGCCGGTTTTTCCGATGGTTTGGTTTCAGTTTTCGTCAAACATACCAGTTGCAGTTTGGTCCTTATGGAAAATGCGGATCCCACTGCCCGTGTAGACCTTGAACGTTTCATGGAGGATCTTGTTCCCGAGGATTATCCTCATTTCGTTCATACCCTCGAGGGACCTGACGATATGCCTTCTCACATCAAAATGGCGCTGACCCGAACTAGTGAGAATATTCCTTTTTCAGATGGTCGTTTGCATCTCGGGACCTGGCAGGGGCTGTTTCTTTGGGAACACAGGAAAGCTCCCCATGCTCGTAACCTTATTTTTACGTACTTAGCCGCATGATTGGGCGCTCCATCAAGTTACCCATTCCCGCAACCATGTTCTTGCTTGCTCTCGTAGCCTGCGGTCCCACTGGACCCGTGATCAACGAAGACGACGATCCTGCATTCGACCGGGGTCGCTCCTATCTCAAAGTGGGTAAAGAAGAGGAAGCACTAAACGAATTTCTCTCCGTGACACGCCGGATTCTAGAGTGTCCCCAATCTCATTTGGAGGCGGGGCGCCTTTTGTTGTCTTTGGAGTCCCGCAAGGATCCCGTATCATCGATCTACCACTTCCGTCGTTACCTCCTCCTCAACCCCGAATCAAGAGAGGTATCGAAGGTCGAACAGTTGATTGTTTCCGCAGAGCGCGAGATTATTCGCGACCTGCCTGGCAAACCCTACGAAGACTACCTCCAATTAATCGCCCTGCAGGAGGAAAATGCAAAGCTGAAACGCCAAGTCGATGATTACAAAGCCCGTTTGGGCGCGCCTTTGGATGAGTCGGTGCATTTGCAGCGCTCGGAAGCGCCGAGGGTGGTTGCACCTAGTCCGGTCACCCCTCCACAGCCTGCTCAAGTCAGATCCTATCGGGTACAAAAAGGGGACAGTCTGTATGCGATAAGTCGTAAGTTTTACGGAGACTCCTCCCATATCGATCGTATTTTTCAAGCGAACCGGGATAGTTTGCCGAGCAAGAATAGCCTCAAGGTAGGTCAAACCCTTCGCATACCTCCGGTTCCTCAAGGCCGGTAGCTTCATCGTTTGCCTGCTGATGGCGTATTTTGACAACAACGCGACTACGAGGCCAAATCCTGAAGTTCAGGAAGCCTTCGAAGGGGCTTTGCGGGAAAGTTGGAGTAATCCATCTTCACCCTATCATTCCGGTGCCGAGGTTCGGGTCCGCCTCGATCGGGCGCGAGAAAACGTTGCCCGTACATTGCAGGTCGGCGAGGAGCAGGTGGCTTTTACTTCAGGGGCGACCGAAGCAAACAATGCCGTGCTCGCTCATGCCGCGAATTTTTTTGATTCAAGCGCTCGGGTAGTGGTTTCCTCGATTGAGCATCCCAGCGTACTTGAGCCCGCCGATCATTGGTTTTCAGGGCGTGCCTTAACGGTTCCAGTCGAACCGACTGGAGTAGTCGACACGAACCGTCTTAGGGCTTTGCTCGAGGAGGTTCCGGAGGTTCGTTTGGTTTCACTGATGGCTGCCAATAATGAAACCGGAGTCCTCCAACCTTGGGGCGAGACAACCTCTCTTTGCCGCGAACGTGGTATTCACTTTCATTGTGACGCCACTCAGTGGGTCGGAAAATTTCCTTCTTCCGGGTTTTCAGCTTGTTCCTCTTTTAGCGCAAGCGCCCACAAATTCGGCGGTCCAAAGGGTGTTGGAATCTTGGTCAGTGAACTGGCCAACCCCTTCATCCTTGGAGGAAATCAGGAAAACGGACGTCGCAGTGGAACTGAGAATTATCCGGTCATCGAGGCCACGAGCGTCGCTTGCGAGGTAATTCGTTCCCATCTCCCTGAGTTCTCCGACAGATCATCTTGGCGAGATTCCTTTGAGGAACGCATGCTTTTTGATTTTCCCGGATTGCAAATCCTTGGCAAAGAGGTTCCCCGACTTTGGAATACTTCGATGTTTCTCTTGCCCGATTACGAAAACCTTCGTTACGTTGGGAAGTTGGATAAATTGGGATTTGAAGTTTCTACCGGTTTCGCTTGTTCGATCGGAAAAGACGAGTCACCTTCGGTTTCCTTGGCAATGGGATTTTCCACCGAGCAGTCCCAACGTCTTATCCGTATGAGTTCCTATGCGGAAGAGACTGAGGATGATTGGATGAGCCTTGCCACTGCCTTTTGCGATGCTCGGGACGAACTTGACGAGGAGTCCTCAGGTTCACCCGTCATTTCCCTCTGAAGGTACGTCTTGCGTCTCCTCACCTTCAACTTGGAAAACTTTCGCAACATTGGTTCTGCGAACCTGGTCTTCGAGACCGATCGCGTTTTTCTCATCGGGCCAAATGGGCAAGGGAAAACCAATCTGCTTGAAGGAATTGGAATGTCCTCGAACCTGCGTTCCTTTAGAAAATCCGGAATGGAAGGACTGGTTCGGGAAGAGTGTGAAGAATGCAGGATGTTCTTCCATTTTTCGGACGAAAAAGGAAAGGAACGAGAGATTCTGCTGTCTTTCCGAGGGAAAGGGGAAAAAAGTCTAATCGTCGATGGGGAAAAGCTTTCCAAGCTCGGAGATTTTCTTGGCGAATTCCCATCCGTCGCCCTGTCGTCCCGCGATTTTCGCCTTGTTCGGGACGGTCCTGCGGAAAGGCGCAAATGGTTGGATCTCTTGCTCTCTACCGCGTCCTCGGAATATTTTACCCATCTACGGCTTTATCATCGGGCTTTGCGCGAACGCAATGCCTTGCTCAAAAAGGGGGGAGGGGATCGCGAGCTCGATGCTTTCGAGCAAGCTTTGATTCCTTCGGCCATGCTTGTTCAAAAAATGCGAAAGGAATCCCTGCCCAAGCTCTCCCAATTACTCACCGACCGTTATGCCACTCTTTCGGCCAAGCAAGAAGAAGCCGGTCTTTGCTACAAACCGGATCTTTTGCTCGAAGGCGAAGAAGCTTGGTTCCAACGGTTTGTCGAGGGACGGGCGAAAGATCGCATAATGGGAAATACGCGTCGAGGTCCTCATCGTGACGATTTTACTTTTCTCACAAATGGACGAGATGCCCGAACTTTCTCCTCGGAGGGACAGCAGCGGGGATTGGTCTTGGCCTTGCGCTTAGCGGAATTTTTCTTTATCCGCCAAGCTCGGAATCAAATTCCCCTGATTCTAGCCGACGACGTTCTTGGAGAGTTGGACGAAGAGCGCAAGGCAAACTTCAAGAGCCTACTACCTGCGGAAGCTCAGGTTTTTGCAACGGGGACCTCGTTCCCATCACCGGGCGAAGAGAGTCATTGGGAAACCTTTCGGGTTTCTTCCGGTACCTTTCTAAAAAGCTAGCTTTTCAATCGGCCCAAGTTCTGTCATGCCCTTCCTCGTGCAAGTTCGTAAGTTACCAAAGGATTCGATGTGGATGAACTGACGGAAATTCATTGGTTTCTTTTGGGCTTTGGCGCGCTTATCATGGGGATGAGCAAAGGAGGGTTGCCGGGAGCGGGAAACCTCACGGTGGCGATCTACGCCTTGGTTCTCGAGGATGCGTTGGGTCCCGTCGGAGTACCGCTTTCGGTCGGGTTGCTCTTACCCGTATTGATTTCCGCAGACCTTACTGCAACTCTTGTCTACCGCAGGCATGCCGACTGGAAATTCATAGTCCGTTTGCTTCCTTTTTTTCTTATTGGAACCGTCGTTGGGTGGTTGGTCTTTGATTTTTTTCAAGGAGGAGACGATCGGGTACGTCTCTTGAAATACGTCGTGGGGGGAATCCTGCTTGGTATGACTGCCTTGCATTTTTTTCTCAAAGCCCGTCGAAAAAAACAAAAACTAAAGCAAGGGGGTGGGCAATCCACTGCCACAACACCCAAGGGCTCGATCGGATTAGGCGTCTTTTTCGGTTTGCTCGGAGGGGTTGCAACCATGCTCGCCAATGCGGCAGGACCCGTTGCCCAACTTTACCTTCTCGCGATGGGGTTACCCAAGTATGCATTTATCGGCACTTCTGCTTGGCTCTTTCTTATCGTAAACATCGTAAAGATTCCTTTCATGGTCGATTTGGAGATCATTACTTTGGAATCCATGTCGGTGAGTTGGTGGATGTTTTTGCCTGCAGTTATCGGAGCAGCCCTCGCTCCTTTCATTGTAAAATACATTAACCAAGCTCTTTTCGAGCGGTTGGTATGGCTTTTTATCGTCATTGCGGGGATACGCATGCTTTTCTAGGTTTGAAAACATGAGCAAAAGTTCACGCAAGTTATGGGCCCAGCACCTTGCCGGTCAATCAACTGGTCCCAAACCGGTCGACCCCCGGTTATTGATTAAAAAAACTCCTTACAAGGGTCGGATTCTAGGGATTGACCCGAGTTTGCGTGGGACAGGTTTGGCCATACTTGAATGCTCGGGTTCGAAGTATCAACTACTTCATTCCGAAACCCTTGAACTCAAGCCCAAAGTCCCGTCGATCGAATGCCTTGGTTTGATTCATCAAGCAATTGCCCATCTTGTCGAGTTGTGGAAACCCCGGCATGTTTCATGCGAGGAAACCATCTACGTCCAAAACTTCAAGACTGCTCAAATCATGGGAGCTGCCCGAGGGGCGGCTCTTTCGGCCGCGGTCATCGGTGAAGTGCCCGTTTTTGAATATGCGCCTTTGCGTGTTAAACAGGCTGTCGTAGGCTTTGGGCGGGCAAGTAAGGGGCAAATGTCCCAAACGATTTCGCAAATGCTCGGTTTACCGAAACCTCTTCCCTACGATCAATCGGATGCTTTGGGGTTGGCGCTTTGTCATGCCATGACTTGGCATCCAGGCTAATTTTGGCTTTGGTAAGTTATTGGGCTGAGTTTAATTTGGTCTAGGGCGAGGCAAGGAGACGGGTGGGAAGAAGAGGTCGAATCCGGTTGGATGCTCCAATCAAGGAAATTTTGACTGAAACGTCATTCGAGATCTCCCCAAGAAGTGCTCCTTCCATCATGTCCAAATCGCCCAGATTGAAGGTTTTTTGTCCCTTGATCGTGATCAAGTCTCCTCGTTTTCCGTCATATTTCTTCCGCTCGGCGCGGAAATAACGAATTTCTACTGGAAGTGAAAAATCATGTTCTGCTTTTTTGAAAGAGAGTGAACCATGCGCTTGAGCGAAGACGGATCTTTCTTTCCAGAGGATATTGTCCAGCCTTTTTAATTTGAATGAAATTTTTGGATGCTCGTTCGAATTCAACCAATTCTTTTTCTGGGCATCCGTGTTCGTTCGATGATAACCAAAACGAAGAGACCGAGCATCGAGTAAAACCTCTCCGCTACTTAAAGATGGATTTACGGGGAAAAATTCGATTTGGCCTCCTATATTGGAGAAGTTTCCCTTAATGCCGGCTAATGCAAAACTTCCGTTTGTCTTGAGTTCCACTTCAATCACGCTTGATTCGCTCAAGGGAGCAAAATCAAAAGTCATTGCATTCAACGAGTTGATTCCGAGAAATGCGGAAGCGAACGTTAAGTGCTTTACGAACCAAAACATGACGACATTGAATTTGGCGGATAGTCGAGGTGAAGTCGAGAGTCAAGCGATTCAACCAAATGGATTACCCTTGACTGGGATTCTGTGTCATTTAGTTTTAAAGTTGTATTCGATACTTTCATGCTCGTCCCTGTGATAAGACACTGCTTCCACTCTCTGCTTTTTTTAATTGCAGGCGTTGCATATGCCCAAATTGAACACCAAGGGGTTTTGGGAGCTGCCTTCAGTGGGGTATCTCGAGATTCAACCGGGAGCATCGTAAACCAAGTGGGGCCGATTTCCGATTTTGCCCTCCCCACCAGCCTTTCGGCTATTGCGGGCAAGAACACTTTATTATCCGGAGAGAGTTCGCCGCTTCAGGCGACCCTGCTGATGGATGATGGAACGATCACTCATTTGTCTCCCTCGGTGGTTCAGTGGTCGAGTGCCAGCGAGCTGGTTTCCATTAAAGGTAACCTTGCCACCGCCAAAATAATCTCCAACAGGTCTCGGGTTGCTTTGCAAGCCACTAGCCAAGGACTGACGGCTCTTTTCTTTATCAGGGTAAAACCAGGGGAAACTCCCTCCACTGCCTTGGATAATTCTCAATTGCCTTTGGCTCTTGTCGATTCCGTCAGGCTTTCTCAACCAGGTTGGAAGGAGTCCAATTGGTTCGGATCTTTTTATCAACCCAATAACAACGTCAGTTGGCTCCTGCATAGGGATCACGGTTGGATTTATTCGGTAGACGCGGATGCCGGTTCGCTTTGGCTTTGGAGTCCCGATCACAAATGGCTTTGGACTGGTTCTGGTATTTATCCGCATCTTTACCGACATAAAGATGCTACTTGGATTTATCTGATGGTGCAAATGCCGGCGAAGACCTATTACAATTTTTCCACTAAATCTTTTGAGAGGTCCTCCCCTTAAGGCTTTTGCCTTTCCCTACTTCCATAGCATCTTCTTCACTCCATCTTTAGAGATTATGGTCTGGATCCGTTCGGATGGCACTTGCCATGGGTATTCGTCTGACGCACATTGAGGTATGATCAATTTCCTCAAGGTTTCTTTCTTTTTTTGTTCACTCATACCTTTAGTTGGCGAAGACGTTGTTTTACCTCAGGCTTTTTTGGATGGTGTTTCCGGTCCCGGTTGGGTTGAGTTGGGGGAAAAAGATTTTGCTCAGGTCAATTGTGATCCAGAGACCTTCCAGTTCAAAAAGGACGGGACCATGCATTGTACGGGTAAGCCGAACGGTGGATTGCGTTCGCAGAAAGTCTACAAGAATTTCGAATTAGTCCTTGAGTGGAGGCACAATCGACGGGCCGGCAACGCCGGTATTTTCATCTGGTGTCCCCGCGATGTTTTGGACAAACTACCGCGGGGTAGGCTCCCTCAGGGGATCGAGATCCAAATCTTGGATCTTGGCTACGAAGAAAATCACTTGAAGAACAAGGGCAAGCACTCGAACTGGTTCACGAGTCACGGTGACGTCTTTCCGGTAGGAGTGGGAAGAATGAAGGCATTCACTCCGGAAATTACTTACGTCGCGAAGGACGGTACGAAGTACAAGGTCGGCAAACCCACAAGTGCCCGTTGCTTCCCGACCAAGCGGTTGACCCGTCCGCATGGTCAATGGAATCATTACTACATTCGGGCGATCAACGGGGAGGTTCGACTCTGGGTCAATGGAGAGGAAGTTTCCGGTGGCTACGAATGCAAGCCGAGCGAGGGTCACATCGTGATGGAGTCGGAAGGCGCTCCAGTTGATTACCGGGGGATGCGCTTGAGGGAATTGCCCTAGGCTTGGGAAATAGAAAGTCTGTCGGCTATGATTTTGTTCTTGAGTTGGTGGATCTTGACCAACCAAAGGACGTAAAGTACGAGCCCGGCTATACTCACAAGGCTGCCGAGGAGCGGAATAAAGCCACCAAAAGTGCATATGCACAGCCAAAGGCCCATGTTTTTTCCGCAGTCTCCAACTAGCTGGTCTCCTTGTCGGTCAAAGTAGTTTTTGAAGGATTTGGGAATATCCAACATATAAACACGGAACATCCAGTAAAAGTTGAATAAAGGAATGAGCAGAAACCAAACTTTTCCGGGTGTCATGGCTCGATCCTCCTCGGGAACCTCTTTGAGCCAACTTGAAATGAAGTAGCATAGTACGGCACTGATCGCCGTCCCGACCAGTAAGCCGATTACGACGGCTATCGCTATAATTAGCATTGCCCCGAAAACTTCTGGTTCCTGATTCGAAGAGTAGGTAATGGAAGGGTTATCGTACATAGTTAGTAAAAGCAGGGAAGCGAGCGCCGCTGGTCAAGAGGCATGCTGATCTGCCTGGATTAGGATCTCAATTGTTGTTCATTAAGCTTGCTCGAAAAGCCTTCCTTCATTCCTAGTGGAAGCATGAACAGAATCTTGACTTCGATTTATCTTTTATCAGTTGTGGCAAGCCCCGCTTTTGCCGAAGAGGAACAGCGCTGGCCGGCTTGGAGGGGGAGCGATTCCTCGGGAGCGAACCAACAGGGCAGTTATCCGACCAAGCTCAGCGTTGGAGAAAATCTTCATTGGAAAGTGGCCTTGCCGGGGAAAGGTTGTTCGACGCCCATAGTTTGGGATGACCACGTGTTGCTGACTTGTCCGATCGATGGACAGGACGCTGTTTTGTCCTTTGGCTGGGATGGGCGGACAAAGTGGCGTACCCGGGTCGGTCCTGAGCGCAAGGGGAAGCATAGAAACGGATCGGGGAGCAATCCCTCCATCGTAACCGATGGAAAGAGGATCTATTCTCTATTCAAGAGTGGGAATTTCGCTTGTTTGGATTTCGAGGGAAAAACGATGTGGAAGAACGACCTGACTTCCTTCGGTAAGGATACCCTCTACTGGGACTTCGGCACTTCCCCGATTCTTACAAGTAAGCATGTGATAGT
The DNA here is from genome assembly GCA_002722545.1 of Opitutia bacterium. Taxonomy (GTDB): domain Bacteria; phylum Verrucomicrobiota; class Verrucomicrobiia; order Opitutales; family Seribacteraceae; genus Seribacter. The sequence goes on along the minus strand of PBMI01000051.1, from coordinate 30,585 downwards.
CGCCCTGATGAGAATGAATAATTCCTGGCTTGTTGCCTATGAGCCGAAGACTGGAAAGGTCGCATGGAAGGTCGAACGAAATTACGAGACACCCCCAGAGTGCGACCACAGTTATGCAACGCCTACCCTCATCAGGCACAAGGGAGAAGAAGCGATCCTTATCTGGGGCGCCGAGAGACTTTCCGCTCATTGTGCAAAAGACGGTTCGACGTTATGGGTCTCGACGGGTTTCAATCCCAAGCAGAAGAAAAACTGGGTGGTGGTCGGCTCCCAAGTGGTTGCCGGCGATGTTGCGATTGTGCCCTATGGTCGGGGTACTCATTTGGCGGGAATCAAGCTAGGTGGAAAGGGTGACGTTTCGGATACCCATCGTCTCTGGACACGGACGAATAGCGGATGCTTCGTTCCCACTCCCGCTGTGGTCGAAGGTAAGGTTTATATTTTGCGCGACAGGGGCGAAGTTCACTGCATTGACCCAAAGACGGGTAAAAGTCACTGGGAAGATGCTTTCCCACGATCCAGTTCGAGTTATTATGGTTCCCCCTCGGTTGCCGGAGGGAAGCTTTACGCTCCCCGTGAGGATGGCGTCATCCTCGTTGCCGACATTACGGAAGGTTTCAAGTTTTTGGCCGAAAACGATATGGGTGAGCGCGTCATCGCTTCTCCCGTTCCCATCAATAATCGGATTCTGATCCGTGGAGAAAGGAACTTGTTTTGCTTCGGCGGTTGAGGTTCAAGGGGAAAAGGAATGCTTGAGGCTTATCGCCTGGGACTTTGGCGTCTTCGGTTCGATTGATTGGAAGAACTAGTGGTAGTTCTGGTGTTGTCCCCATACAGGGTATGTGACAAGGGGGGATGGGTCCGGGTTTGAACATAGGCTTTTTCAAATTTCAAAATCCAATACATCCTTCCCCTGACCCTATTTAGCCCCATACAAGGTATGTAGCAAGTAGGGATAGGTCCGGGTTTGAACATAGGCTTTTTCAACTCTTTGCGTGCCATCCTTATCGGTAAGCGTGACATAGCCCATATTGTATTTGTCCAGGGAGTAAGAGTCGGAAGCTACTGTGGGGGCGTATTCATGATCGACGTGAAAAATGCCCGCTGGAAAATTGGTCGTGCTTAAATCCACTCCTCTGGCTTCAATTAATTTGCCGGTTTCCACTAAGGCGTAACCGGAAAGGGCGGGTTTGGTCTGGGCGCTCGGATCATATCCAGAAAGAACGTTTCCACCGTCCATAACCGGTTGATGGATTTTAGTGTTCATTCCCATGATCGCATGCCCATCCAGCGCATAGCCTATGATTTTGTTCGAATAATCAAATTCCATGCCCGCCTTGAAACCGTGGAGGTGGTATTCGCCCGTGGGTTGAGTGTGAGCATAGAAGTAATCATTGCTCAGAGGAATCGTTCCACTTTGCCAAGTTACGCCAGTCAGTCCATTGTCGCCGATGTAATGAACGTTAAAGCGTAACTTTCCGGTGTAGCGCGGGTTCGCCCCATGTGCTGAAGTCATGTCATAGGCTTCGACGGACAACATATCGACCGCGAGCAATTCCTTTGGAGGGGTGGAAGAATCCCAGTGGGTGTAATCGGGGAGCGAATTGTTGGGGCGTCCAATATAGGCGACATCACTGAAGGTGGGGTTGTAGACCACCAATTCGTTGTGGAAACTGGCCGTAGAGTCAGGATGCAGGATGATCTCAACGCTCTCGCTCTGAACCGAAGGTGTGGTGGCGTAATGACCGGATTCCCCTGTTATGTTCCAATTCGGGTATAAGTTGCTGGTGAGTGTAATGACCGAATTGCCATTGGAAGTCGAGTGTGACAGGGAGACCGATGCGTTTGCAGTGGAACTCCATACAGTTGAGCTGTTTTCATCTCCATACCCGGTCTGGTTGGGAACGCTTTCGACGACGTCAGTTACTTGAACGATAAGGTTTAGAGATACGGAATTCTTCCCGTCGGAGACTTGGATCGTGGCCTCGTAACGGTTGTCCGAGTCGTTGTCCTCGGGTGACTCGAAATCCTTCGGCATGAGGAAGGAAAGGCTGCCGGTGGATGCGTTGAGTTCGAAAAGGAGGAGGTCGTCTCCGTAAGGCAGAGAGTAGGTGAGGGCGTCGCCGTCGGGATCGGTTACGTTGAATTCGAAGACGAAGGTCTGGTTTTCAAGAATGGACAGGTTGCCGTCGGATTGGAACGCGGGGAGCTGAGAACTCGAGTTGTCATTGTTTGTGCCTCCCGAAGTTTCCACCGAGAAGCTCTCGAGCGCAGTCCAAGCACCAGTATCGGCCTCGTAAAAACCTTTACCGGAGAGAAAGTATCTCCAACCGGAAAGGGAATAAAAGTAAACCCAAGGATAGGCGGTGGAGTCGGTCCACGTCCAACCATAGCTCGAATGATAAAACCATACGCCGTTCGAGCCCGAATCAACAGGGTAGAGCCACCCCAGAAACTGATGGTGAATCCAATTGCTGCCGGGATCGTAAAAGTAGCCGAGCCACGAACTGTTTTTCCACCCATTGGCATTCGTAAGGGAAGCCCGTGCCCTGACGCTTGAAACCGAATAATTGCCGTCGGGAAGTTGGGTGATTGGAAATTTGTAGCTTGAGGAGGTCAGGAGAGAAACGACGATGGGATCCGTTGAGTTCAGGTCAGCTTGGGTAATGGGCTTCCACTCGGAGGCGAAATTGGAATGCACGCGTCCCGACCAATCCTGACCCCCTAGGTAAGTCGTTGTCGCCCAATAGACGTATTCAGTGACTTGCGTGGCATAGTCCGAGCTTAGGTCGTAGTAGGTATACCAAGCTCCGGTCGGATAAGACGAGGGAATGGTTTCGAAGTAACCACCGCGAGCCGTATCCATTGCGTCCGCGATGCTGCTTCCCTTTTTCTCGCCCCAGATGGAAGGAAACGCTTCGTCCCATCCTTTGTCCGTAACCAAGTGAAGAACTTCCTCCAGGGTAGCGTCCCGGTTTGTCCCCTGACTTCCATTCTCGAAAATTTCATCGGCGAACAAATTTTGCGTGCGGGACATGATGGTTTGCAACGATTCAAAGCTTGAACCGTGCGAATTCTGCTCGGCTTCCGAGGCAAAGAGCACCATGGTTGAAATTGTACTATTCGAGGTGCCTGCTAGTTTGGACAGGACTTCCGCTTGGTCGATGACGCCATTTTCGTCGTTGTCGAGGTATTCGGCCAAAACATTGGCCGTGTGGAGTACTTTGGCGTCCGAAACCCCCGAAGTCGCCAGAATCCGCAACCCGAAGACTTCGACGTATTTCGAAAAGACAGAGGATGCGGATTGGAGATCGCCGGGCAAGGTGGTCGATATGGTGAAGGCATTTCCCAAAAGGACGGATGGAAACAAGGGCAACAAGAATAAGAGAAGGGACAGAGCGAGACGATTATTCGTTGATTTCACAAGAGAAACCTAAAAGGGCGAATTGCGGATTACAATTTCAATCATTCCCTCTCGTTATAGAATCAGCATTGCATCCCCGTAGCTGAAAAAACGATATTGCGAGTCAATTGCCTGTGCGTAGATATCCTTGAGTGCCGACAGGCCATCTTCTTTGTTTGGAGACAGGAACGCGGAGACCAAACAAAGGAGGGTTGATCCCGGCAGATGAAAATTCGTGAGCAAGTGGTCGACTCCTTGAAACGAATAGGGAGGTCGAATGAACAAGTCGGCTTGCCCCTTCGTTGGTTTTTCTGTTTCCGGATCGGCGTTTGCCAGGAAGTGTTCGATGGTTCGAACGGAAGTGGTTCCGATCGCCAGATTCTTTCGGTCTTGGGCGAGAAGGGCCTTCTTCGCTTCGGGACCGATGGAGTAATCCTCCTCATGCATGGGATGGTCTTCGATTCGTTCCGTTTCAATTGGTCTGAAAGTGCCCAAGCCAACGGAAAGGGTGAGGTCATGAAGAAGATGTCCCTTTTCTTGCAATTCGTCCAGAGTTTCGGGGGTGAAATGCAAGCCTGCAGTCGGAGCCGCTACGGCCGTTCTGTTTTCCGAATTCGAGTATACCGTCTGGTATCTGAGGTCGTCGGTATGATTGGCCGGTCGTCGGACGTATGGGGGGAGGGGAAGGGTGCCGATTCGTTCAGCCAAATCGGCGGGACTATCATCCTTGTGCAAATCGAATTTCACGAGGTACTCTCCCGAATCAAGCGATTTCACAACCGTGGCCTGATACTCTCCGGGAAGAGAGAATCCGCCGCAGCGGGCAGTTTTTCCTCCGGGTTTCAGCAGGCAACGCCATGTGTCGACAAGCTTTGGTTCAGGGCGAAGAAGGAGGCACTCGACGGCGCCTCCGGTTGGTCGTGCTCCCGTGATCCGTGCCTTCAGCACGGAAACGTCGTTGCGAAAGACGTTCAAGTCGGGGGGCAATAGATCGGGCAGTTCGTGAAAATGATGGTGGCTAAGGTCTTTTTCCTTTCTTCGATATACAAGCAGACGCGAATGATCTCGCCGGTCGGCAGGCGACTGAGCGATTCGATCGGAAGGAAGTTCGAAGTCCAATTCGGATGTGAGCATGGGCATTTATGTAAAAGCGCATCGACAAGTCGGGTGCAATCGCCTAACTCTCGTATTTTTTTAATAACGTATAACTTCAGAGCTAATATGAGTGATTCCGAATCAAGCGAATTGATAAGCCCGCCAGTTGGTGTTTCCGAAGGATCGCATGTCGGAAGCATGAACGATTACCGGACCCGTTACCAAAAAAGCATCGACGACCCGGAGACTTTCTGGTCGGAGGTCGCCGACGATTTTCATTGGTTCTCGAAGTGGGATCAAGTGAGGAAACACAATTACGACCGCAGAACGGGACCCGTTTCGATCGAGTGGTTCTCGGGCGCGAAGACAAACGTTTGTTACAACTGCGTAGACCGGCACCTCGAGGTCCGCCCCGAAAAAACCGCCATCATTTGGGAAGGGAATGAACCCGGCGAAGATGCCACCATCACTTTTCGCGCCCTTCACGAACAAGTGTGTAAGTTTGCAAACGTTCTCAAAAACCGCGGAGTGAAGAAGGGGGATCGCGTTTCGATCTACATGCCGATGGTTCCGGAAGCGGCGGTCGCCATGTTGGCTTGCGCCCGAATTGGAGCTGTGCACTCGGTTGTGTTCGGTGGGTTTTCCGCAGAAGCCTTGGCCGACCGGATTGTTGACTCGGAGTGCAAGACCTTGATCACCGCTAACGGCACTTTCCGTGGAGCCAAGGCTATTTCCATGAAACCGAATGCGGATCAAGCCATGTCCAGCGCAACTGCTCAAATGGGGGAACCTGTGGATACTTGCATCGTGGTTAGGCGCGTATCCGAAGACTCCGGAATCGATTGCGAGATGCAAGAGGGGCGCGACGTGTGGTGGGACGAGGCAATGGTTGATGCTTCCCCTGATTGTCCCTGCGAGGAAATGGACGCCGAAGATCCACTTTTCGTTCTTTATACTTCCGGTTCGACTGGAAAACCCAAAGGAGTTCTTCACACGACAGCCGGCTACATGGTCTACACTGCAACCACCCACAAATACGTTTTTGATTACCATGAAGAGGACGTCTATTTTTGCGCAGCCGACATTGGCTGGATCACCGGGCATTCCTACATCGTCTACGGACCTTTGGCCAACGGAGCTACGACCACTATGTTCGAGAGTATTCCGACTTACCCCAATCCCGACCGATACTGGCAGGTTATCGAGAAGTGGAAAGTCAATCAGTTTTACACTGCTCCGACCGCAATCAGAGCCATTGCAGCCGCAGGTGATCAATGGCCGGGCAAATACGATATGCCTAGTTTGCGAATCCTCGGAAGCGTCGGGGAACCGATTAACCCCGAGGCGTGGAGGTGGTATCATCGAAATGCCGGCAAAGAGAGGTGTCCGATCGTCGATACATGGTGGCAAACCGAGACAGGCGGTATTCTCATCACACCGCTCCCCGGAGCCACCCCACTGAAGCCCGGTTCCGCAACCTTTCCATTCTTCGGCGTCAAACCCATCATTTTGGATCCACAAACCGGAGAGGAGATTCAGGGTAACGGAGTAAGCGGGGTATTGGCCATAGAGGAGCCTTGGCCAGGGCAAATGCGTACGATTTACGGTGACCACAAGCGCTTTGAGGATACCTATTTCGATCAGTACAAGGGATACTATTTTACTGGTGACGGTTGTCGTCGGGACGAGGATGGTTATTATTGGATAACAGGTCGAGTCGACGACGTGATCAACGTGTCCGGTCACCGGATGGGCACGGCTGAAGTCGAGAGCGCTCTTGTCGCTCATGATTGCGTTGCGGAGGCGGCGGTGGTTGGGTTTCCTCATGAAGTGAAAGGGGAGGGGATCTACGCCTACGTTACCCTGAATGCGGGAGTCGAGTATTCGGATGAGTTGAGATCCGCAATGAAAAAGCAAGTTCGAGAAGTGATCGGCCCCATAGCGACACCCGACGTCATTCACTGGGCCCCTGCATTGCCCAAGACGCGATCAGGCAAGATCATGCGGAGGATTTTGCGCAAGATCGCAACCAATGAGGCCGACCAAGTCGGAGACGTTTCAACATTGGCTGACCCTGGGGTTGTTCAGAGCCTCATTGAGAATAGGTGAATAAAGTTTTTTCTTGGCGCTCGCCATGGGGGCGACTTTCGTTCATGAGATGGAAGTGACGATGAAGATTTACCTAAATGGAGAGTATGTCGAAAAAGAAGATGCGAAGGTATCGGTTTTCGATCATGGGTTGCTTTACGGTGATGGCGTATTCGAGGGTATCCGCCTGTACGACGGTTGCGTTTTCAAGTTGGACGAGCACTTGGAGCGTTTGGAGTTTTCGGCTAAAGCCATCCTTTTGGAGTTGCCTGTGACGCGTAACGAATTCAGCGAGGCCGTATGCGAGACTTGCCGTAGAAATGACCTTCGGAACGGATACGTTCGTCTCGTCGTTACCCGCGGATCCGGGCATCTTGGGCTGACACCGGACGGGTGCGGACCTCCGAACGTCATTATCATCGCCGACGAAATCCAATTGTATCCCGAGGAATTTTACGAGAATGGACTTAAGATCATTTCCGTTCCTACACGCAGAATCAATGCATCCGCCTTGCCTCCTGCCATCAAGAGCTTGAATTACCTGAACAATATATTGGCCAAAATCGAGGCCAAACGGGTTGGGTTTCAAGAGGCCCTGATGCTTAACGACAAAGGAGAAATTGCAGAATGTACCGGGGATAACGTTTTTATTATATCCAAGGGCGTTCTTTTTACCCCTCCTTTGGATGCGGGTTCCCTGCGTGGGATTACTCGGGGTGCTGTGATTGATTTGGCTTCCGAGTTGGGGGTTCCTTATCGGGAGCAGGCACTGACCAGATATGATTTATGGACGTCCGACGAATGCTTTCTTACTGGGACTGCGGCCGAAGTTATTCCGTGCGTAGAGGTAGATCATCGTCCGGTCGGCAACGGACAACCGGGAGATATGACGCGAAAATTCATCGCATCATTTAGGGAAAAGGCGAAAGTTGACGGAATCAAAATCTGAGTATTTAGGTGTCTGGGAAGACACTTCCGTCGAATTCGACTCATTTGGCGCGTCATATGCGTTGAGTTTTCGTAACTTTTCCAGTAACTTAAGACATAACTACCAAAGTAACCTTTCTGCATGAAGTGTCACCATTGCGATAAACAAGCCACCGTTCATCTCACCCAAATCTTAAACGGGCAAATGCACAAAATGGATTTGTGTGAGACTTGTGCCCAGGAAAAGGGAGTGACCAATCCTGAAAACCTGTCGATAGGCAACCTAATGGAACAGGATGGAGCGGAAGTTGATTCGGTGTCCGGCTCAATGGTTTGCGAGACTTGCGGCACCACGCATCAGGAATTTAAAAAGGGTGGTCGTTTGGGGTGTGAAGCTTGTTACCACGTGTTTCGCCCTGTGCTCGACCCACTTCTGGATGGAATGCATGCCGGGGTAAGACACCAAGGCAAAGTTCCGGCGGGCTCGAAATCGAGGGTCGATTTCGAGCAATCCATCGAGCTGGTTCGGAAGGAATTACAAGAAGCCGTGGAGAGAGAGGACTTCGAGAAAGCCGCTGAGTTGCGAGACAAATTGCATGATATGGAGAACGAGTCCAAGACCATTGCTTGATTATGTTTCACGATCTTTTCACTACTCCAAGCAAAAGTAGGAAGCTCCCAAAGTCCATCCCCGTGACTCTCAGCACGAGGATCCGGTTGGCCAGAAATTTACGCGAGTTTCCTTTTCCCGGTCGTGCCGAAACGTCACAAAAGAGAGCCGTTTTGACCAAATGCATGGATGCGTTGAGCGTCGTTAAAGGCTTGAGTGATTCTTTTTCGGTGGAGGTGGACGACCTGAGCGAACTTGATCGTCAAATTCTCGTTGAAAAGCATCTGATCAGCCCCGAACTCTCACAAGTCGAAGAAGGTTCGGGCATTGTTTTGTCCGAAGATCGGAATTGTTGTATCATGATCAACGAGGAAGACCATTTGCGCATACAGGTGTTGCGCCCGGGATTGGATTTCGGAAGCGTCTGGAAACTCGCGGATGCATTGGATACCGGAATAGAATCTGCCATCAGCTATGCGTACGATGGTGAATTAGGCTTCCTTACTGCTTGTCCGACTAATTTGGGTACGGGTATGAGGGCTTCGGTCATGATGCATCTGCCCGGTTTGGTTATGTCCAAGAACATGGACAAGGTGATCAATGCAGTCAATCAACTCGGAATCGCCGTGCGTGGGTTGTTTGGAGAGGGGTCTGATGCGAACGGAAGCATTTTTCAGATATCGAACCAACAAACTTTGGGCGAATCCGAAACTGCCATCATAGAACGCTTAGACAGCACCTTGAAAAACATCGTTCGTCAGGAAAATTTTGCGAGAGAAAAACTTCTACAGGACGATGGTGTAAGATTGATGGACAAAATGAGCCGAGCAGTCGGGAATTTGAAGACTTGTTATCTCATGCAAAGTTCCGAGGCAATGGACTGTCTTTCCCTGGTCAGGTTGGCGAGCGATTTTGGTATGTTGCCTGAAAAATATCGTAACCTGGCCGACCGCATGTTTATCGAAGTTCAGCCTGGTCACGTTCAACTTTCCGCCGGAAAGCCCGTTGAGGCTGGTTTTCGCGATTCCTTGCGGGCAGAACTTCTCCGCAAAGAATTCCTACGAGCACCCCAAATCGATCCGTCACCTGCGGCAGGTTGACTTTAGCTGTTTTGCCAACTATAAAAAAATCATGTCCGAGCCAATGAGTAACTTCACACCGCGTGCCCAACAAGTCCTTGCACTTGCAAGGAAGGAAGCCGACCGTTTTCATCATAACTATGTTGGAACCGAGCACCTGCTTCTCGGATTGATCAATTTGGGCCAAGGCGTAGCCGTTAACGTTTTGCAGAAAATGGGGCTCGATTTGGATACTGTAAGACAGGCCGTGGACGAACAAGTAGGCCTTGGTCCGGAGGCCAAACCTTCCGGCAACGTTCCTTACACCCCCAGAGTAAAAAAAGTACTTGCTTTGGCCGGTAAAGAAGCAAAGGGACTCAACCACAGTTACGTGGGTACGGAACACATTCTCTTGGGTCTTCTGCGTGAAGGGGAGGGGGTTGCCGCCCGGGTTCTGAAATCCCTGGACGTGGACGTGGATCGTTGTCGTAATGAAATCCTTTCCGAGTTGGATCCTAATTTTTCTTCTTCTGAGGAATCGGAGGCTTCCGTTGCCGGTAACCTTGGTTCGGATGAAAAAGGCAAAGATATGAAAACTCCCGCACTGAAGGCTTTCGGTCGGGATTTAACTGAAATTGCCAAGAAAGGTGAAATGGATCCTGTCGTTGGCCGGGAAAAAGAGATTCACCGGGTTACGCAAGTGCTTTGCCGGAGGACCAAACACAACCCCGTTCTCATTGGTGAGGCAGGGGTTGGTAAAACCGCAATCGTCGAAGGATTGGCTCAGCAGATTTCATCAGGCTTGGTTCCAGAGAATCTTCTTGATAAGAAAGTGGTCACTCTCGACTTGGCCCTTATGGTTGCCGGTACAAAGTATCGCGGTCAATTCGAAGAGCGGATCAAAGCGGTTATGGACGAGTTGAAGAAGTCCAAGAACATCATAATTTTCATAGATGAAATGCATACGATCGTGGGTGCCGGTGCCGCTGAAGGGGCCATGGACGCTTCCAATATTTTCAAACCCGCTTTGAGTCGCGGGGAGCTTCAGTGCATTGGTGCTACGACACTTTCGGAATATCGAAAGCACATCGAAAAAGACTCCGCTCTCGCCCGCCGATTCCAATCAGTCAAAGTAGACGCTCCTTCCGTGGATGACACCATTTTGATTCTCAAAGGCATTCGCTCCAAATACGAGGAACATCATAATGTTTCTTTCACTGACAAATCTTTGGTAGCAGCCGCCAAGTTGACCGATCGATACGTTACGGGCCGTTTTCTTCCGGACAAGGCGATAGATGCTATTGACGAAGCGGGTGCCCGATCACGAATGGATTCTCTCAAAAGACCTCCTGAGATCGAGAAGCTCTCGGACGAAATAAAGGAAGTCTGCACACTCAAGGAAAGCGCTATATCCGATCAAAAGTTTGAAGAAGCAGCAGAAGCTCGAGACAAAGAAAAAAAATTGCGCGCCAAGCGTGAACGAGTTTTGGAAAACTGGAAAAAGATGCGTGAAGAAAAACGTTCTTCCGTTGATGAAGACGATATGCTCCAAGTGGTTGCCGATTGGACGGGCATACCCCTTAATCGGATGGAAGCCAAGGAATCCAAAAAGCTTCTAAAACTAGAGGAAGAATTGCGCGAACAATTGGTTGGGCAAGATTTCGCGACCGAAGTCGTGGCAAAGGCGTTGCGCAGATCGCGGGCCGATTTGAAGGACCCGAAGCGTCCAATTGGATCCTTTATGTTTTTGGGACCCACGGGTGTAGGTAAAACCCACTTGGCAAAAATCTTGGCTGAAAGAATTTTTGGAGATCAAGATTCCTTGGTTCAAATCGACATGTCGGAATACATGGAAAAACACGCCGTGTCTCGGATGATCGGGTCTCCTCCCGGTTATGTTGGATATGAGGAAGGCGGTCAGTTGACGGAAGCCATTCGACGGAAGCCCTATGCGGTGATTCTTTTCGATGAAATCGAAAAAGCTCACCCTGACATAGCCCAAATCCTTCTTCAGATTTTGGAGGATGGTCGACTTACCGACAGTTTGGGTCGCAAAGTAGACTTTCGTAACACGATCCTGATCATGACCTCGAACGTGGGAGCACATATCTTGCAACGTGGGACTTCCATGGGTTTTTCCGTGGGAGGCGACGAACAGGATTTTGAAAATACAAAGAGCAAGATAATGGACGAAGCCAAAAAGACCTTCAAGCCGGAGTTTCTCAACCGTTTGACTGAAATGGTTATATTCCGACCTTTGGCCAAGGAAAGCATGCGTTCCATCGTTGACCTTGAATTAGGCAAACTTTCCGAGCGTTTGCTTGAGAAAAAGCTAAAGCTTCGTATATCCGATGACGTGAAGGATTTTTTGATCGAGAAAGGCTACGACAAAAAGCTTGGCGCCCGACCTCTTCGCCGAGCGGTTGAAAAGTACCTTGAAGACAAGTTGGCGGAAGAACTTCTTTCGGGCAATCTCCGTAAATCCAAACCCATCGATGTACTTTTGGACGAAGATAACGAAGATGAAGTCAAGTTTGTTCAAGATTCCGGGAAGGACAAAGTTTCCATTCCCTCATCTGACGAGGATAAGAAAAAATCTGATTCCTGATCCTTTAACTTTTTTTCTTTCCAACCCGATATATCTAGAATACGGGTTTTATCCCCATCATGATATAAACCATGCAAAGAAGTCTCATCCTATTAAAACCAGATTGTTTGGAAAAACAAGTAGCCGGGCAGGTTATCACCCGCTTCGAAGACAAAGGTTATTCTATCATCGCCACTAAGATGATCCAATTAGACGAGCAATTACTGCTCGAACATTACGCTCACGTCGCCGACCTCCCGTTCTTTCCTGAAATTGCCGGATTCATGAGTTCTCGTCCTGTTCTTGCTCTTGTTCTCGAAGGCGAGGACGTTATCAAGGGGGTTCGGGATTTACTCGGTCCCACCGATTCGACTACCGCTCCCTCCGGCACTATTCGCGGAGACTTGGGGACTGATCGTATGAAGAACGTTGCTCACGCCTCGGACAGTCCCGAGTCAGCCTTAGTGGAAATAAATAGATTTTTCGAGGCGGATCAGATCTGCGGATAATCAGGTTTATTTTTTCGAAAGCAGGCAGACGGCGAAGGCCGCAATGCCTTCTTCTCGTCCGATGGGACCAAGCTCCTCGTTCGTAGTGGCCTTGATACCAACTTGGCTTGGTTGGACTTTCAGAGTTCGAGACAATGATTTTTTAATTGATTCAATATAGGGAGCCATTTTTGGTTTTTGGGCTAGAATCGTAAGATCAACGTTTCCAATGGAGTAACCCCTTAGTAGGCATTCTTCGACCGCTTTTGCCAAGATTTTCATTGAGTTCATTCCCTCGTTTTCAGCCAGATCATCCGGGAAATAGTGACCGATGTCGGGTAGTCCGAGAGCTCCCAATATTGCATCGGCAAGGGCATGAGCCAGGCAATCCGCATCCGAGTGACCGAGCAATCCTTTTTCATGTGGAATCTCAATCCCTCCAAGGATTAATCTGCGCCCGGTTTCCAAGCGGTGTAGATCATAACCATGACCTATTCGAAAAGGTAGTTCATTCATTTTCCAAAAGATATTTGATATAGGCAAGATCCCGTTTAATTGTTATTTTTGGATTTGGATATCCCGGGTTGAGGAAGGCGACTTTTCGTTTGTTTAACTCGATTGCCGCAAGTTCATCCGTGATTGTGATTCCCTGTTTTTCGGCCATCTGTAATCCGTTTTCCAACCAATCCTTGCGCGTGGCTTGGGGCGTTTCCATGAGCCAAAGGTCAGACCGATCCAAGCATTCGGTTTTTTGGGGGACGTGAGGGTTTTCAGAGGGTTGGAAAGTTTTTCTAATCGAGTCGGTGAGGGGACGGGCAACAGCGATTGCTCCGGACTCCGAAACCTCTCTTGAGAGTTGGTCGATTGTTTCTGGTCGTATCATTGGGCGTGCGCAGTCATGCACTTGTACGAACTTGCAGGACTTGTCACAGACTGAAAGTGCGTTTAAGACTGAATTTTGTCGTTCTTTTCCGCCTTGGACCTGCAGGCAATGGGCTTGTCGTTCGTTTTCTATCGAGGCTCGTTCGAATTCCCTGTGAAGTTTTATCCTTTGTGGTTCATCACGGAAGACCAAAATGAAAAGATCGATTGAAGAAGCTTGAAGAAATGCCCCGCAGGATAACCTGAAGGCATTGGTGGAGCCGATCGGATGAAGAAGTTTGTCCGAGATGGCGGAACCCATTCTTTTTCCGCTTCCCCCTGCCAATAGGATAGCTGCATGCATTAGCCGTTGGTCAATTGGTTGAGTTCATTCTGTATTCCATCCAGGGCATCAGCTGGTTTTTCGTGCGCGAGAATTGGGCGACCAATAACAAGATAATCGGCTCCGGTTTCTCGTGCCTCGGCGGGAGTCATGATTCTCCTTTGGTCTCCTGTTTGCGAGCCGGAAGGTCTGATTCCAGGGGTTACCAACTTGACGCTCTCGGGTAACAATGGTCGAAGTTGGGAAAGTTCGAGAGGAGAACAGACGATGCCGCCAATACCTGACCCGGAGGCTAGTGAAGCAAGCCGGTTGACTTGTTTGTCAACCGATGAATCGACGCCAATGGAGGAAAGGGTTTCTTGGTCCATTGAGGTCAAAACGGTTACGGCCAGAAGGAGTACGTTGGGCATCGATTCTTCAGCAAATTGAGCGCATCTGCGAAGTGCTTCGGGACCCGCTGATGCGTGGAGAGTGAGCATTCCTATGGGAAGATCCGCCAAGCTTTCCAACGCCTTTTCCATGGTGTTCGGAATGTCGTAAAGTTTTAGATCCAAGAAAACGTTCTTGCCCGAATCAGCAACTTCCCGAACGAAGTCAGGTCCATCCCGCAAATAGGTTTGCAATCCGATCTTCACCCATTCGAGTTTGTCTCCGGTTGCCTGGAGAATGGAGCGAGCTCTGTCTTTGTCCTCTACGTCCAAGGCTAAAATGACTGATGGAACCTTATTCATTACTTCATCATGCTTTCCTGCAGGCTCGAGCCAATCCTAATCTTTCTCATCGCCACCAGGGCTCGCCTTGGCTAGCGTGTGAAGTTGATCATGAACCGGAAAACGGCCATAAGAAGCGTTTCTCTAACTGCCCCGGCCAAGGTAAACCTTTGCTTGTCCGTACTCGGTCCACGCTCGGATGGGTTTCATGAGCTTCTTACCCTGATGGCCAAGATCGATCTTTGCGACCTCGTCACTCTGGAGCGAACGGAAGCGAAAGGGGAGACCTCCTGCATTTGCGTAGGGGAGGATGGCCTCGATGGTAAGGAAAACCTAGCTTGGCGCGCCGTCGAATTGTGGAGGCAGGCAACCGGGGATGATTCAGGGTTCCGAATTACCATTAAAAAGAGAATTCCCGCGATGGCTGGACTTGGTGGTGGTAGTTCGGATGCGGTAGCGACTCTGAAAGCGTTGAACTTTTGGAACCTTGCTCCTTTGCCCATAGAAGAACTCAATGAGATCGCAACCCAATTGGGGTCCGATTGTCCTGGTTTTTTGGTCGATGGGGCATGCGTTGCAAGTGGTAGAGGAGAAGAGGTGAGACCCTTGAGCAAAGAAGCAAATGATCGATTGGACGGCAAAAGGCTGATCTTGTTCAAGCCACCAATAGGGTTTTCCACTGCTGCGGTTTATTCAGGGTTGAATCAAAAAGAAGATGGCTATTCCTCCAGAGAATCTGCGTATCAAAGGATTGAAGCCTGGGAGAAGGGCGAGGCAGACCCAGAAGAATTGATGACAAATGACTTGGAAGGCGTTGTTCTATCGAAATATATTTTTGTGCGACCTTTGTTTGATATTCTTTTCCGTCATTTCGGGGTTCGTTCGATGCTATCGGGCAGCGGTTCCTGTTGCTTTGCCTTCGTACCCGACAATTGTCCCGTCCATGAAGTCTTTGGTTTCGTCAAAGATGCTTGGGGTCATGGGGCTTTCGTTGCTCATCAACAAATTCGGTCATGATTCGAAAAGTTGCTTTTTGTTTCACAAAAAAGAAAAAAATGACATAATACTAAATATTGAAACTCCTCCTCTCCCTCTCTTTCAGTGAATTCTTCATCCAAGGAAAAAGTTTTTTATGGGATACCTGCTTCTCCCGGGGTTGCTCGTGGGCAGGTCTTCCGTTTTCTTCATGGGAAGGTTGAAGTACCCAAATACGAGGTTCAGGAAGCGGATCAGGATTCGGAAATTTCCCGATTCGAAGATGCCCTTTCTCAAACAAAGGATCAAATTACGAGGATCAGAGGAGAGGTCGCCAAGAATCTTGGAGAAAAAGAAGCTGGCATCTTTGATGCCCACCTTATGGTTCTCGAAGACAAAGCGGTCATTGACGACGTTGTTGCCGAAATCCGGAAATCCGGAGACAACGTCGAGCAGTGTCTCCACCGTGTTACCCAAAGGTACATCGATTACTTTAGCCAATTGGAAGACGAGTATTTACGGGAACGATCTGCCGACTTGAAAGACATTTCAAAAAGATTACTTGGGAACTTGGTTGGTGCGACTGCTGCCGGGACTGCCTTTTTGGATGAACCCAGAATATTGGTTTCCGAAGACCTCAGTCCCTCCGATACTGCATCCTTGGACGGAGACAAGATCCTAGGTATCGCTACGGATGCGGGTGGGCGAACAAGTCATGCTGTGATCATGGCCAGATCAAGCGGTGTGCCTGCAGTGGTAGGACTGAGGCAAATGACGGATCAACTTTCCGAAGGGGATACTCTCTTAATCGATGGATTCGAAGGGATTGCCATAGTCAATCCTTCGGAAACCACTCTTTTCCGCTATGGCAAGGTCGGGCAAAGCAGAAAAAGGATGAAGGATTTGCTTTTGGAGGAAGCATCCCTACCTGCTTTGACCAAGGACGGAGAAAAGGTCGTTTTTCTAGCCAATGCGGATTCTCGGGAGGAGGTTCGCAAGTCCAATGGTCATGATTGCCAAGGTGTGGGCTTGTTTCGTACGGAGTCTATATTTCTTCGTAAAAACGAAATACCTTCTGAAGAAGATCAATTTAACGAATACCGTCAAATTGTTGAAACCGCCAACCCGCTCCCCGTCACCATACGAACCCTGGATCTCGGAGGAGACAAGATCCTGGACTCGATTGGACGGGAAAAAGAGGAGAACCCATTCATGGGGTTCCGGGCCATTCGATATTGTCTTCGCAATCCCGATGTTTTTCTTGATCAACTAAGAGCGATCTTGCGCGCGAGTACTCATGGTACTGTAAAAATCATGTTCCCCATGGTCAGCGGAGTAGGAGAACTCGTCCGGGCTAAGGAATTTCTTTCGACGGCAATGAGGCAGTTAAGGGAAAAGGAAATCGAATTCGACGAAAAGATCAAGGTCGGTTGTATGATTGAAACGCCTTCCGCTGTAACGATCTGCGACATACTTGCTTCCGAAGTCGATTTTTTCAGTGTCGGTACGAATGACTTGGTTCAGTACCTTCTCGCCGTAGACCGAATCAATAACGAGATTGCCTACCTTTACGAACCTCATCACCCAGCAGTCATTCGCTCGTTGAAGCGAGTCTTTGAAATAGGAAAGGAGTATGGTGTTGAAGTAACCGTATGCGGAGAAATTGCGGGGGATCCTCATTTCCTCCCCTTGCTTCTTGCCCTCGGGGTAAACTCCTTGAGTGCAGCTTCTCCGATGTTGCCGGAATTGAAATTCTTTGCCCGACGTTTTACTTTGGCGGAAGCAAGAAAACTAACGGACCATATTCTGGAAATGAAGAGGCCCTCTGAAATCAATCAAAGTTTGAAAGATTTCTACGAGGAAAGAGTTTCTGATTTGATCAAGTAAAAGAGACCTTGGATGAGTGAAGAACAGTCGGTGTTGTTTATTCGTCTTGGAATTTGGACGAGAAAAGTGCCGTCATATCCTTCTTTAGCTCCCCAATCTCGGATTTCGATGCCTCGAATTTGAGGATCGTTCCTTTGGCTGCGGCAAGCATCATTATTCCCATGATGCTCTTTGCATTAACTCGTTCATCTTCCTTTGTTATCCAAATTTCTCCATTGAAACGGGAAGCTATTCGGACGATCATGGCTGCAGGACGGGCATGAATGCCCATCTTGTTGGCAACCTCCAATGTAAAGTGCGACGGATTTTGCCCGTTTTTTTCTCCCGATTCGCTCATTTCAAACCGATAAGAGTGCGAAATTATGGAAAAGACAAAGAAAAAGTGTATGAAAAGCACCAAAGGCCAAGACCAGCGGCATAAGCTGCGGCAACATCGTCGGCTACCACTCCAAGCCCTCCGGGAAGTTTTTGCAGACGGCTAATTCCAATCGGTTTAACGATATCAAAGAAACGAAAAAGTGTAAAACCACAGGCGAGAACAAGGACGCTCGGAAGAATTGAATCTTGCTGGAAGTTCAATGGGACCCCAATAAACACCAAAGGTTGTGCCACGAATTCGTCCAATATCACCTCGGGTGGATCTTCTTTTGAGAGAATGTGTTCTGCTATCGTGCAAATGGGAATCGATAACAAGGCCAAAAGGACGAAACTACAATGAATGATTATTGGGGCGATGCTCTCTTCTTCTCCAACCCATATCGATGTCAGACTCGCAAAAACCAACAGGCCGATTACGGATCCAAACGTCCCTGGTGCCGGTAATCTTCGGCCAACGGGTCCGAGGGTAGCAAGGCAAACGATAAGCTTATCCATTCTTAGGAATCCTCGTCCAAGAAAAACTTCCAATATTTCGAAAGGTAGACGATTCCCGAGAAAACCGTAATGAACGTAGCGGCAAGGAGGGTTAGGTGGCCGGAATACTCGAGTACTTCTACTAGCTCAAAGTGCAGTTTTTCTTCGCCTACAAAAAACTTTTTGAAATCCGCTTCAAGCGCGATTTTTCCGAGATACAGAGAAATACAAGTAAGCTGAACGATCGTCTTTAGCTTACCAACTTTCTCCGCAGCCAAGGTTTTGCCTTTTCCTGCCGCAACCAAACGCAGTCCGGTGATTAGGAACTCCCTTGAAAGAATAAGTAAAACTGGAAATAGAGCCCATTCTTTGAGTTCTCCTAAAGCAAGAAGACTGACGAACATGCCCAAGGTGAGAACTTTATCGGACAGTGCATCCATGAATTTACCGAATTCTGAGACTTGTCCGAACTTCCGAGCCAACCAACCGTCCAACCAATCGGTGAGGGCAGCAAAAAGAAAGAGCAACAGAGCGGAGGTTCTGATCCAGGACCAAGTCTCGTCAGTCCAAGGGTAGAGAAGTCCGATCACCGCGAGCATCAAGGGGATTCGGGAAAGGGTAATTAAATTGGGAAGGTTCATTCGGAAGGGGCACTACTTATACAGGCTGGTTGATTTTTGCAATCACAAGGCAATTTGTCCTTGAGGATGGACTTCGCTGTTATGATCGCTAAGTTGATACCCAAATGAGTATCGCTTTGTATCCAGGAACTTTCGACCCAGTAACAAATGGGCACTTGGATGTTTTGTCACGAGCATGCCGGCTTTTTGATGAAGTGATTGTCGCCGTTTCCGCTGAAAACTCTCCCAAGCAAACTGCTTTTGATTTGGAAACCCGCGTTGCACTTGTCCGCGAGAATTTGGAATCGCACGCTAATGCCAAGGTCGAATCTTTTGGAGGTCTTCTAGTTGATTACGCACGCAAAAAAAGCGCGAGCGTATTGGTGAGAGGCTTGCGTGCCGTTTCGGATTTCGAGTATGAGTTTCAAATGGCTCAGATGAACAGGCATCTTGATTCTGAGCTCGAAACGATTTTTCTCATGCCCAACGAAAAGTATTTTTATACGAGTTCTCAATTGATCAAGCAGGTTCACCTTTATGGTGACCGAGAGACCAACTTGGTCCCCCGCAATGTCTTGGATGCCCTCCGCAGCCTAAGCCTGAAGAACAAAACATCAGGGTAATAGAAATCATGAGTAATGAAGAAGAAACCTCTGCAAAGAGGAAAAGGTCTACCTTTGGTGTAGTTTTTCTGATTATCTTTCTTGATATGGTTGGCTTTTCGGTCATCTTTCCGCTTTTCCCCGACATGCTGGACCATTATCTTGATCGTGAGATCGAAAAAGGGGGAGGTGTGTTGACGGATTTCGTCTCCATGATCGACGAGATGGCCTTCGATTCAGAGGATTCCGGGAATAATTTCCTTCGGTTTGAAACCGTAGTTTTCGGAGGTGTGTTGGGATCTCTCTATGCCATCCTTCAGTTTTTCTTTGCACCGGTTTGGGGGAGGCTTTCAGATAAGTTCGGTCGTCGCCCCATTCTTTTGATTACCGTTGGCGGAACTTGCCTCGGCTATGGATTGTGGGTTTTTGCGGGGAACTTTTGGGTTCTGGTCCTTTCCCGTGTACTCGGTGGAATCGCGAGTGGGAATCTTTCCGTAGCCACTGCGTCGATAGCCGACGTCACTTCCCGAGAATCCCGTTCCAAAGGGATGGCTTTAGTCGGAGTTGCCTTTGGTTTGGGTTTTATACTCGGACCAGCGCTGGGCGGATGGGCATCGACCATGACCCCATTGGGTGAAGGTACGCATGGTGTTTTCGCCCTGAATCAATTTTCCATGGCCGCAGTGATCAGTTTGGCACTGGGCATTCTAAACTGGGTTTGGTTGGCGAGCCGTTTCAAGGAAACCTTGCCCATTGACAAAAGAGCAGTTGTAGACGCTCCCAGACCGGCGATTTTTCAGATCGGGAGGGTTGCCAACACTCCTGTTAGAAAAACATGCCTTTCTTATCTTTTTTACATGATATCATTTAGTGGAATGGAATTTACCCTCACCTTTCTTGCCGTAGAACGCTTCGATTACACGCCCTCCGATATAGCCAAGATGTTTCTACTGATCGGACTTACGTTGATTTTAGCCCAAGGTTTTTTCGTCCGTCGATTTGTCGGACGACTTGGAGAGAAAAAACTGGGTCTGATAGGGATATTAATTGGAGTTATCGCTTTTGTCATGATTTCATTCGTTCATGGGGAGTCTTGGTTTTATTTTTCCCTCTTTCTTATGTCCACTGGCGTTGCTTTCATAAGTCCCACCTTGACGGCACTGACTTCGCTCCATTCGAAAGAAACTGACCAAGGTTTCCATTTGGGGGTGTTTCGTTCGTCTGGATCACTGGCTCGGGCATGCGGTCCCTTGCTTGCCGGTTGGATTTATTTTATGTTCGGTTCCTCCTTGGCCTATCTTCTGGGCGCTGTTTTTCTACTGATTCCTGCCGTTTTTCTTTTCAGTGTTCCTCAACCCAATCTGGAGAGAAGGTAAAAAACAAGCAATTTCCCTTTCCTTTTCTCTCGCTTTTATTCTTCCGTTCGTTACGATTTGTACTCTTGTAATCAAGAATAGTTCTAACCTTGTACCTTGCGAGCCCCCTCTGAATGAATGTTGAAATCATCGATCGACTGATCGACCAAGATCCGGCCCTTGAATCATCACGTGCAGCCCTTGAAGCGATGAAAGTGGGAGCTTGCTGTATACACAGAAGTTGGGGGTTTGGGAAAATTGCTGGCTTTGAATCCGAAAAAGGAATGCTACTTGTTGATTTCGAGGAAGACGAGGTCAAGAGCCACCCAATGGATCCTGTATTCTGTTTGGGGAAACTCGAAGTACTTGACGATGAACATATTTTGAGCCGCCATCGGGCTAATCGCGAAGAGATCGAGAAGATGGCGAAAAAGGAACCGGTCGACTTGATTATAGATATTTTGTCAAGATGCGAAGACGGCTGTTCGTCCACTCGTGAGATCGAAAGAATCTTGGGTTATTTGTTTGGATCCCCGAAGGCAAAGAAATGGTGGACGGCGACCAAAAAACTATTGGTCAAAGATCCTCGCGTTGCAGTCCCGAACAAAAAGACCGAACCTTATGTTCTTCGCGACGAGCCAGTCAAACCTGAACAGGAAGTTTTGCAGGATTTCTTCGACGAGAAAAGATCGAAGGTCAAGATCGCCTTGGCGGAAAAGCTTTTCGATCTCGCAACCGAGAAAGAGGATCTGCAAGCGGATCTTCCTCAAGTTCTTTCGGAACTTACTACTGCAATTATGGAAGCCCGTAATTTGAGTCAAGCAGACAGACTCTATGGCATATGGGTAAGGAACAATTTGGCCCGGGACGTTGAAGAAGACGTTGAGAAACTCGAACCCACTTCTGCTTCCATTCTGAAGGAATGCGAAGATGATTTGCCGGGCTTGGCCGATCTTATGCCAACCAAGTTTCACACTCGTTTCTTGGATTTGGTCGCTCGGGTTTACCCCGATGAGTGGAAGAAGATCATTGTCTCCCTGCTTCAAAATACCGCCCTCAAGTTTTCCGGAGAGTGTGCCCATTTCCTCATTGATCAGGAAGAATCGGCTTTACTTAAGAAATCTCTGAAAACTTGGTTGGACGAGCAGAGTCTGAAATCTCCTGTTCTTCTTTGGATTCTGAAATTTCGAGAAATGGCCAAATTCAAAGATTTGCTATCGAGCCTAATTGGACCTCGCTTGCTTACTGCAGTATTCTCGGCAATTGACTACGAATCTCTCCAGTCCGCTACAACCCGAAGAATTCCATTAGCTGAAATTCTTTCTGATGACCGAGAGCTTTTGCCCCAAATTTTAGATAAAGGATCCGAGGAAAACGCCAAGGATCTGGCCCAAGCCCTTTTACTCAATCCGGGATTCGAGGATTTGAGCAAACGCTCGCTTCTTGCCCGTTTCATCAAAAGGTATCCTGGAATTCAATCGATGTTGGACGGTGAAGATTCTTCGGGTTCCTCTTCCTCCACGATAAATGATGATTCACTTGTGGTTTCTCAGTCCAGTTACGACAAGAAACTTGCGGATCTAGACGAGTTGGCCAAGGAAAAAATCCCCGCCAATTCATTGGCCATTGAAACGGCCAGAGAGCATGGCGATCTCAGGGAAAATGCAGAATACCATATGGCCAAGGATGAACAAAAATTGTTGTTGGCCCGGCAGGCTGAACTGCAAAGCGAGATCATGCGGGCCAAACCAACTGATTTTACCGATGCTCCGGAAGATTCCATTGGGATTGGCTCGGTAGTCAACTTAACCGACCAGGCAAATGGAGAGAGTCAAGAATATGTTATTTTGGGTGCTTGGGACAGTGATCCCGACAACAATATCCTTTCTTATCTGACCCCTCTTGGCCAAAAACTTTTGGGTGAAAAAATCGGTAACGTAGTCGAAACCGAAGTTGCGGGAAATATTCAATCATGGAAGGTTGAAGCTCTTTCCCGTTGGGTTGATTCGAAATAAGTCGGTTTGAGCCTGAGGTCACTCCACTCGGATGATCTCGTACTAAGGAAAAATGGTATTTGCCACATCCCCCCTCTTGCTTGAGTGTTAATTGATCGCACCCATGAGGATAACGGAAATATTGCAAGTTCTTTCCGAAAGCACCCGTTTGAGAATGCTTCGGTTGCTTGCTCAAGAAGAGTTATCGGTAGCTGAACTTCAGGAAATTTTGGAAATGGGTCAATCCAGGATTTCCTCCCACTTGGGCTTGCTTCGCCGCCATGACATGGTGAGCGATCGCAAGGATGGAAAAAAAACCTTCTACAATTTGAATCCGGATGTCGCGGAACGTTCCGATTTGATTCGTTTTGCTTTGGCCGAGGAGTCGGAAGAAGAATTTTGGGAAACAGACCGCTCAGCCTTATCAAGGATCATTGACCGCAGGCGCAGGGCAAGTGAGAAGTACTTTGACGAAGTCGCCGTTCGCCTCGGGAAAAATTACGTACCAGGACGATCATGGGATGCGATTGGGCATTTCCTCCTTCGACTCGTACCCAATATTACGATTGCAGATTTGGGCGCGGGTGAAGGCATGATTTCGCAATTATTGGCGGAGAGAGCAAAGAAGGTGTTTTGCATTGATAGTTCCAAGAGCATGGTCCGGATCGGAAAAGAACTTTCCAAAAAGAACAAACTGTCGAACTTGACCTACAAGCATGGGGACATCGAAAAAGTACCCTTGCCTGCTTCAAGCGTCGACCTTGCTTTGATGAGTCAGTCGCTGCATCATGCTCGACGCCCGGACACCGCCTTAACCGAAGCCTTTCGTATTCTAAAGCAAAACGGTCAACTGATTGTGCTCGACTTGAAAAAGCACCAGTTTGAGAAAGCCCGGGAACTATACGGTGATCAATGGTTGGGTTTTGCCGAAAACCAACTTTATCGAATGGTCAAGGAAGCAGGATTCAGAAAGGTGAAGGTCCAGACGGTGGCAAAAGAGGCAATCGAGCCATATTTCGAGACGATTTTGGCTTGCGGAGAAAAACTTTCATAGTTTGATCATAGCTGTTGTGTCTTTCATGAGTACTGCTGGTAGTACCTACTCTCTTTCTTTAAATCGTTTTTTCTACGGCCCAAAAGTGATCTCACGATTTGTTTTGCGTCGTTGAGAATCAAATAAAAACATGGAACCATCAAAAGGGTGATAAAGGTGGCGAAAAGTACTCCGAAACCAATAGCAATTGCCATTGGCTTGAGAAATTGAGCCTGCAAGCTGCGCTCGAATAAAATCGGCAGCAAGCCAACGAAGGTAGTCAGGGAGGTAAGAAGGATCGGTCGGAAGCGAGCAATCCCTCCTTCTAGGGCTGCTTCGATTATATTTGTCTCGCAAGCGCGTTTATTTACGTAATGAACTAAGACTAGACTATCGTTGATCACCACCCCAGTCAGGGCAATCAGCCCGAAATGGGAGAGTTGGCTGAGCGGCAGATCAAAGAGGAAATGCCCGAAAACCGCACCAATAAGACCAAAGGGAATCACTGACATAATCAAAAATGGTTGAAGGTAGGAACGAAAGGGAATGGCAAGTAAGCCGTAAATCACAAAAAGACAGATACCTCCTGCCCGCGCCAACCCCGAATCGCTTTCATCCTGCTCCTTTTTTTCTCCAACGAAAGTGAATCGAAGCTTCGGGTACTTCTCTTTCAAGGAAGGAAAGAAATTCAAACCAATGTCCTTTTCTATCATAGGGATGTTGGCGTATTCCTTATCTGCGGAAGTCTTTACGTTAATGATGCGTGCCCGATCCGACCTTCTGATTGTCGGGTAGCCTTGACCCAACTCGATCGTGGCCACCTCGTTCAAGGGAGCTTCGATACCACTATTTGAACGCACGCGCAGATTTGATAATGAGGTGAGGCTCTTTCTGTCCTTTAGTGGGTATCGTAGCATAACCTTCACCTCGTCCCGTTCCCTTTGGATGCGCTGGATCTCCTCACCGTAATAAGCTTGTCTGATCTGTCTGCCTAAGTCCGACTGCGTAAGACCAAGTGCTCGGCCATTTGAATTGAGTTCGATTTTCATTTCGCGCTTCCCGCCCGAGTAGGTATCCGTAATGTCGAAGAGGCCTTCGTAGGTTCCAAGCTTCTCTTTTAATTCATCAGCCGCGTTTCCCATATCCTTCAAATCGTGACCGGAAATTCTGACGTCGATAGCGGTCTTACTTCCTCCAGCGGCAACATCTCCGAAAAACAGTTCCTTTAGTCCAGGCAGAGGACCAATGCGCTCTCGCCACAAGGCGGAAATCTGCGGAGCTGAACGAGTTCGATCTTCCGATTTGATTAATTCGACGCTGATTTCGCCTCGATTGGATCCTGTTACAATTCTTGTATCTTCCCGCGGCCCCCCCGAGAAAGGCTGAGCTCCCATGGTTTTCATAACGTACTTAAAAGGATTGGGCTCGCCCTTGCTCAGTAAGAAGTCAATCAATTCGATGCGTGCCCGTTCGACCTCTTTGACGGCTTTTTGGGTAGTCTCTGCGGGTACTCCGTCCCGCATTAGGATCTTTACCGAAATATAGTCTGAAGGGACCGGGGGTACACCGCGGATGCTTGGAACATGTCCGCCCATGATCAAGCCGAAAGTCACGAGTAACAAGCCTAGGAAGCTAGCTAGAGTTAAGTATCTCCATTCGAGGCATTTTTGTAGAAAAGGCTGGTAGCGAAGCTTTATGAAATTTTCCAAGCCGGAGGACACCTTGCTTTGCAACTTTGCTAAGAAATTTTTTGGCAATTGATCAAAACGGCATAGGCTAAGGTGATAGGGAAGAATGAACTTGGACTCGACTAAGGAGAAGAACAGCGCGGGTATGACCACAAGAGGAATATCCTTCATCAATTTGCCTAACCATCCTGGGAGGAAGAGCATGGGAACGAATGCCACCATGCTTGTAAGGATAGCAAAAGTAACGGGCATGGCGACCAAGTGGGTGCCTTTGATGGAAGCTTGAAGGGCTTTCCCCCCTTTTGAGCCGAGGGTGTATACTGATTCACCTACGACGATGGCATCGTCTACCAGGATACCTAGTACGACGATAAAGGCGAAGAGAGAAACCAAATTAATGGAGGCTCCCAGAACCCCCATGGTTGCAAATGCACCCATAAATGAAATTGGTAGACCCAAGGCGACCCAAACCGCGAGAGAAGGACGAAGAAAAAGGGAGAGAACTAAAAAAACCAGCAATAGTCCCTGAAATGCATTTCGGATCATCATTTCCAATCTACCTTGCAAATAAAAGGAGGAATCCTGCCACAAGGTCATGGAAATGCCTTCGGGTAAGGTCGGCTTGATCGTCTCAACATAATCCGTAACTTGTTTGGAAATCTCGATGGGGCTTTGGTTTCCTACCCGGAAGACTCTCAAGGTAACTGCGGGCTCGTTTGAAAATTCGGTGAATAAGACCTTATCTTCGAAGCCGTCTTTTACCTGAGCGAGATCACTGAGTTTCAAGTTGGACCCGTTCGGGTTGGTCAATAGTTTGATTTCGTCAAATTGTTTTCCATCCTGAGCCTTGCCAACGGATCGCAGAAGTGTTTCTCCGGATGAAGTCCGAGCCATTCCTCCGGGGATGTCGATGGAATTTCTTTTCAAGGTTTGGGCTACATCGTCGAAGCTCAGACCATGTTCACGCAAAGATGATTCCGAAACTTCTATACCAATTTCCGGTTTTCGAATTCCTGCGACTTCCACTTGGGTGATACCGGGAAGATTTGTCAGATCATCCAGAGTTTCTTCAGCAAGCTTGCTCAATGATTTCTCGTCGCAATTCCCATGTATGGCAAGGGCAAGTACTCTTCTTTTTTGAGTTGCGACCTCAACCATTGGCTTTTCCGCTTCCTTGGGGAAATTCAGGATTGAGTCTACTCTTACTTTAATTTTGTCGGCTAATTCCTGAGGATTCGTACCCCGCTCAACTTGTACGCCGACCACTCCCTGATCTTCGCGCGAGTAGGAAACAATCTCTTTAATGCCGCTCAAATCCCAAATCTTCTCCTCAATTTGCTTACATATGCCATCCTCCACCTCTAGCGGAGCTGCACCGGGGTAAGCTACTGAGATGGAAACCAAATCGAGATCAAAGTCAGGAAAAAGTTCCATCTTCATTCCACGGATGGAAAAAATTCCCGAAATCACGATGATTCCGAGCAGTAGGTTTGCAGCTACTCCATTTTTGGCAAACCAGGCAATCATTTCGCAGTGCGGTTTGCGTCTGTATCCTCATGGGGAATCCGAACCTGCATGCCGACCGCAAAAACATCCATAGGAGTTATGCAGACTCGATCCCCTTCTGCAATTCCATCATGGACCCAGACTTCATTTCCGATTCGGTGTAGTACCGAAACTTTGCGAGCAAGTAGTCGTTGGTTTTCATCTACTACGAGGATTTGATTTTCGGTCCGAAAAGCTGATTCCGGAATCACAAACGCCCGAACCGTTTGGCCTCTGAGAAGCAAGTTCACGAATTGTCCGATGGCCAAGGGATCGGAAGGAGAGAGATCGGAAAAGGGATTTGCGAAGCAGTTGTTGATTTGAACTACCAAATTGGTCAGGCGTGTCCTTTTGTCTACGATGCCTTCCGACCGATCCAAAGAGCCTGTGTGTAATATGTTTTCGCCTTCGTCCAGTACATCTGCCTGAACTTTAAAGTTAGCCTTTCCAAGAAACCCATCGTCAAATCCGAGAAAGCTCATTTCAGCCTGGCTCAGAGCTAGATCAATCTCTGCTGCATCCAAGGCATAGATTTCGGCAAGGGCAGAAGAAGATACGGGTCCTACTTGCTGTCCGACATCTGCCATGGTTTGGAGAATTCTGCCTTCAAAAGGAGCCCGCACACTAGAGCGACTAAGGTTTTTCGAGGCCTGTGCAAGTCGAGCTTCCGCAGCATCATTTTCCGCTTCCGCTTTGAGGATTTGAGGAATTCGCTTCACTAGGGCAGGGGCTTTTTTCCAGTCCCTTTCTCCCCATTCGATTTTTGCCTGTTTGGCAAATTCTTGTTCCTGTAAAAGCTGAAGATTGGCTCTTGTCAGGTTGGCTTTGGCTTCGGCTATCGCAGCTTGGAGATCGACGTCCTCGATTTTGAGCAAGAGGTCTCCTTTGCGAAAAAATCCGCCGGCTCGGAATGAGGCCAATACTGTGTTTTGATGGTTGGATGAATTTTCCTCTTCCCTAAACGGAGCGACTTTCTCGATTATGCCTGATACTTCCGCAATGAGGGTGGTTCGGGTCCGAGGTCTAACGATCCCGTGAGTTCGTACGGATGATCGGAGGGTTTGCTCTTTGGCCAATACGGCCTCTACAAAGGGGATTTCCCTTTCGATCTCCCGACCTTTCGGTTCGGGCCGCAATTCCACCAAATACCACGCAACTCCAAACATGACACTGAGGATCAGGATAGGAATGAGTAGTTTTGTCATGGCTTTTCGGGAAGTGCATTCATGCCCAATGCAAGGTAAAGATTTATTCGATTTAAAATTCTTTCCTTTCGAACGGAAAGTAACCTGCTTTCTGCTTCAAACGCTCGTCTTTGAGCCTCTAGGGTATTGAAAATACCTTCTACGCCGCGTTGGTATCGATCCCATGAAATTTTGGCCGCCGATTCGGCCGCTTTCGTTGCCTTTTCCAGCTGAACTTCTTCTTCTTTGATAAGTTGTTCTCCTGAGAGAGAATTCTCAACTTCTAAAAAAGCTTGAAGCGCTGCTGCCTTGAAGTTTTTAATAGCGTTCCCTTGCAAAGCTTTCGTTTTGCGGATTTGCGCTCGCAACCGCCCCGCTTGGAAAATCGGTTGAGACATCGCGCCGGTAAGATCCCAAATTCGAAACCTTTGCTCGAGTAAATTTTCGAATTCTCCCGAACGGCTTCCGGGTCCACCCGCAATCGAAAGAGACGGCAGAAGGCTTTTTTGAGAAACCCCAAGGTCGATACCGCTTGCTTGCACCTCAAGTGTGGCGGCTTTTAGATCATGTCTTTTGGACAGAGTTTCGGTTGGTGACGAAGAAATCGATGCAGAATCCAGGAAGGGAAGAGCCATCGAATCATTGCGATCCATCAATCCGTCTGGGTACGCCCCCAATAAAAGCTGTAGTTTCCTGATTGAAAGCAGGTGGGCTCGGTTTCTTCTTGCGAGGTTTGCCTTTGCTGAGGAAAGAGTTGTGCTCGCAAGGTCGTTATCCAAGGCGCTAGCCAAGCCTTTCTCGTATCGATCTTGGATATACGATTGATTTTGTGAGTAAGTGAAGTTTGTATTTCTGGATATTCGGAGCTGCCCTTCGCTTTCAATAATCTCAAACCAAGCTTTGGCTATTTGTCCAGCCAAGGATAGGCGAGCGGCCAAGTATTCGGCTTGAGTGCCTTTGAATCTAATCTTCGCGGAATTACGACGGTCTCTTAGCTTGCCCCATAAATCGAGCTCCCAGCTAAGGTTGATTCCAGCATTGAAGCTGTTGGTTGTGAATGAGGTTTCACCGTTGGGAAAGTTAAAACCGATCAAGTTTCGTTTGCTGCGAGAACCGGAAAGATCGGCTCTTGCGTTAGGGTAGAGACTAGCTCCTGCGATAATGGCGTCTTCTCCCGAGGCCAAAACTCTTTCCGCCATGGCTAAAAGACTCGGATTCGATATCCAAGCTTTCCTGATGGCTTTGATTAAGTCTGGATCCGTAAATTCCTCAACCCAAAAAGTCCGATTGCTCTCGGAGCTTTGGTTGCGAGAAGACGCTGCGGAACTCCAAGTGGCTGGCACAACCTCGTGAAGTGACTTTTCTTGCATGTCCGAGGGTCGGACGCATCCGAAAAGAAGGCTAAGAACAGGAATGAGCAGAATTATTTTTCTCATGAGCGGGGAGAGCAAATTCCGGCATCGAAGGCGGTTGAAACAAAATCAATGAGCCGGTTGCGCATATCTTCGGAGTCACTATCATCGCAAAGACCTCTCGAGAAATCATGCAGACGTCTTTGTTGGGCAAGCGTTCCCAACAAAGAAGAAATCACCAAATGGAAATTCCAATAAAGTTCTTTTTTCGTGGCGTGAGGATAAGTTCGTTGAAGTTCGTTGATAAAGATGTCGGCGAGTTCACCCAAAAAACGCCTCTGCATTCTCTCGATGAACCGAACAGGTTCCGGAAAACTGCGAGCGACAAGTTGGGCAAGGATTTCTTTTGAGTTAGCGCTTTTGGCTTGATCGTTGGCAATGGGGAGGATGAGAGCACGAAATATCTCCCGAGTTGAGAGAGGCGTTTCTCCCGCCGAATTGAGAGAATCCTTAAGGTATTTAAACCGTTGAGCATTGATCGGCTCAATTCTTCCTTTAAGCATTGCCATCACCATCCCTTCCTTTGAACCGTAGATGATGAGCTGTAGCTAAGTTTGTGTGGGCTCTGTTTGCGACACCCCTCCTGGTGACACCTGCAAAACCGCGTGTGGCAAAGAGCCCCTCGGTTCCGTCTCATAGTCTGTTTTTGGTTTTAGTGCTATCCGATCGTTTACTGGAATGAGTGCTTGTCAGCATAAAGGGTGTTACATAAACATTTGTTTAAAAAAAACTCAAGTTTTTCGGGAGCTTAATAAGACGAGTATGATGAGCCTAACGCACTTAGGCGAGGTTCACGCACAAAGTTGAATTTCATTGACAAAAGGCAGTATATTCCCTTTGTTTTTCCTCTTTTCTGCAAATTCTCAGTACACATTTACCTCGTTCCTCATGATCAAGATTCGATTGCAAAGACACGGTGCTCGTCATGCTCCATTTTATCGCATGGTTGTAGCTCCATCAACGGTACGCCGAGACGGCAAGTTTATCGAGGTGTTAGGTACTTATAACCCGCAAGCACACGCCCGCACGGAAGAGCTTAAGCTCAAGATGGATCGTATTGACCATTGGCTGGGCGTAGGGGCCCAACCCACCGATACAGCCAAAAGCCTTATTCGTCAGGGCCGATTAAGCCCCGACGAATGGTTGGAAAGAGCTGAGAAAAAAGCTTCCGCAAAATTGGCACGGGCGAAGAAATCCGCTGCACCCCTTTTAGGAGAAGCCCCCGCCGAGGAAGCGAAATCCGAAGAGCCTGTTGCCGAGGAAGAAGC
>PBMI01000027.1 GCA_002722545.1 Opitutia bacterium | reverse complement strand
GGAACAAAACAGGAGGCAGGGCAGTGTGGGGCTTACCCCAATGGTTGCAGTTGTTGTGGCGACTTTCCCGACCCTTGTGAATCAGGGGCGGTAGGCTCTTATACGAAACCTTTCAAGCGGAAAGCGTCTCCGATGCGCTCGGCTTCGGGAAGAGGTTTCCGCAGACAAAGTGGCGTTGATGAATCAAAGTTGACGGATGCCGATAGAGAAGCACTTGCTAACCGACCAAGTAAAATCGCGCCACCAAAAAATGTAACCCTTATTGCGCTTGCGGTGATTGGCCTCGGAGCATACTTCATCCTTCGGAAAAAGAAGTAATAATTAAGATTCTAAAAAGATGGCAGTTGGAGATTTGGCAAATTGTGGTTGTGGAGTAGTGGGAAGTATGCAACCTTGTTGCAACAGATGCAGTACGATGTACTATGTAAGGTGTAGTTCAGGCAACACACTTAGCGTGTGTGCATCAAGTGAATCTGCCGCTGAAACAATCGGTAGAGCAAATTGTAAAGGTTCTTCCATCGCGTCCTTGACAAATTCTAAAATTGTCCAAAAGCGTCGTATCCCCCCTCTTGGGCCAAAGGCGACGATGCGTCAAGCTACGGGAGAAAAAGCAATAAGTAAAATCGCGCCACCAAAGAATGTAACCCTAATTGGGCTTTCGGTGATTGCTATCGGAGCATACTTCTTGCTTCGGAAAAAGAAGTAACAATAAAGATTATAAAAGATGGCAATAAGAAATTGTAGGACATGTCTTTCGCCTACACAAGCAAACTCGTATGTGAGTTTAAATTGTAAGGGTGAAACGATTGATACAGGATTGACGGGATTTGATGCGTTCAATATCAATATGGTTGACTTTTCTGACGGAAATTTTTGTAATCATTGCGCTTTTAGGGTCAATCAAACTTATTGTCCAAGACAACAAGGAGGAAGACCAAATGTAGGCCAAGAGCCAATAGGAGGTTCGATGCGCTCGGCTACGGGTCAAAAGGGCATTTGTGGTACTGATAAGCAACTAACGCTACATTCTTTATCTATTGGTATTGGAGCCGTTGCAGGTTTGGCTCTATTCCCTAACAAATTAATGGGTGCAGTTGGTGGTATGGTCGCAGGGGGTGTACTCGGTGGTTTGATTTTGAACTCGGCATGTAAATAAAAATTTTGAAAAACGATTCCACGGGTTTGTTGTCTATGCTCTCTGCAAAAGACATGGCAATATTTTTGAGTTTGACAGGAGTTTCAGCTTATGTCGGCTCTCAAGTATCTAAACAAAAAAAGGAGGGAGCAACTATCGCGGGTATTGCGTTTTTTGCGGGTGTTTCTTCCGCAATTATTTATGCTTACCTGAATATTAAGAGGAAAGAACATGAAGGATAAACAAGCGATTTAGCACGTTATCGTCAAAGAAAATCTAAAAATTAAAATATCCAAATTCAGTATTTTAGCAAAATGAAGACCTATTATATTTTCAAAGCTAACCGACGTAAGAATTGGACAAGTCTTCGATATGTCGGGTCTTTTAGGGCAAATCAAAGGTCAAAAGCCGTTGAACAGGCGATAAAAAAGGTTAGGGATGGTCGCTTTTTTGCGTTTTCGCCAAGTGAAATGGTAAAAGCAGGTGTTCTTACTTAAAAATTCAAATCATGAGAAGATATAGAAAAGCAAGCGGTCAGGCCGCTATGAGACCAAAAAGACGCTTTAGTCTTGCCCAAGCGGAAAATGGAGGAGTGGCGATGGGTATGATGGCTTTTAGCGGCGGCACAGGACGTATGAGTTTAGTTCAACGCGCTCAAACAGGGATTGGAGTTTTACGGCCTCGTATCACCCAAGCACAAGCCCAACGTGGCGGTGTTGCAATGGGTATGATGGCGGCTTCGGGAAAAAGAGGTTTTCGGGAGCATTCAGGCTCTCAACTATTACCTATTCCAAACACGGGATGTACAATTCCAAGCGCAATAAATTACAATCCCAATTCAGAGGAAGCGGGAACGTGTGTATGGCTTGACCCGTCTCTTATTCCCCAAGATGGGCCACAAGGTAATCCCGTTCCTTTGAGTGACCAATTAGTGACTTGTAGTTGGAGTGAGAGTTTGGGGTATTACAAGGGTCATACTCATTTGGGTGAAAATCAATTAAATTACTTGATTCCCCAAGAATGCCCTTATATCAATTATGGATGCACCGACCCAAGTGCGAACAACTACAATCCAAGCGCAGACCAAGATTGGAATTTTGGGTTAACTTCCATTGACGGGTCAGTTTATCCCACTCTTTGTCAATATGAAGGAAGCGTAGGTTCAATTACAAGCGCAAAAGACCCTAAAGGAAGAGGTAAAAAAAGGGATATGCGCTCGGCTTCGGGAAGCAATAGTCGTTTTGGGTTTCGTAACACTTGTGGTTGTTCCTAATAGAAATATATTGAGTCGTGAAGCATAAAGGAAAAAAATCAAATCGGCGATTAGAGTTTGGCGGGTTGTCATTTCAACCTGACTTCACTCCTTTTGCTTCAGCAACAGGCAAAGATGAAATGCCTATGGACGACGACTTAATTTCAGAACCGCCTTGGTGGTTGGTTGCCGCAGGTGGATTAATTGGCAAATTGAAAATTTACAAGAAGTGTAATTGTGTTAATGAGGATGGTAGTATTACTCAATTAGATGACTGCCCTCGCACACAAAATTGTACAAAATGTTGTCAAGGACGTGAGGGAGAGAACTTCATCGGAGGATATGACCCTATGATGGCAAGTCAAAAAAGAGGATAATCATGCCGTCTCGATGTGGACGTGGAGGTTGTGTGACACCCGCTTTGCTTGCACAAAGGCGGGCAGAAGCCAAGGCTATTCATGATAGAAATATGCGTCAGGCTCGTGCCAAAAATCGCAGACAAAAAATTGTCAGAAACCTGAATACATTTGGGATAAATAATCCAATCTTTCTTGGAGGATTGGTCGCGGCAGTAGTAATTGTACTAGCCTTGAGAAAGTAAATAAACCTTGAAAGACTAATCCTCTTTTTTAAAAGGGAATCGTGAGAAATCTCCCATCCCATCCATATCTATCTCATCTGTTTGTGATTCAGAATATGGCGATTTTTTCTCTGTGATTTTATGTCCGTTGTAAATATTCCATATCAGCATCCCCATGTAGATGCAGAATATTACAAATCCCGTAACAAACATCGTGATACTCATCTTGTTGTTCTTCTTTGACGTATAGCGATTGAGAAAAGCAAGATTGTTCCTGCCCAATGTGCCGTGTACAAAGCCTCATCATTATACCCTAAAAGACCCAAAGTCACGGAATATAATAGGCAAAAGAAGGCAAGCAAAACTGCATACCATTCTGAAATAAATTGAATTAAAAAATTTTTCATAATAATTTGTTTTTGAAATAAAAGATAAAAGCCCCCGAAGGGGCTTCCATTACGAGCAAGACCAAAAAGCCTCGTCAGGAATATGGTGGATGGGAACGCCCCCAAACCGAGTAGGCGTTTCATCTAACCATGTGAGTAGAGTTAAATAGTTCCCCAAATCTTGCTTTTCCTTGGCTTGTCGTAATGCGTTGATTTTTGAATCCCAATCGAGTCGGAGGTAGCCCAACTTGATTTCGTCAGGATTCATGGGTTTTGCTTTCGTGCTTTTCCGTGTCATTCTTTTCCCTTTTTGAACGCAACTCTTTGGTCAAGACCACCGCCTGAATTGTAATCGATTCGTAAACCTTTATCGGCAGGATTAGGAATGTCACTTGAAGGAACCCCGCCTTGCGCGATAGGTGTTTCCAAGAACACTTTGGTCATAGCAAAGTATGCTCCCACATTGTTGTCTCTGATAGCTTGTTCCATCAGAAAGATTTTATGCTCTTTGGAGCATCCAAGTAACCACTCTTTGAAGTGAGCGTCTTTGTTTTTTTCTTTTTTCATCCAACAAGGTATTTCCATATTAACAAAATCACAAGGCACAGGATTACTCCCGCCCATCCAAACATCACAAATGCCGTGTTTGGGTGTTTTTTCCAATCTATCATTGATTCAAAATTTCATTTACGTCATCAGAAATTTCATCCCAATCAATTTCATTCTTTGCGTAGTCCAAAAGGTCAGTAACAATGTTTCCACCGATTTTTGAATGAGGCATCATGTATTCCACCATCTCATCAAAAGCATCTTCACACCACGAGGCATCAACGCTTGACTTTTGCGACTCTTTGGCTTCATCAGCAAGCGATGCCATGACCTCCCAAACGCTCATGAGCCACGTTGGTCGATTGGCATGTCCATTATATCCCATCTTCTGCATCAGATTCGGTTTTTGATGTCAAATGCGCGAATCAAAACGTCTACAAACGCATCAATTTGGTCATCCGTCATGACGCGAAATTGGTTCTGACGCAGTTGAGAAACAAGTTCTGCGCCCATCTTCGTCCCCTCATAAGGGTTTGCACCCACCACGTCATCAAAGACGTGTTCAAGGTTAATATGGTCATTAAACTTCTCTTGTTGTGCAGTCAAGGAATCCACGTTCTCTTTCAATGGGTCGGCGAAATCACTATACATCGTCTCATTCATGTCACTTGGATTGGTTAAAAAACAATTCGATTCTAGCGGGAACGACTTGTGTGTAGTTACACTCATCGCAACAACGCTCATTTTTATAGTTGTGAAGGGGAGCGGTGTTGTGGCCGTGCCCTTCGTATGGCTCACCACAAAGGATACAGGTTTTCATGCTCATAGTTCGTCGATTATGCCTTTTTCGACAAGGCGTTCAAGGATAAAGTCGGGCAACTCAAAACATCCATCATAGCCCGTGAGAAAAACATTTCCATTTTCATCGTGGCGCGTCTCAAGAACGCCCTCTGCGTGAAACCTATCACCGCCTGTCGCGACATCATAAGTTTCGTACCACCCGCCATAGGTATGGTCAGGGTCGATGCAAATCGTAGTGTCCATTTCCACGTCATTTGCGCGGTCATTGTCAATGCCGTATGCCGTAGTCATGGCGACGTTTGGCAAGACAATCTTAAATTCTTCCTTGAACTTCATCCGTCTTGGGGTTAGGGTAATGCAACAATTTCTTCAAGCCCTCATTGTAACGCTCTTCATCCTTTTCAGTCTCATGATTCAGGAATCCCATTGCGTCTTCTGTGGGCAACCAATCCCCATAGCTTTCAGACCATTCTGAAGTGCCATTTTCGATAGCAACCAATCCCGCAGAAATCGCATACTCAAGGTATTGGCTATCCAAAGATGGCCCACGAAGTCCGTAAGCGTCAACGATAATTTTATCCTTGTCGGCTTCGATTTGGTCAACGATTTCAAGGACGATGTTTTGTCTTTTCTCCCTCAAAAACTTTGCCCTATTCGCGTCCCATGTGTTCTTTTCGACTTCATGCTTGTAAAGCATTTTGTACCTGTCGCGCTGATTCTTCAGGAATACTATTTTCGCTTGAAGAGCGCAGATTTCGAGTTCAAGTTGTTGCGTTTCGCTCAACTTCAACTTTTTGACCATATTCTCGTGGGGTTTCATCACACAAAGGGTTTGTTGGGTTTGACATCGGTGATTTCAAATTCGTCTGACGTATTCTCGAAGAATCGCTTGATGCGAGGAAAGACCTTTTCGCATTCCTCCTTCCTTCCTGAATACCAAATAGCACCGCCTGAAACAGATTGGCTCGTAGTGCTGACGATATAATACATCACTTTTGATTGGGGGTTGAACTCTTAACTCTGATACGAATGTAAAGCACACTTTACTTACATCCAAATCTTTGGTCAAAAAAAAGTGTGAAAACCTGTATTTTAGCAGTAGAATCACACAAAAACAAGAAAATGGGCGTTTGCACTTGTACGAGTTCTGATGGTAGCGTAAGCACAACTTATGAGTTTGAGGACGGCGTTCCTTACGATACCGATTGCGACATTGCGTGTAGAAATTGGCAAAACCCTTCATTCACTTTATTATTTCCATTTGGGTCGCCTGAATTTGAGGCTCGTAGAAATTCTTGCAAAATGTGGGTGAAAGACTGCGGGTCTCCACCTGAATGGATTTCTGTAAGTGAGCCTCGATTGCAATGCACCTTCGGCGATAAAGTCGGAGCAAAATTGAACCTTGACCACGGGGGCAAAGGCGAAGATGTAGATATTTCATTGAAGGTTTTGAAAGCAAGCAATGAAATTGTCGATTACGCTTTCGATGGTACTCCACAATATGCAGGAGTTGAAGGGCCATTGACGACAATAACCAATCCAAATAGCCCGTTTTTTGGTCTGCAAGTCAAAACCTGCATGGTTAATGGATTTGACTCGTATGTGTACAATGTAACCCGTTACCCTTCGTCAGAGGTCAACCCGATTGCTGAAACGGCGTGGGGCGATGTGGATGTAAGCACAGGTGATGACGTAGGTCAAATTGCTATTCCTTTGTTCAAGTTTAGGAAACATGGAGAGCGCATTGATTCGCCAAATCCTGCCGCGTATGCTTTGAATCCTTTTTACAATCCTGATGCTATTTGTAGTGTAGAGGATTACTTTGATTTGACAGGCGAAACATGGGAGACTATTGGAGGCGTAGGAAGTGGTTGCGATTTTAAAGTCTACAATCTATTTGTTTCGGGATTAGGTTCGGGAACAGGTCTTCACAAATCAATTTCTGATTATGAAACGGGTTGCCGTATGGAGTTGGGGGAATTGCTACCGCATTCTGACTTTGATGAAATGTACAATCGGGACTTTTCTACTGATAAAATGTTTCAAGAATATTCCGAGGTTGCATCGGAATGTGCCGAAGAAGATAATCCTTACCAATTAGACGCTTATTGTGCGCTTTACCATTGGAATTGGCAAAATGATGGAGTATGTGAGGGCTACGATGTACAAAACAATCCTTTAGGAACTGCGTGGTGGCAAGGCACGTCTAATGCGTTTGGACAACAAGAAAATCAGGCAGAAAATGATGCCATATATGCTGATTGGTTGCGAAATTATTTAGTTAATGAGCAGGGAATTGAAGCATTGTCGGATGCTTCGGATGATGAAATATTGGAATATGCCACGTTGCAAACCAACGCAAACTTCATGACCTCTCCTGAAGGGTTGGCACTTGACGCATCTCAAAAAAGTCGGATGGCTTGCGTGGTAACAAAGATGTATGAAAGGTATCCCGATGAGTTTGATTGGCGCGGTGCTTTTTCACCCCAAAACACTTCTTCAGGTTCTACCTTATTGCCTGAATCTTTGATTGGACAATATGATTGGTTTGACGAAGATGACGTTTTATTTGATGGATATGTGACGGCCCAAACATTCAGCCCCACTTCCAATAGTAATGGATGGGAAACGTTGCCTTTGCCTGAAGGTTTGGTAAAATTACCTTACTACGAAGTTACACCTGAAGGACAGGAAGTTGTTGCAGAATTTCGTGGGGAAGTAGAAGTACAAGAGGGAGTAAATGATGCCCGTACAAGCCTCACGGACGATGACCGCGAACCCGAAGGAGTTTTCTTGCCTGATGACCCTGAAATCGAAGTAGCAGGGGCAGATAATGACCTTATTGAAAGTATTGAGCAGGGGCAAATTGATGACGAACAATTAAAATCTCTTTTTGCGGATGAAAGTGCTGAGGAGGTGGCAGATATGTTTGAAGTAGTCGAGGAAGAACCCGAAGACACACAGGAAGAGGAACCCGAAGACACACAGGAAGAGGAACCTGAAGACACGCAGGACGAGGAACCCGAAGACACTCAAGAACAAGAGCCTGATGACACTCAAGAGGCGGATGACATTGAGGTCTTTGACGAGCAAGATTCGCAAACTCAAAACCAAGTTCAAAACCAATCTTATCAAGCCCCTGTTTTTGCTCCATCAAAATCTCAAGACAAAAAATCTATCTTGCAATCACCGATTTTTTTAGGTGTGGTAGGCGCAGTTTTGGTCGGTACGATTGTGTATTACGCTACTGATTAAAACCTTATCTTTATTGAAGGATGCGCTTCAGTAAAAATGGATATAAAATCACGAGTCAAGATTTTGACCAAGAGTACAATGTGATTCCCTCGGGTCGTATTACCATGAAAGAAGTGCCTTTTCCTATTCTTGCGATGGATAACCTCGGAAACATCAAAGTCATGCTTCCCAACGAAGAGTATAACTTCAGGGGCAACCAAGTTTTAGAGTTACCTTTACGCAATGGTGAATTGAATCGTCTTTCTGACGGACAATTAAAACAAAAAATTATTGAAAAATCCATCGAGGTGGGATTCCTGCGTGGATTATCATGGAGAAATTTGAGAATAAAATGAGTGTTGTAGCAGAAGCCAAAAAAGCCGTTTATTCATCGCGCGTGCCCGTTTCAAGAGTAGTTGGAGAAAGATTGGATGCCAATCTTATTGATATAATCGCGATAAAAAACGCAGATTCTAATTACATCATTGATGGTGTAATCACGGATTATGGTGTAGTCAAGGATTTCGATGGAGTACCAAATGGAATCACCGCCGAAATGGTGAACGAGGGAAAAATCTAATTTACTTCTCAAATTGACGGGCAAGGACATACCCTAATAAGGCTACAAGGGTAATCGTAAGTCCTATGTGAACCTTTGCATCTCGTGAGGCTCCGCTTAACCTCTTCATGTTTTGACCACCAACTTGGGATGCTTTGCATCGCGCAATAATCGCGGCACAACATCCGCATGAACCATCATTTTTAGAATCGCGGCACGAATCGCAAAATTTGTCGTCTCCATTCACGTCCAAATAACACTCACAATAATCTCCGAGAGGTGTTGCCATTATGAACTAAATTGGGTACAACAATGACACCTGCGACCCGTAATAGTGGGATTTTCGTCCGTGCAAGTGCCTATATAATTTCCAAATTTATCCTCGCAGTAGCAAACTCTTTTGGGCTTGTCATAAACCCTATCAGAAAAACCACGAATCCCCGTTTGGTTACGGAAGCCTAAAGTGTTGTTGGGAATGAAGCCTGACAAATCACGCATCTATCAGAAGCCTTGGCTTTCGGGTACGATGGTGATTTCAAAATCCTGCCCCACACGTCGTCTTCCGCGTCTTCTTTTGCGTCTTGGAATCACGCCATTCATTTCCCCGTCAGAAAAGAAATTAGACGTGCTAAAACGAGGGACGGCAGTCAAAGATGTTGTCTTTCCGTCTTGAGTAAGCGATTCAGCCATTCCGCTCTGATTGGCAAAGGCATCGATTTCACCTGCGTAACTCACAAAAGTCGTGTATTCACCCCTATTTTCACGAAAGCCTCCAAACCCATGAAATTTCTTCATGCTTGGGGGTACTTGGCTCTGATAAGGGTCAATCGTAGGAACGTAGGTACGGGTATCAAAATTGCCCGTTATGGAGCCTTGGTCACTATATGTAACGCTATACGGGTCTCCCGTTAAACCGAAAGGATTAGCCCCTTGCGGATTGGCGACAGGGCTTGTATCACATCCACTTCCATCAGGCTTTGAGCAAAGAGGGTAGCACGGGTCATTAGCCACATACTGCCCGTAACACATTTGATAAGACATACTTCAAAAATACATATTGTTTTTTGAATTATTTTTGTTTCCATGACGGCAAGCGATAAAAAAGCATTTTTGATTGGAATGTTGGCTTCTTTGTCAGCCGTTGTTGCGTGGGATTTAATTAAGTACGAATTACGCATTTTGAATTACCGCAGAGACAACGGCAAGTAATGGCGCATATTTGCAAAGACGGCACACGGCAAATAACCAAAAACTTCAATGAGAAGGAGTTGTACTCAAAGTCATTGGATGCTCCTAAATGCCATTTTCTCGACGATAGAGTAATCAATGGTCTGCAAATAATCCGTGACCACTTCAACACTCCGATTCGCGTTACAAGCACTATGCGAACGCCCCTTGGGAATGATTTGGTAGATGGAGCGAATAATTCTCGTCACCTTCCCCCGAACGCAAGGGCGATTGATTGTCAATTTATTCAGAACTCAAACCTCTACCTTCAACAATTTTATGATGATTTCAAATGCAAAGGGCCACTTTATCGCAAGTTGAGGGCCAATGGCATAAATGGAATTGGAATCTACAAGACATTTATCCATATAGATACCCGCTCGACAAGCCAAAAAAGTTTTTGGGACGATAGCGCAGGAAAATACGGAGATGTACGGGTTACAAACGCATACATGGCCGCCATTCCTGAAACGGGATTAGATTCAAGTGCGTGTGCATTTGAAAGCGAAGCGATTGCAGAGGAGACAGATAGTGATTATGGACTTACAGGCGCACTTGCACCGCTTGACCCTCGCAACTATTCGGGAGAAGACGGAATTAAAAGCCAAGAACAGGGTCTCACCCGCCTTGTCATCATAGGAAGTGCGCTTCTTGTTTTAGGCGGCTTTTTCATCATAAATTCTTCAAGAAAAAAACGTAACTTTGGTAACATTGAAACGCCCCTTTGATGGCTTTGTGTGAGGGTTGGGGTTTCCTTCTACAAATGGAGAGGGGTTGATTGGAGAGGGGCTTCGGCCCCTCTTTTTTTGAGTAATTTTGCGGTCTATGAAAAGTCTTTTTTTTGGTATCCTATGCTTTTTGCTTGCACAAGTAATCATTTGGTTTCAAACCAATGCTCAATTTTTGAATACATGGGCAAAGGATAATCCTTGGACATTATCACTTGTTGGAGGCACTTTGATTTCGATTCTTTTTATCAAAGGAACCGCAAACGTCGCAGGGTTCTACGATGGTTTGATTTGGCCTTCTCGGATTATCTCTTTTGCCACGGGTATTTTGTCGTTTGCATTTTTAACATGGTGGATTCTCAAAGAACCTTTGACTATCAAGACGATAGTTTGCTTGGTTTTGTCCTTCATAATCGTTGGTATCCAAATATTTTGGAAATAACACCAAAAAAAGTCTTTCTTAAAATTTGTATTTTCAACCTGTAAAAAAACAGATATGATTCAGTATTTAATTGCCGCAGGAATTGGGGCTTTAGTCGGCTCTGCTCAAAGAAAAGGCAAGAAATTTGCTATGGGTGGCACAACAGGTGATAAGCCAAGGGTTGAGAGTGTCACGGAGGTCTTTATGCTGATGGATGGCACAGAAATCGACTACGAAGATATGGATGATGCCAAAAAGATGTTCGGTGGAGACCCTCTTTCCCCACAAGATTTGGTGGACAAACTTGCCGTTGACCACGACATCTATGTGATGGATGCCGCGCCTGAATTGTTCGACCTCCCTGATGGTGACGACGAAGACGACGACGAGTTTTACACGGGTGAAGTAAAGGATGGCGTTACCATTGACGACATTGAAGATGCCATTGAAGATGAATTGCAAGGAGACAACTCTTACAACTACTCCGCTCCCTTTGTCTTTGATGTTCGATTCACAAAAACGGATGATACTTACGACCCACAAATTATGCTTGTGCGTGAACACCTAGGAGGTGATGTCAGAGGCAATTATGGGGAGTATCAAGCGTTCTCAATCGACGCAGACACCAATCCCTTTTATGGCAAGATGTCCGTAGAAATCCAAACCGACAAGGGCAGGATTTCATTGGATGCTGAATCGCTTGAAGGCTACAATTTCTATGTCAGTAGAGACGAAACAGGAACTTTTGAGGAGGATTCCACGATTGATAGGGACGAAATTGCAGAAGCGTTCGACTTCGGTAGCGTCAAGTCCGAAACCTTATACATCAACGATTTTGCTCATGGAGGCGTAGTGGGAGACAAGTTGAGTCCTGCCGAAATGCAAAAACTCATTTTGGATAAAACGGGTGAGTTGTTAGACCCCGATACTCAAAAGTTTGCAGATGTTGCGGGGGCTATGGGGTACGCTTATGCACTCTTTGGCGGGTATTGGACTAAATCGTTTGCACACGGAGGTCGTGTGTTGACGGCTGAAGAATGGGCATCCATCAAACCATTTAACAAGCACACAAGCCGAGATGGACAAAGGTACATTGCCAAATTAGACGAAGAAAAAGGCACAAAACTCGTTCCCGTAATCGTGATGGACAAGGAGGGTAGAAAGATGGCTCAAGGAGGCGAAGTGGTGAGTTACGAGAGTGACGGAATGGCTGAACTTGGCGGTTCGCGATATGGGGAAATTAGATTGAGTAAAGACGCGCTGAAGAAAGCGGAAGTGATTTATTACCCTTCTATTGATTTGGTTGCATTCAAAACAAAAAATAGTGAAGTTCACGCGGTTGTTGATGAGGATGAAGACAACGATTATCTAAATTTCATTGTAGTAAATGGTAAGAGGAAATATTTGATTGATATGGAGCGCGATGGTGAAATAGATAAAATCATTGAGGGAATGCCAAAACGTTTCATGCACGGAGGCAACGTCAGTTCCGAACAAAAGATGAGGCATAAGCACGTCGGCAAAGTTGCCGAACGAAGCATTAAGAAAATGGATTCTGACGACCAACTTTCATCCCTTCGGGAATATGCTCAACATGACATTGGGCAAAAGTTTGCGGAACGAGATAAAGCCTTGAAAAAAGCATACGAGGATAAAGCGACCTTCGATTTGCCTACTCCCCGCTACTACACGTCAGAATTTGCTCACGGAGGTAAAACACATCGCCAAGGCTATGACGATAAGTTAGATGAAAGCCTTGCCATGAGAAGAGGTGCAGGACGTTCAAAACAACAAAGCCGTAAAGACCGCAGAGATGAAAGCGCGGCTATGGAGAAGTCGATGGGACGCAGGAAGTACGCTTCAGTAGGTACTATGGATAAGGGAAGTAGAAAGATGGCTCACGGAGGTATCGCCCATACGGATTCCTTACATCAAGAAATTCGGGATTTTTTGATGTCACAGGGTATGAATCCGACAAACTATGCAATCCTTGAAGGA
This sequence comes from Opitutia bacterium, assembly GCA_002722545.1. Lineage (GTDB taxonomy): Bacteria > Verrucomicrobiota > Verrucomicrobiia > Opitutales > Seribacteraceae > Seribacter. The sequence continues at coordinate 27,061 of PBMI01000027.1, read as the reverse complement.
GATAGAAGATTAACAAAGCCGTTTGAATGGGTGGATTTTCATTCAGGAAAATCGAGAGGCGGCTTCGCAACAGAAGCGGATGCTCTTCAGGCTCTCAAAAAGTTTCTTCAGGTACGCTTACTTACAAGCATGGCTCACGGGGGTATGCACAGACAGGGTTACGACGATAAGTTAGATGAAAGCCTTGCCATGAGAAGAGGTGCAGGACGCACCAAGCAACAAAGCCGTAAAGACCGACGCGACGAAAGCGCAGGAATGGAGCGTTCGATGGGACGTAGGAAGTACGCTTCTGTTGGTACGATGGACAAGGGGCGTAGGACTATGGAAAAAGGCGGTAAAACGGGGCGCGAAACAATCACTTACAACGTCTACAACATAAACGGAAATGTTATGCGCTCTGCCGAATCCATTGCCGATTTTGACAAGGGGACAATTACGTTGCCGAATGGTAAAAAGTTCAAGGTTAAGCCTGATTTGGATTTTACCATGAAATTTCAAAAGACGCAAATCAAAGCCAAAGACGGACTTGAAGGCTTGGTCAGAAACATGAAAGAGTTTTCAAGCCCTGATAGCGCGTTCAACCTTTTATATGCGGATAAGTTTGCTCCAAAAGAAATGGAGAAAGGCGGGACGACAAAAAAGCCTCGTAAAAAGGTTTCCGACTTCGATAAGTTGGCAATGAAGGTCGCCGCACGTTATCGCGCCGAGGGAAAAAGCAACAAAAAGGCTATGGAAATTGGTCGAGGTACTGCCGCAAAAGTTTACCGCCAACAACAACGAAAAAAAGGTAAATAATAATCCTTAAATTGCAGTTTAAATTGAAAGAATATTATGGCACAAAAATTCAATCAGCCCAATAGGGCAAGCGGTGCTTGTAGTGTCTATCCCCAATTTGCCGATTGCGTAGCCCTTGGTGAAAGTGAACAAGATTGCGAAAAGGCTTGTACGCCACAGGCGGTGGTAGGACAACAAGCATTTAGAGGTCAAGCGGGAGGAAAAAGAATCATTCCCGTTCGCAGGTCAAGCGTTCAAAGTAAAAACGCCAAATTCCTTATGCAATCAGGTCGTGGAGCAACCATGAGCAATTTCTTGCACGAGGTCGGTCTTATCATGGTCGGCGTGGGTGCGTGGTACTTTTTAGCCGCTCCTTTGCTCAAAAAGGCAGGTGTGAAGCCTTTAAGTATTTAAAAAAAGAAAAATGAGACACAAAAAATTCAGAGGTCAAAGTGGAATCCCAATGCGCGTTCCAAAAAGGGGTAGAAAAGCGGGGCCAAGGGTGTGTTGTGTAGACTGCGTTGATGCAGAAGGGAATGTGTATGCACAATCTTGTAGTCGTTTTGGATGCGCTGTTGCGAGAGCAAATTGTCCCCGAAAAGCCTCTGACACCAAATAATAACAGAAAAAATTATGGCATATACTTGTTTTGATGCGGTTATCACTTGTGATTGTGAGTGCAACAACAATCCTGAATTGTCAGGCGATGTTCCTTTGCATGAAATGGAGTGGGATGAAACCGAAATTGGAAATTGTTGTTTATACACCTGCTCTAATCGTTGTAAGGGCGGTTCAGTAAGTTCAACAGACCCAACATTCCAACAAAAAAGGACGGGAACTTCCGTATCTGACCCTCTCTCTAAAAAATTCAGTAAGGCAAGCGGTAAATTTATGAGAACCAAAAAAGGCGGGACAGGACAACTTGCAAGATTCGCAAATCAATCGGGCAATGGAGAGCCAAAGATTTTTGGTCTTTCAACACAACAAGCATTGATTGCAATCGGCGTCGGTGTAGCGGCTTACTTCATTATCAAGAAGGTGAAGTAATTTCGCAGGGGATAGAATAGTGAAATTAGGGGCTTTGGCCCCTTTTTTCTTTTTTTCACACTTTCAAAACTTGACTTGTATGTAAAGTGTACTTAACTTTACGATAGAGTTAAACCCCAAATCCCATAGTTATGAAGACCCTAAAAAATTTATTTGCAACTCTGTTTGTTTCGGCATCTACCATCGGTTGTGCTTATGGTCAAATGTTTCTGAGTGCCAATACTGAGTTCTACAATCAGCCCGCCTCTGTTAGCGTAGCCTATTCTGAGGAGAACTTCCACAAGGTATATTTTGAAGTCAATGCGAACTATTGTGATGTCGATGCGATGAATAATTCATTCATGGTCTTTGCGGCATCTGAAAAAGACGACGCATCCTGTTTTTCTGCATCAGCAGTAAAGGTTGTTTTAAATGAGGAGACTAACACAATTACAACAATCTATGACCTTCAAAGTGTATCAATGGCACTTGCCTCTGACCATCCCTATGCCGCAATTAAAATAGCATCAGGAGAACGAATTGATTTGACTGAACTCTTTGTGGGAATTATTGATAATATGAATTGAAAAATTGGAGGCAACGCCTCCTTTTTTTGCGTTTAAGTCAAGTTTACTTTACCTTGCGTTCAAACCCTTTAATCCCTACAATATGAGGCATATAGAGCCTAATCACCCCCATCCCGACAAGGGACAAATCAAAGTGTACATCGAAGGCGATGAAATCCCTCGTTTGCAAACAAGCCGTACAGGTACTTTGAGCAATATGACTTACTACGAACTTATAGAATTGCTTGGAGAGCCTTATTATCCGACCCCAAGCGGTGACGATAAAATTCAAAAGGAGTGGGTGCTTGAATACACCCCATCAGACGGCCATGAGCCGATTCCTTTTCGCATCTACGACTACAAGACGTATTCTTTGTGGGAAACAATGAATGCGCTCAAAGAATGGTCTATTGGGGGTGAAAAAGGAACGGACGCTTACGCCTCTGAACTCTCTTCTCTTTTGAACACCCTAAACTCCATGAATAAGGTATGAGTACCGAACTGCAAGACCTCTCCAAAGGACAAGCCATTGTAGTGCGTGTCGCATCGCAATACATTGAAATCATTGACATTCCTAATGACGATACCTTGAGATTTTTTCAACGCTATGTAGGCGGTTTTATTGAGCCATTGAGTTTTACCTTCAAAGGAAAGGTCATGACGGCTATCATAAATGAAGAAGGCTTGATTCGTAACCTCAAATACAATGAATTGGCATCTCACTACATTAACTCCCCTATCGTGGGAGATGTCGTAATCATAAACCCTCAAGATTTTAAATGAAAAAGACTCACAAAAACCGATTGGTTGACTATCTAAGTAAACATGGTAGCATTACCTCATTAGAGGCGATAAGAGACCTTGGAAATACGCGATTGAGTGCAACTATCCATACCTTGCGCCACCACGACAAATACATCATTTATTCTGATATGGTCGAAGTTGAAAATCGCTTTGGAGGCACAACGAAAGTTGCTCGGTACTTCGCGGACAAAAACCCCATTTCAGGAGAATTAAGAAAAACTATATTTTAATGTCACGAAAAATTGGAGCAACAAGCAATGTGGTTGTAGGAAATACAACAAAGCGTAAAGGCGTTCACGCCAAAACAAAGTCAAGCAAGCACAAAGCAAGCGCGAATTACAAAAAGCCATATCGAGGACAAGGCAGGTAATTCCTAAAAGATTGTTGACAAATATGGGCAGAAAAGCACCTTTTTAATTGGTGTTCATGTAGTTTAGAGCATGGACAACATTGGGGAGGTGCTTTTTCTTGCACAAACAATGGAGTTGGGGCTTATCGCCTCCCGTCCTTACGCCCCTTGTAAATATGATTTTGTCGTGGACAATGGGTCAACGCTGATGCGTGTTCAAGTGAAAATGCTAACGGCTACACGCCCCACCGAAACTTCAGGTGACACGTATGTAGGAAAAATTGGAAGTGGAACAAGAAGCAAGAACAAATACACGAAAAAAGATGTGGATTTTCTTGCAATCTTATGTCATCCCGTGAATGTATGGTATATCATTCCGATTGAAGATGCGGGTGATAATCTATCAATGTATTTCTATCCTCACCGCTCACTTATCGGCGACTTCTCTACGGGCAAACATGAAAAGTTTTTTAATCGTTGGGCAAATTTAGTCAGTCATCCACATCATTCCGACAATAAAAAAACATGAAGGCAGTCAAAAATGCTAAGTACAATAGGGTGAATACCTTGAAATCATCCATTGTCAAATGTTTTAGTGAGCAAATCATAGGTGTAGGGGTCAAGCAACTTGATTTGATTGTACAACGCCATACATTTAGCTTTTGCTCTTGATTTTTCTTCAGGCGTAACATCAAGGTGCTGAATTTCCATCATGATTGTGTTCGCTTCTTCTAATAGCCTGTCTACTTCTTGTTTTGTTCCGTAATTCATAAGTCAAGTTTGTTTTCTATCAAATCAAAATGTGAGCGATGAACATGAGAATCGACATACGCATCGAAAGGGCTTCCAAAATCAATAAAAGTGTGTTTGCTTCCGTGTCGTCGGTAAAGGGAGTGGATTAAAGGAACTGCACCCATCCCTACGGGCATAATTACAATCGCCATTTCGTCATCGGGTAAAACATCCTCTATCGCTTGTTCGAGCCTTTCAGAATCGCGCCACGACCCCCTTACAGGTGCTTCAATTACACGATTGAAATCAATTTTCAATTCATGTAGATATTTTGGGGCAACGAATATGCTATACTTCGTGTTCAAGAGGTCTATTAGTTCTTGCAAGCGTCCATCAATTCCCGCGTGAACAAAAACAAATGCGTCTCTAAAAGGAATCGACTCATTCCAAATACCGACTCGTTTGAGTTCTGTTACAAATCCAATATCTCGACAATGACTTCCAAGGCATTGAAAGAAATTTTCCGATGAAATTGGGTTAACAAGGGTTTCCTTTATAGAATTGCAAAGCGGAGGATAATAGTCGTCTCCATCTGCGTTTTTGCCTCCGCGACCCGTGTTGTGCAACATGACACAGGCCAACTCCCCATCACCATAGCGCACGACACTTACGGGTTTATTTTCCCAAAGTGAATCAATTATTTCACCATAAAAATTTTTGCTTGCGTCATTGACATCGTGACGGCTCATACCGCTTGGGTCGCTTGTAAAATTCGGTCTTCGATATAACCCCAATTAATTGAGTTTTCCAAGACGTTTTTAACGTAATCAGGACGGCCATTCTTGTAATCCAAATAATAGGCGTGTTCCCAAACGTCAACTCCCAAAAGTGGAACTTTTCTTCCGTACTTGTCCATTTCAGGAAAATCTTGGTTCGGAGTTGAAATAATTTCAGTTTTTCCCGTGTCGGTATTTAGCACCCACCATGTCCACCCACTCCCAAACCTTGCTTTTGCCTTGTCCAAAAACTCCTTTTTAAAAACCTCAAATGACCCAAAATCTCTTTGAATAAATTTTAGGGCTTGACGTTGCGGCACAAAGTTGGAATTTCCGTTTGGCCTCAACATATACCAAAACATAGAATGGTTGTAAAAACCACCAAAATTGTCTTTCAACTTTTGCGATTGTTCGTACAAATTTTTGTCAACCATCGTGACTAAATCTGCCCTAATACCTAATCGCTCCATTTCTTCAAGAGTTTTGTCGTAATAACCTTTGTAATGGGAATTAAAGTGGACATCCATTGTTTCTCTTGAAATAATTGGCTCAATGGCATCGAGAGAGTATGGAAGGTTGTAAAAATCAAGCATCTTGTGTGGTTTCTTCTTCTTCTTTGACCCCATTCGAGGTTGGCGCAGGAAGTTGTTTGACTTCTTCACTTTGCGCTACGGGTGGTTCAATTTGTGGAATGGGAGGGGTGGGAGGTTCTTCTTGTACGGGCGTTTTTACCATTTTTGCCTTTGGCTTGGCAGGGTTTAATGAAGGAAAATATTTTGCAAACATTTGGTCATATTCCTGCATTGATTTTGGCCCAATCATTGTTTCAAGAACACCCCCTTCACTTACGAAAGCCAATACAGGAATTGACCGCAACCCAAGTTGAAATCCATAACTTTTCGCAATTTCCTCATCTGCATCGACCATACGAAACTCCACCTTGTCTTTGTACTTGGCATAAAGTGCTTGAGCCGTTTTCTCGTTTGTTTGGCAAGCGGGACACCATTTGGCGGACAGGTAAACGACATTTTCTTCAATATCAATATGGGGAGGTGGCGTTTTGTCTTGCTCTTGTTCTCCTTCAATTTGCTTTGTATCCTCCGATGCTTCGACTTGTCCTGCGGCAAGTGCCTCGGCTTCTTTTTTCTTTTTTCTACTTCTCCAAAATAAGAAACCACCAATTCCTAACGTGGCTACTGAAGCAATGCTAATCCAAAGGATTTTTTTATTCATGGGATTGTTTTTTCGCAAGATTACAACTCATAGTAAACGGATGCAATAAATGCAAACATTTTATTTCCACATTAGAAGGAATATCCATCTGTGGGCAAAATGTAGTCGTCAAAGGGCTTTTCATCACCTTCAATTTTAGCATCGTCCATATTTTCAGGGTCTACCTCGTGAGAAAGTTGCTCTGCCACATCCATTTCCATCGTTGAGAACAAGAAAAAGGTGGTTCGCGACGTGGGAGGTAAAGTCAGAGTCAAGGTCGTCTCCCCATTTATCATGTTAAAATTCGGTAGTGTTCTTTGACTGCTTCTCATGTACGGGTCAAGATTAGCTGACAAAAATCTTTTTTGATTTTCGCCCGTTACATCTGCTTGTGTCACAAAAATGTCATTGCTTTGAATAACTGCGGGATTCGTACTCTCAAAAAAGTTGCCTTCCATTGACATAGGACGAATGGATACCTGTTGCAAGAACTCCAAATATGTACTTCTTGCTCCTGCGTAGAGTGTATATCCCGAATCAGTTTTTGTTAATGCAAATGTTTGTGCCCCAACGACTAAATCAGTAAGAGTGTCGTCGTCAGTTGCGAATTTGAAATCTAATCTTGCCGATGCACCATCTCGTACAATAATTGTGCTAATGGAGAAAGTTGTATCGTTCTGAAAGACCTCTGCCGCTTGTGATATGGTCAGCCCTGATAAATCGTAACTCGTCCCCTTGCCCGCAAAAGAGGCAGTAGTTCCTGCATTGAAAGTCCCTGTACCCGTGTTGAAAGAGGAGGTTAGATTAGACCCTGTGGAATAATTGAAAGACGTATTGACCGACACGCCGATAGGCAAACCTCTATTTTGCACTCCGATATTGTTCTGTGCGTTAAAAAGGTCAACCTGAATGGTAGTGGTATTTTTGTTCTCCACAAAAATGATGTACGGGTCACTCTTTAGGGTGTCATAAAATTGACGTACTCGCGCCAAAATTGGATTGTCATGGGCAATCGCAAATTGTGTTCTTTGTCTAATCATATAACCATTCTATTTGTTGGGTACAAAAATAATTCGAGTATTGTTTCAGGGGGGATTGTAAGCGTCAATTCGGTTGACCCATCAATATCATTGATAGATGAAATGAGTCTTTGATTGGGTCGTATGTAGGGGCTATTTGCCAAAGCAATTTCTTTTCTATCACGATTGCCCGTAGCATCTTTTACGGAAAGAAGGATGGGGTTTGTACCTATTTTGGCGACGTTTTCAGATTGAAGGAGGATATGGTCAATTCCAAGTGGTGTGAAGTTTGTGGTGGACAAAATTTCACCATAAGAAGATGCGTCCGAACTATCAGAATTGTTGAATCCTGTTGTGATTTTGGTCAAAGGGAACCTGTCCGTACAAGGAAAAGTGGTGGTATTATTAACAAGAATTTCGACAATATCATTGCCCCTAATTTGTTCTGAACTTACCACCGAAAAAATAAATCGCAAACTTGATGAAAATCCCTCAGCCGTTGCAGAAACATCCGCTCTACTTGAGTCAAGTCGATAAACAAAGGGGTTCTCAATTCCTGCATAACCACCTGATAAGGTTTTTGCCGTATTGGTTACTACATCTGCATTTAGCTTAAAAGAGCGGGGTGTCCCTCCCCCTGATAAAACAAGGCTGAAATCAGTTTCATCTCGGAAGCCAAGCAATGGCGCATTTTGATAACAAGAAAATGTTTGCGCCGTAGGCATTTCATAAATGGCTTCTGCATTGGCAACCACCCCATCAGGTAATCCCTTATTGATTGCCGTTAAATTCTCTTGTGCATTGAATAAGTTTACCTCCGATTCAGTCGTGTTCAAATTGCTCAAACTCACGATGTACGGCATTGCGCCCATCGGATTATTCATGCCCGCGTAGGTAAAATAGGGATTGTCAAACATTTCAGCAATTTACGAAAATTAGGGAGTGGTTTGGAAGTAAAGCATGATTGACATACCTTGTCGCCGACAACACTTAATAAACCCCAAAACTTCGTCTTATGCAAGACTTGGAAAATGCTTTGCGGTTGGCAGAAGCCGCGTATGGACAAACCCCCTACATTGAATACAAGGGAGGCTCCTTTCACTACAAGTGTCATGATGATTTTGTATCAAAAGACAACCTTCAAGACATTGTAAATCACATAGAGTCAGGTTTGTTTGAAAGGTGGAAAAGTAACATCTTGGATGTAAAAAAATCCTCTTCAAATGTCAACCTGATTGGTCTCCCCGTTAAACTAAAAGAGCGCGTAAATGTCGATGGGAACAAAACCAAGTTAGCAACCCGCCAAGAATGGTCAAAAGGTAAAGCGGGCGACCCCCGTGGCAAAACAACAAAAAATCGAAAAAACAAGCGATACTCAAAGACCCAAGTCTTGTCGTGGATGCGTCAAAGAACAAACGGACGATTTTCTTCTGAAATAATTTCATTTGAGCAATATGTTCAAGAATTTTTGACGGAAAATCGAAAGGCGGAAAGTCGTAGGAATTGGCGAAAAACCTATGGCAAAAAGAAGGATTACGACGACAAAATTTTGGCAATCCAAAAGCCATCTTCCTCTGAGTTTCATATTTGATTCCGTAGCCTCCGTAGCTTAATGGACAAAGCAACGCACTTCTAATGCGTAGATTACAGGTTCGAGTCCTGTCGGGGGTACAATTATTTTGATATGCAATACTTACACCTGTACGTCGTAATTTTCATCGCTTTAGCCTCAACTGCATTCGTCTATTGGTCTAATAAAAAGGACGCATCTTCTGACCCCAAAACCACAATAAGATTAGGTCGTCTTTTGCACTATCGAGATAAAGCCAAAGCACTTGACCAATTCATGACAAATAAGATAGATGCTAGACAACTAAAGTCGCGTTACAAAAAGATTGAAGCGGAAAAAAAATCATGGAAAAATGCCACACGGAATCATTAAGCGTATCCATATCAATCAGCACAAAATAAAGGCAAATGCCAAAAATGGTACTGATGACCCCGTAATCACTTGCAAAACGAGCAAGGAAAACATCTATGGACAAAAGGTCGAGATTTGGAATGATGGTGAAGTTGTCGCCATAATCAAATACGAGCCAAATAAGCCACTTTCCTGTGGCGCAAAGGTGTGGATAGAGACGATGGCTCATTGTGTCGTGTGGGAGGACGAAAATGGATACTATGAGGCATGAAGAAGCCATTTCATGCGATGCTCGAACGCAAAGTGGGAACTTCAGCAGTTTCACACCCTTGGCTTAATGCTTTTTTAAAATCAGAGGGGTTTACCAAAATGGAAGTTCGAGCAATTATGATAAAATACTTTCATCCGACTATTAATCGGTACAAACTAAAATCTTGGCCCGATGAGTGACAGGAAAATCAGCCAAAGCATTCTGAAAAGAATGCAAGATTACATTGAAGGAGAAGAATGTGGTTTGAAAATCAAGGCTCAATATGTAGACGGGGTTGTTTTTCCACCTTCCGATGCACAACTTCTCGGTCAATGGTTTGAATATGAATGTACAGGGGCTTTACCGCCTTACGATAGTGAAAGAGTGCCTGAACCCGTCAGACTAAAAAATGGAAATCTCTCAAAAGCGTATGAGCGCATGGAGTATCAAGTCGCGAACTACAAAGCCTTATTGAAGCATTATGATGTGAAAATCAAAAGTATAGGTGAGGAAATCGAATATGGTGATGCAAGAGGAACTACTGATATTATTGCCGAGGTGGATGGTCAACTTGCCATCATTGACCTAAAAGCGTCAGGGCTAATTAGGGACAAATGGAATCCTCTTGGATGGGAGGATATAGCGAATGCCTACAAACCCAAAATGAAGGTGTTGACGCAAGCGATTCACTACAAATACATTGCAAGAAACCTTTTTCAAACTGACGACGTGCCATTCTATTTTTGGATATTCAGCACAACTAATGAAAAAGACTATCGCATCATAAAAGCAGAAATCGACGAAGATGAATACGACCTTCACGAAAGGGTTTTGCGTGATGCCAAAGTGTATTTAGAGCAAACGCTTGAAAAAGGATTTAAGGCACGTCCTTCTATGTTAAGATGCCGTAATTGCCCGCTTGCTCATTCATGTAAAGAAAAGGTTGAGTTTGCAGAGGTTGAAAAAGTTTACTACACAAGTCAATTATGATGAATAATACGAAACACCAATTTCATAGGCTTATCAAAAAAATAGCCATGAGTCGAGTCAAGGGTTTGTACGTCTATATGTTTTTCAAAAACAAGACAATGAATGACGTTCAAAGTGAAACAGGAATTAGCCGTCAAACTTTAAGTGCTTGGAAAAAAGGTCAAAACGTAAGTTTTTCAAATCTTGAGAAAATTGCAGAACGATACCATGTTAAAACAACTTCACTAATGGATGGAAAGACCATGATAGAAGAACTGATAAAAAACGAGCCTGATAACATCATAAGAGGTGTTTATGGAGAATACCTCGCGGAATACAATTATTTAGAAGAGGCTCACGCCTGTAATCTTGTAGCGTCATGATTGAGGTAATCGTTTGTATTCTAAAAGTAGCGGTTGAATTTTATCTGCTCCTTTCACTTATTTACATTCTTCTTTATTTGCCTGAAAATTTGGCATTTCAATGGAGACACGCAAACAACAATTTCACTCACAAGGTTTCAGGCATCCTATTGACTTTAGGGCTATCATTGGTTTTTGGAGGAATTTCGTTGGCACAAAAAGTAAAGACCTATGCTCAAAAAAAATACCAAGAATACCGCGCTTGGTATCACTTGGCGAAAACCGCAAATAAACTCACTAAAACCTTACGAGATGCGCTTGACGACGAAAAAGAAGAATCGTGAGGAGATTAAAACCATCGCCTCCAATAGCAAAGAAATGTTTGAGTATGTGCTTCATATTTCAGACATTCTGATTGACCCAACCAAGCACGGAGTTGGTGAGCGTGAAATCCAATCTTTTAAAAGGGATTTGATTAATACTTTGAAAAAAATAGACTCAAATAATAACAAAATAATCGGTCGAATCGCTTGGGAAGAAGTAAGAGACGAAGCCTTTTCAACCACTTTCAAATTAGACCAATACTACGATTACCATGTCTACATCAAAAACAACGCCGTCAAAGGCTAAAAACGCAACTGCCATTTTCAAAAATCAGTTGTACGCCTACAAAGACCGCGTTGAATCTTTGCTTGAAAACAACCCGAACATCAATGTAGAGCGATTTCTTGCGATGGCTTTCAATGCCGTAAAAAGAGACAAAAAGTTGTTGGGAGTAGTTGAAAAGAACCCTGCAAGCCTTTTTGCTTCCTTATTGCTATGTGCAGAACATGGTTTATCCCCGTCACCCGAAGTTGGCGAAGCGTGGCTTATTCCCTACGGCAATGCTTGCCAATTTCAATTAGGATACCAAGGACTCATCAAGATTGCCTATCGAAACCCTGAAATCAAAAGCATAAGCGCAGAAATTGTCTATGAAATGGATGAATTTGATTGGGGCTTGGGTTTGGAGCCTTACTTGTCTCACAAACCCGCTTCGGGTGAACGTGGGTCAGTAACTCACGTTTATTGCATTGTAAAGTTTCGTAATAGTGAACCAATGTTCAAAGTAATGTCAGAGGGAGAACTCAAAGAAATTCAGCGTATGAGTAAAGCGGGTAATAAGGGCATTTGGTTCAATAAAGACAAAGACCCGCAAGGTTGGATGCTGAAAAAAACTTGTTTGAAACAACTTCTTAAACTTGTCCCAAAGGAATTTCAGCTTGGGTCAGGACTGCATTATGATAACTTGTCGGAAAGGGGTGATATGCTTTCTCTTGATGGAAACGAAATAATTGAAGTAAAAAAATCATCATCAGACTTTCATAAGCCCAATGTCTTCGCACAAGCATTACAGGAAGCGGACGAAAGTGAAATTGAGGATGTAGAGGTAACTGAAATGAAAGACCTTTTCGACTGATGCAAAAATTTTCTTACCCCACTACCCCCTTTTCAAGAAGAGAAATAAAGGACATTACAAGATTCAAATTGATTGGAGAAAGGTGTAGTGGAACATACTACACGCAACGATTGATAGAACACAACCTTGATTTGCCTCACACCAAAGAATATGGGCACAAGCATTTTTGGTCAAAGCGACAAGAGAAATATCCAAAGGACTTGCTTATTGTTTGTGTTGTAAGAGAGCCTTACTCTTGGCTTCAAAGTTTCTTCGAAAAGAAGTGGCATCTTCCTGAACACCTGCATAAAGTAGATTTCAAAACCTTCCTTGACGCAGAAATTTATAGCGTTAAAGACAATAACCTACCAAACATTGCAGGTGCATTCGGGTCAGAAATCATGGCAGACAGAAATTATCAAACGAAGGGTAGATTCGATAATATCATGGAATTGAGACACGTCAAGTTGAATTTCATGTTCCATGAATTTCCAAGAATGGCCTATAACATGATTGTCCTTCGTCTTGAGGATTTTCAGTCCGACTTTACAAAGCCATTAAACGATATTTCCATAAAATTCGACGTGCTGAAAAGTCGGTCAGAATATCAAAACCTTGAGCATTACAAAGGCAATTCCACCTTACCAATTTTCAAGAAAAAACAACTTTGGCTTGACCAAGCGGATTACGATTCAATCAATCAAAAATTGAATATGACGTGGGAAAATGTTTTGAATTACCGAAAGATTGTGACGTGCCCTAAAACGGATTGAGTATTTTCGGGGGAAGTCCCTATGGCTTCAATTTTGTAGACGTAAACTCCATCGGAGACATAGTGTGTTTCACCATATCCTTCACCATACCATATTGAATCAGGCGAATCTGCCTCCCAAACTACACTTCCCCATCTGTTAAAGATGTAGGTTTTCCATTCAAGAAAGCATTGGGCCTTGGTGATTACCTGAAATCCATCGTTGACCCCATCGTTGTTAGGGCTAAACACATTCGGAACAAAAATAGAAACTTCATGACACTCGGATGGCCCCGCGTTTTCGTATAAACACGAGTTGTCGTCCACGCTTGCAAGAGGATTGTAATTCAGGGCCGAGGGGTCTGTACATCCGAAAATCACATACAGGCACGAGCCGTCATCTGAATTTGCTTCAGGGTCAAAATTCAGCGCATTCGCATCAGTACACCCTTCTATGATACATGACCCATCATCTGTATTTGCTTGTGGGTCGAAATTTGTGGCTTCAGGATTAGTACAACCGAAGTAAATAGGAGGTGGAGGCAACCCCCCACACGCATCCGTCAGAGAGAAGATAATTACATTGTCGTCAACATTTGTATCAGGATATGGAAATCCTCCCAAACCTGTCGTGCCTCCGTCTAATGTTTCACTATCATTGATTTGATTGATAAAAAGAACAATACAAGATTCAAAAGCACCCGCATTGATTGCTTCTTGCCAACAAGAAGTAGTACCTAATCCCAAAGGTTGACTTTCGATGAGATTAAAGGTCAAAGTGTCTCCGCTTTGAATTATCTCATCTTCCCCTTCCCCAATGTTCACAAAGGGTAAATCAAGCGGAAAGAGGAGGTCAGTATCTCCATTAGGAGAGAAACAGGGAAACGGATTCTCATCCGCAGGAATTACGGGGTCAAATGTCAGCGTCAACAAAAATTCACCAATCGAATCAGCAGAAGAACCACAATGTCCATCATAAACAATGATGGTCATTTCAAGGCTAACAGGGTCAAATCCTGCGATAGCAACATTACATTGTGCAAACCCAAATAAAGATGATAAAATCAGAGAAAAAAAGAGGATAATTTTTTTCATTGAATCAAGATTTTTTGACGTATCATCTTTCCATTTTCACTTGTAACAACGATGTAAATCCCCTTCGGCAAAACTCCTCGGTCATTCCCTGCTATACGACCCATCAAGTCATAGAATCCGACCATATCAATTTCCTTACCTCCATTTAGAACTTCGGCATCTACGTTCGGAAGGATAGTTTCAAACGTTACTATGGCGGGACACGAAGTGCCGTAATTCGCTAAAATAACTGACAAGTCGTTAAAATCAGTCGTGCCGTTTCCATCAAAATCAGTAACAAGTGGATTGTTTTCTGACAGGGAACCCATGTAAGACAACATGATGAGAAAATCGCTCACCCCCACATGGCTATCGCCATCCAAATCCCCTTCACATTCAGAAATTTCGTCGCAAAAATCAAAAGTCAGTAAAGACCCGTAATCAAGTTCGTCAGGTTCAATCAGTTCAAAAATTACTTGGTTATTGAGGCTCAATCGGATAAACTGATTGTAGTTCGCATCACAAAATCCATCATCATCAAAATCAAATGAACAAAGGCCATCTCCTGCCGTATCATAGACCTTGAAAGTGTAGCAACTTCCAAAGAGACAAAATTCGTCAACGAAAGTGCTATCTTGAGAAAAGACGGGATAATCGCCGCCAAAAGCAACAATTTGTCCATTTTCCCCTTCCAACTCCCAATCAATTTCATTTGACCAAACGTCAGGGCTTATTTCTACTTTGAGAATATTCCCATCAGCATATACAAATTGAGTTTCTGCCACATTATTTGCAAGGAACGACTCGGTTTGTTGGAATGAAACATTTGCATAGATGGTTGCTGAAGCCAAAGAGGAAAATTGTGTTGTGTGCGTATAAGTTTCACCCGCCTGAAGTGAAAGAGGAATCAATGCGCTTGTTTGATTTACTCCATTCGATAAAGTCAAGGTGGGATTTGTCAATTCGGCAAAACCAAAATTTGCAAGGGTAGTAGTAATGTCGAAGGTTGTTTGGCAGTTAGGGTTAGTTATTGCCATGTTAGAGATTCCCCCATCAATATCGACCACGGGAATACACCCAAGACTGCTCGTGTATCCATTTCTTTTAGACCACAATTCTTCTCTCATGCGTTCCGTTTGCCCTTGCGTGAAAGTATTTCGGCAAGTTTGAGAGGTGTAATCCATGTAGTTGTTTACCTGTGCATCAGCGCAATTACTTGGCGTACATCCATAATTGGTGGTTGTAGGAGGTGTGTCACACACTTGGTCGCCTTGGGTTTCGCAATTTGTTTCAACGCAAGTGCTTCCCCCAAGCCCAAAAGTGTGTAGGAGATTAAAATTGTGACCTATCTCGTGGGTAATTGTTTTGTTGAGATTACCAAATTTGATATTTCCCGTAGTTCCAACAACATTGTACAATACAACAGGGCCACCATCACATTGTAAATCATTGAACCCAACGTAAGAAAATCCTTGGATACCACTCTCTCCATTATTTCCGTCTATTTCGCTAACTACCCAAATGTTTAGATAATCCTCAATATCCCAACAACCATACACGTCTTTCATGTAGGTATGTGGAACGCCTTGGGGACTGCCAAATGTGCTATTTGGACTTACACCATCAAGCGCATATTCTTCATAAATCTGCTGACCTGAAAACGTGAAGGAAAAGATGAGGTCAGACGCATCGTGCCTAACAATTCCCGTAGTTGGCAAGTTATCAGGAGAGCGTGAGGCTAAACAAAATTCAATTTTAGTGTCTACCCCTAAACCATCTCCATTTGTGCCCTCTATCTTCCTGAAGTCCTCATTCAATGCCACTACACAACTTTGAATTTGCTCGTCGCTGATGTTCGTTCCCTCGCCAATTTGCTCTCCTAAATGGATAATGTGAAAAACAAGCGGCACAACTATTATCTCGGCGGTATCCAAATCCACATTTTGTACAACCCTTTGTCTCAAAAATGGATTTCGAGACTCACGGATTTCTAAAGCCTTACAAATGTCAACTTGTGCATTGGCAAGAATAGGCCAAACCATCAAAAACGCCCACAATAATTTCTTCATCAGTTTGGTTTTCAGTAAAATACATCAAATTCACTCACAATATCAATAGTTTTTGTTCCCCCTCTTGTTTGGCCTTTTATCGATAAATAATACTCTCCCGCTTGGACGTAATCTCCGTTCGTCATGCCTGACCAAGAGTCCTTCGGGTCGGGGCTAAACCATAATTCATTCCCTAATCGGTCATAAATAGTTACTTCCCAATCAAGCCAACATTGCGTGTATGTAGAAACTTGGAATTTTGTCGGATACTCGGAATCAGGCTTCCACCTCTTTTTCCAAGCAATACGAGCGTCTTCACAAATTCGGCTTGTCTCATTGTCGTATAAGCAAGTGCCTAAATTTTCGTTACAATCAAAACAATAATTGATGGCATTTTCATCAAGGCATCCACCCTTATTAACTATGTTGTCTAACTGAAATACAGGATTTTCAGGACTTACCGCCCACACAAACCCAAGAAAAAAAAGAGATAGCAAAATGTTTTTCATAGCAAGTGATTCATCACTACAAAATTAACAAAAACAGGAAAAGGGGCGCGAAGCCCCTAACCTGTGTCTATCTTGAATAGGATTAACCTTCTGCTCTATCCTTACCCTTTTGGAAGGCAAAGCCAACCACAAAAATGGTTACACCGAGCAAAGCGAGGCCAATGGCCGTATTCACAATTCCCTTTCCTTTCTTCATGTTATTTTCCTTTTTGGCGACGTTCCTGCGCTAACGCATTTTCTATCGCTTTATTTCTGTCTTGCAAGATAATACTAATTAAAGTATTTTTTTCGTCGAAGGTTAAACATTGAGTCGCCCTTGAAAACGCCCAACTTTTGAAGAGAGGGTCACTCATACACCCAACTGCGGAAACTTCTTTTTGACTTTGAAACTCGGACATTCTTTTTTATTGGTGAAATCGTTGTGCCCAAACACAGGTAAATCACCAAATACAATGCGTAAGGATTCAACAAGTTTAAGGAATGATTCTTCTTGACAAGCCGTCATTGTGTCTTTAGCTTTCAAGTCTTTATCCACACCTCCAACATACGCGATTCCAATAGAATTTGAATTTTCTCCAAGCGTGTGTGCGCCTTTCTTTTCTACGGGTCTGCCACGCTCTATCGTGCCGTTTTCATCATTTCGAATAACAAAATGATAGCCAATGTCTGACCACATCCTTGGCTCACTCATGTGCCATTTTCGTATCGTGTCAGCCGAATAATCTTTTCCCTCTCGCGTTGCGGTGCAATGCAAGATGATTTTTTTTATGTCTCTCATTACTTGATGCCATGCGTGGCAAGAAGTATTTTGACTTCGTTTACCGCGTTCAAAAGGGTCGTGAGCATCTCCTTGACTTCGCCATCGCTTTTTTCGAGACTCTCGACTCTACCCTTGAGTTTCAGAACATCAGCGTTCAACTTGACATACACCCCAATCAACCCGCCGACGAGACATAACATTTCATATTGTGTCAAAGTATCAAGCATCAGTTGTGTTTTCACAAATATAATGTTGAAAAATCAGTCCTTTATGCCGTAAAAAGATAAAATTCTTTTTTTATCGGATGCCGACCACGCTAATTCACCAAGCATCACAAGAAATAACGTCCATGACATAAACTCTGATGCAACTTGTGCAAAACCCGATGGAATATGAAAGGATGTTTTAGGTTTAGCCATTTTTATGGATTCTCTAAAGCCTCCACACGGCGTTCAAGGTCTTCGAGAAGGTCAATCATTCGCATAATCACCGCTTCTGTTGACCTGTTGGCCGAAATGTTCATTTGTTCTTTTTCTGAAATCGTTATTGGAGCCATTAGTCGCTGAATTGTGTAACGTTTATTGTGAGGTCTGTAAACTGCACCTTTCCTGAAGCAACTCCCCCAATTACATAAGAGACTTGTATGTAATCGATGGAAGGCCCGCTTGGGCCTGAAGTATTATTTCCTGCCCGAAAGTCAGGGGTCGTCCAAACCTGACTTTGAAGCGAACCATTGCACACAATGCTTGCGACGTCAGGAGTGTAGGTTTGGTTCAAAATTCCATTTCCCAACAAAGAAGAAACGAAAATCCCTCCTGTCGCGCAATTAGTTGATATTGTTGCAGTTACAGAAAATAAATCGTGAGTTCCAACCCCACCAACTCCAAGTCTTTCATTAGCACCCGCATCAGATATGGAAAAAAAAGCACGTCCTTTTTGCACCATTGTAAATGTAGTAGATGGGAAGGTAGTTGGGTCATAAATAGGAACCGTACCTGTTGCACCACTTAAAGTGGCTTGTGGCCCACTCCCTCCATCAAAAATAGAAACAAGACCATTTGTTGTTCCCAAGGCAACTGAACCTGTCGCAGTAATAGGGTCAGGCGTACATACAATGCCTGTCCCTGCGGCGACTGACGTTAGGGTTCCGCCTCCGCCTCCGCCTCCGCCTGAACCACTATTGAAACCAAATGAAAGTGATGATTGATTTGACATTTATCGTTTTATCATAATTCCTGTACCAAGCCCTATTGCATACCAAAATTTACCTGTCTCCCAAAAACGTTTTTTTTCTTGAATCTGATAATTTTGAAGACCTTGTATTTGAACGTGCGGATTGGTGTTTTTTACCTCCACAAAATACGTCTTTTTCGACAAGAAATTTTTTCGCTCCCATCTATGGGAAAAGGTAATATCATTCAAAAAGCTGATGTCTTCTATCAGCGCAAATTCAGGATTAACCTTACCTCTGATTGAATAAAATTCGCTTGTATCAGAGAAAGAGTAAATCGGCGCAGAAGAGCCGTCCATAAACAAGGTGTCAATGCTGACAACGGGAACAAACACGCTATCAATTTGTGTTCTTGTAATGACCTTGGTTTGCGCCGTGGTATTTTTCAGAGAAGTGAAATCTTGTAAAAGAGAATTGTACTCATGCTTTGCGTCGAGCAATAGGATTTCTTGCCGAGCCGATACCGCGCCTAACGAATCCACGCTGACCACATACCTATCCTTTTGGGTTTGGAGTGTTTCTATGCGGTCTAAATGCCTTTGGAAGTCACGTTCGTGTTCAAACTTCTCTATGCCCCACAAAAGAAATAAAAGCACGACGAGGGCAAACCCCATTTTTTCTTGGATTTTGTGCTTCCATTTCATAACAAATCATTGTCTTGGGTATAGCTTTTTTTGATGGGGCGACTTGAGACAACGCCTTTTGCCGTTTGACTTCGAGACTTTTTTCTTGCAAAAGCATGAAGACGTGCTATGCCCCATGCTTGACGTGAATTGGGTCGTCCACCTGAAATCGTTGGCCTGTGGGTAGAACTATATGCGCCCATCCCTCTCCGAACCACCTTTTTCGCGGTTGGCAAGGTGATTTTTTTGGTTGGATTCGCCTTGTTGTATTCTTTGAGAAACGCTTTTATCTTATTTGTAAGCCCCTCGCTGAATTTAATTGAAGAGCGCGTTGAAGCGGATGCACTACCTCGCTTGTTGGTTTTGCTTCCGCTGATGCGTTCTTTTTTCGGCGCGAGCGTTTGCGCCGCTCCTTTACGCCCTGCTCTTTTTTTTGCCATTTCCGCCAAACAAGAAAACCCCTTCAGTTGAAGAGGCTTTCATTAATTTTTCCTCAAATCACTTCTTCTTACACTCCATGATTATGACGGCAATACCCGCCAAAATCAAGAGGTTGTGAACATTTTGTCCTCCCAAGAATGTGTTGGGGTCTTTGATGTCTAAAAAACCTTTCATTTTAATTTATTTTTTTTGTTTTGTCAATCCTTCCGAAACGTGTTCCCCAACATTGCCAACTGCGTAGATTCCAAAAATCCACATGACTAATTGAGACCACCCGTCGAAATCTGTTTTGTCGCTGAATAAGAAAAGCAACGTGGCAATGATGAAAAGAATCAATCCAAAGAAAAGTTTTCTTCCACCGAACCAATCGTAAATATTACTCATTACTTTTTGTATGAAGATTTTGCCTTTTTCATCGCTTGCTTGAGCGAAAGGCTTGGATTCGCTTTTCTCACTTTGTTAAGGTGAGTAGTCCATTTTTGTAAGTGCTTTGGTACGGCCATTACAAAAACGGAAGAAGTTTGCTAACTGCGATAGATGCTTTTTTTTCAGAGTTTCCATGTGCCGCACTTCTGAACTCCCCCGCGTCTCTGCTAAATGAAACGGGACTGCCTGTCGCACCACGCATAGAAGCACGTTTTGCATTCACTCTATTAGAAGCCGTGCGACGCGCATTCGCTACTGCTCTTGCTCTACTTTGTTTCATAGATTTTCGTTTTTTGTAAAAATAATAAATTTACCACAAAAGTTTGTCCGCATAAAAACCTGCGCTTCCTCGCTTTGTTCTGTCTTTTTGATGACGTATTTTGTAAAGCCTACGACGCTCCTTAGCGGTTCCTTTTGGCACTTTGCCTTTGCGCTCTAATTCCATGTATGTGGGATAATCCTTCATGCCGTAAGCCCCGATGCTTGCTACTTTTTTGTCACCCTTGAAAACATCAAGTTTTTTGCCTTTTAGCTTTGATGGTTTAACCGAAACGCCAAATTTTTTTGCTTGTGTTTGCGTGTATCTTTTGATGCGGTAGGCCATTTACTTGGCTTGAACTACCACGGGCTGACGGCGACGGCTTCCAAGGATGGCAATTACTGCTACTACGCCAAGACCTGTAAGGATTGCCCAAGGGGGAATGCCTCCGAATCCCGCCTTTTGTGGTGCAGGAGGCGGGGGAAGTGGAGCAACAACAGGTGCTTGCATCGCCTCTTGTAAATTTGCAATTTTATCTTGAAGGGCTTGTAGTTGCTCTGCATTCGCTCCCTCTGCTTCCGCTAACAATTCGTCATATTTATCGACTAAATCGGCCAAGGAATCACTAATTTCGGTGCAATCGGGCATCTGCGAAAAAGGATGCGATACAGGACAAGAGTCCAATCCCACAAATGCAAATGCCGAGGAATTTCCATTTGCATTGCAAGCGGTGTAACAAATGCGTAGCTGACCCCCCGATACTTCAATGATTTCTTCTTCTGCCGTCTCTCCCTCATCAGGGTCAAAATCCACCAAATCCTCTAATAAATCTGCTATCGAATATTCTTGAGAATCAGCGTCATTGCTGAAGTTGTCTTCTTCTCTTGGGGCTTCAGCAAAAAAACCTAGTGGGCATTGTCCATTGACAAGAAATACACCCACCGCAACGCCATCGGACGTATAACACGTCCCTGTCATGGGAACCCCTTGCGAGTAGTCGTCTCTGACGGGACTCGTGCTTGTAATGTTTGGTGATGTAGTTGGTGCTTGAGCCATTTATTTTCTAATAATTAGAGCGAAGGATGCGGTTAAAATCGCAATAAAAATAACCAAATAAATTAAGTTTTTTCGCCTTTCCTCTGCCAACACCTGCTTTTTTTGCTCTTGAATCTCGCGCTCATTTTTCAAAATCTCCGCAAAAAATTGCTTTGACATCTCTCGCCGATTTTCAACCATTTGCTTGTCATACTCTACTTGCTGAAGGGTAAGACCACTTATTGCACTTTCTCGCGCCTCTTGCGAACTTCGTACTGCACCAATCGTAGAAGCCCCTGTTCCCACAATAGCCAAGTAAAGTAAAAATGCACCAAGAGACAATGGGTCAAAGTTCACAAACTCGACATCCTTCATTAGAAGACGACCCAATTTTTCATGGCTTTTTTCATCAAAAACCATATCCGACATGATTGAGGCAAGGTATCCGTTGGAGCATCCATCTTGAATCTCGTAATCAGTCCGAGAACGCAAAAAGTCAATGACCATTTCTCGGTCATCGACAATACGCAAAGCAATTAGCTTGGCAAGGTTATTTCGTAGTTCTTTTGACTGCATAAAATGCGATTCCTAAAAATGCTACAACGCCAAGAAGCAAAATAAGATTTCTTGCGGTGTTGTCTTGCGCCTTTTCCTCTTGGGCCTTGACCAATTCTAACAAAAAATCTCCTTGCGCCTTTTGTTTGGCGATTTCGGTTTGGTCTCGTACTTGCCTTTGTGCCAAATCATATTGAGCATACGTTGCAAGTCGTTTATTTTCCTCTGATTTCGCTTGAATGAAAAGGTCTGCTCCAATATCTAAAACCTTCAGTATCCATGTTGCAGGATTGGCCGCTGAAGACGTTGCACTTGCACCTGCGCTTGCACTTGCACCTGCGCTTGCGCTTGCCTCTGCCGCCGCTTGCGCTGAAGGAGGGATTACTCCGCGAAACGGAAAAATGACTTCGGATAATTTTTTGACAAAACCTTCGTCTAAAATGTTTCGGGATACTGCCCTATTGACCTCCATAAATGAGGCATCCAATGGCAAATCAGCATATCCATTTTCGTTAAGGAAAACGATTACCGCCGTTTTGTCCTCAACAATAAAATCTGCTAATATTTGAATGGCATTATCCACGTTTTTTGATGAAGAATGCAATGCCAAGACCTAAAAATGTAATCAAAGCCAAACCAATCAAAGTTCTGTTGTCAAACCCGCTTGTAGGCAATGACTTATCATCCCCTCTCAAAGCATCAAGGGTGTCGAGATTTTGCTTTTCAATGTCAAGAAGTTCAAGGTCTCTACACCGCTTTAAGACGTACAATTCATCAAGTTCTCTGCGCCTTTTGGCTAATGCCGTCAACTTTGCTTCGGCGAGTTTCCTATCCTTTCCTTTTTCAATAAGGACTTCGTTCGACAAAAGCGTTTTTTCCGCATTCATCAGAGCATTGGTATCCACCAATCCACTACAACCAATATTGGATGGCAGGGGGAATTGACCTTCAATCGTGTTTTCAGCTAACCTTTGTCTCTCTAATTTTGACATTAGATTTCTGCACTTGTGATTTCACCGCCCGATTCCATTGGAGGCATAGGGTCTGCCGAGGCATGACCTCCATGACCAAACTTGATTCGCCCTTTTAAAAACAACCTATATCCCGCATACAACGCGACACCAATTAGGATACCCGTTTTGATTTTTTTTTGATGTTTCTGAAAAAATCCTTTTACTGACTTTGGTTTAGTTGCCGTCTCTGCTTCTAATTTGTCGAGTCTATCTGCAAGATTTTCTTGTTCCTCTTTAATTTCTTCAATAGGGGCAGGACTCGCCTCTGCAATGTTTTTATATGACTTTTGCGGCCCACTTACAGGCGCGAATGCAAGTGGTGAATTTTGAGCGTAATTTTGCTCAAGCATTCTTTGTGGAAAGTCTTGAGACCCGCCCACCAATAAATCCATTTGGTCATTTACAAAAGTCATTTTTTTTGTCTTTTTAATCTATTTGTGACGCTTGCATGACAGGTCGATTCATTTGCTCATCAAAGGTGGCTACCCATTGCTTGTGTGCCTGAAAAGTAGAGTTATCGTATCTACCATTTACTGATGTGAAAAAGCCCGATTCATTGAGCATTTCCTGAAACTCGAAAACACCTTGACCACACTTATTGAAATTAGCGGATGGATTAAATTCATCTACATCCTTTAATTTATTCCATTTTTTATTACATCCAATTTCTTTGGGTATTACAGGTGATTGACTGATGCCTTCTGTACCTCTTCCAAATTGGAAAAGTTCGTCCAATAAACCTCCAATCGTTGTAGCTTCAGGCTGATATACTTGTACAGGCTCACCTTGCATTAATTCTTTCAATGCTTCTTCATCCGCTTTTCGTGATTGCTTTACGAGATACAAGACCAATGCACCTATTCCAAGTGTAACTAATGAAATACCTGCAATCAACCCACCCGTTTTACGAGGCGAGGCATACGTTTGATATGTGGCAAGTTCCTGTTGCATTTTAATTACCTAAAGACCCTGATTGTTGAGTTGGTTCGCTTCCTAATCCGCATGATTGAGGGGTAAAGTTGCAAGAGCCATCATCAATTTCTGCCGTTGGGTCAAAATTTGTCGCGGCCTCGTATGTACATCCGTATGTCGTTTGTTCTGCTTCAAAATCAATCGGAATAAATACACAGGAGCCATCATCAAATTGAGCCGATGGGTCGTAATTCTGCGCCCCTTGTTGGGTACATCCAAATTGTGAATTGAACGAGCATGAGCCATCATCAAAATCTGCTGATTCGTTGTAGTTGTCGGCATCAGGATTGATACATCCTCCAACGTATTCTACGCCTTGCTCGAAATCCGTCAGGTCATATAGCACCTCGTCAAACGTGCAAGTCCCTGCAATAGTCGCCGTTGGGTCAAAGTTGTTGGCTTCAGGATTCATACATCCCGTATTCTCTTCACCATAAAGGGCAAAAGTGCATGACCCATCGTCATAGTCTGCATTAGCATTATAGTTGTCTCCAAGCGGGTCAAGACACCCACCAACGTACACCTGACCTCCTTCATCAAGGGCGGTCAAATCGTATTCAACGTCATCAAACGTACATTGCCCCGCAATTTGAGCGGACGGGTCGTAATTGTTTGCTTCAGGATTCATGCAACCCGTCAAAGACGTTTGCAAGTTGGCAAAGGTGCAAGACCCATCGTCAAAATCGGCTCCTGAATTGTAATTATCTGCTTGAGGGTTCAAGCAACCTCCAACGTATGACACATCCGTCTCGAAGTCTGTCAAATCATAGGCAGGGCCATCGCCAAAGTCACACGTTCCGTCATCATATTGAGCGGAAGGGTCAAAATTGGTTGCATTGTCAGCCGTACACCCACCGACATATTGACATTGGTTGCCATCGTCATAATCCGCTTGTGCGTTGTAGTTCGATGCGGCCTCGTCCATACATCCCAAGACATATTGCTCACTCGTTAATCCATACGCAGGGCCATCACCAAAATCGCAAGAGCCGTTGTCATATTGAGCGTCAGGATTGAAGTTTATTGCACTTGGAATAGTACATCCACCTAAATATTGACATTGTTCTCCATCGTCGTAATCTGCACCTTCGTCAAAGTTTATTGCCGCAGGGTCAGTACATCCTAAAATGTAGGTCTGCTCTGATTGTGGTACACTACTTTGGTTTCCATCAAAAATGCAAGAGCCTAAATCGTATTGCGCTTCAGGGTTGTAGTTGTCCGCAAGTGGATTCATGCAACCTTCAATGTATTGACATTGACCATCGTCATATTCTGCGGAAGCATCGTAATTCTGTGCTTCAGGGTCAGTACATCCTAATTGATAATTGGCAAGAGATTCAGGTAAAGACGTGGCGTTCCCGTCAAAAATGCACGAGCCTAAATCATATTGAGCGTCAGGGTTGTAGTTGTCTGCGGCAGGATTCATGCAACCTTCAACGAACTGACAAGAGCCATCGTCAAATACTGCATTGGAATCATAGTTTATCGCTTGAGGATTCGTGCATCCTAATTGATAGGTTGCCAAGTCATCGGGAACAACTGAAACGTTCGATTCAAACTGACAACTTCCATCGTCATATTGAGCCGAGGGGTCAAAATTGTCCGCTAAATTATTTGCACATCCTCCAAAGTATTGACATTGATTGCCATCGTCATAATCCGCGTTGGCGTTAAAATTGAACGCGGCCTCGTCCATACATCCCAAGACGTATTGCTCACTTGTCAATGCGTAGATAGGGCCATCTCCGAAGTCGCATGAGCCATTGTCATATTGGGCACTTTGGCTATAATTATTTGCTAACGCATTTGTACACCCTCCAATGTATTGGCATTGGTCTCCGTCATCATAATCTGCGCCCTCATTGTAATTCGTGGCGGCAGGGTCAAGACAACCCAAAGTGTAGGTTGCTTCTTCAAAGTCCATAGCTTGAATGCCATCAAAAATACATGACCCGTCGTCAAATTGTGCGGAAGCATCAAAATTGTCGGCAAGCTGATTCATACATCCACCTAAGTAGACACAGGAGCCATCATCAAATTCGGCTTGGTTATCGAAGTTTTGCGCTTCGGGGTCGGTACAACCCAAGCTATAATTGATTGAATCAGGAACACTTTGAGCATTGCCATCAAAAATGCAAGAACCTAAATCATATTGGGCTTCAGGGTTGTAGTTGTCCGCCAACTCATTCATACATCCTTCGATGTATTGGCATGAGCCATCGTCGCTTACTGCATTTACATCAAAATTTTGCGCTTCGGGGTCGGTGCATCCTAACTGATAATTGGCAACGGAATCGGGAATGCTTTGCGCCTGTCCATCAAAAGTACAAGAACCTAAATCATATTGGGCTTCAGGGTTGTAGTTGTCGGCCAACTGATTCATACACCCTTCGATGTATTGGCATGAGCCATCATCTGCTACGGCGTTAGCATCATAGTTGACGGCTTCAGGATTCGTGCACCCTAATTGATAACCTGAAATTCCTTCGGGAACCATAGAGTAATTTCCATCAAAAGTGCAAGAACCCAAGTCGTATTGTGCGTCAGGGTTGAAGTTGTCCGCCAACTCATTCATACATCCTTCGATGTATTGACATGAGCCATCGTCGGCTACTGCATTTACATCAAAATTTTGGGCTTCAGGG
This sequence comes from Opitutia bacterium, assembly GCA_002722545.1. Lineage (GTDB taxonomy): Bacteria > Verrucomicrobiota > Verrucomicrobiia > Opitutales > Seribacteraceae > Seribacter. The sequence goes on along the minus strand of PBMI01000027.1, from coordinate 521 downwards.
TCGGTACATCCTAATTGATAACCTGCCACCGAGTCGGGCATCGCGCTCACATTGCCATCAAAAGAACAACTGCCGTCATCATATTGTGCGGTAGCATCAAAGTTATCGGCGAGTTCGTTTAAACATCCACCAATGTAAACACATTGTTCACCATCGTCAGATGTTGCTTGAGGATTGAAATTCGAGGCGGCCTCGTCCATACAACCCAAGGTGTACACCGCATCAATAGGCATTACACTTTGGTTTCCGTCGAAAAGACACCCTCCATCGTCATATTGGGCGTTGACGTTGTAATTGTCCGCTAAAGGATTGGTGCAACCCCCTACATATTGACATTGATTTCCGTCGTCGTAATCCGCTTCCGCGTTGTAATTGGTCGCGGCAGGGTCAAGACAACCTAATGTGTATGTAACGTCTTCAAAGTCAGGTGCTACGGCAATAAAGCTACAAGTGCCGTCATCATATTGTGCTAAAGGATTGAAATTTTGCGCCCCTTGTTGGGTGCAACCACCAAGGTACGT
>PBMI01000050.1 GCA_002722545.1 Opitutia bacterium | reverse complement strand
CGTCCACACCCCTCCGTTCGTGGGGAAAAGCTATCTCCATGACATGAAGGAAGCAAAGGGCAAGAAGTCAGCAACCTTTACTCCCGATTTACCCAAGAGCGGACACTATGAGGTGCGGATGTCTCATAATTCAAACGTCCGCAGGGCCAATGAAGTTCCGGTTACCATTCGGCATGCCGAAGGCGAAACCATGGTCAAAGTCAACGAGGGCGAGCATGCTCCCATTGAAAAACTCTTCCGTTCCTTGGGCGTTTTTCGTTTCGAGAAGGGTCGGACCGGGTCCGTCACCATCGGTACCTCGGGCACGGAGGGAAAATACGTAATCGTGGACTCCGTTCAGTTCCTGCCCGCACCAGGCAAGCCTTGAAGCGGGGTCTAAGTCGTCGGGGAGAAGAGCGCTCCTTGGCTATCTTTTCCGCTCGGAAGCATCTTGCCGCCTTCCCAGGCCGAGATGGCTTGCCCATTTGTCCACCGACTGACCCGGTAAAGAGTGGCGAATGCGAAATCAGGGGCTTCGCCTCCTTGCCCCCCCACCACTTCTGCACCGAGTCGTACGTTGTCCTGCATCCAGGCAGGAAGTCGGAGGTGAAAAGCGTTGCGCTTCAACTCACCTTCATGGTGGGAGAGGGCAGCCAGGAGGTCGCCGACTTCCTCGGGTGAATTCTCGACCATCAGGTTGGGGCTGGGCATTTGCCCCCAGTATTCCGTCTCGATCAGAAGGCTATTGAGTTGCGGCCTTCGACGCAGAGCATCCACGGTGAGGAGGTGCACGCCGATATGGGTGTCGTTCCAATCTGCGACATGGGGAAAGAAGATGGCCCGAGGAGCCCACTGATCAATGATCTCCGTCAGTCTGTCCACGGACTTTTTCCAATGATCGGGATCCTTGTCCCTCGATTCGGGGGTGACCTGCTCAAACCCGCCGGGAATGGTTTCCTGAAGTTCGAACCCGATCCATTCGCATGCTCCGCGTAGTTCATCCAGACGTTCGGACTGTCTTGCGCGATTACTCCCCAATGTCATGGCTACGTTGACGATCCGGACACCGCTCTCTCTCATGAGCCGGAGGGCAAGGCCTCCGATCACGCACTCGTCGTCCGGATGAGGGGAGAGGATTAAGGCGACGGGAGCATCCTCATCAATCTCCGTTCGTTCGGGCTTGGGGGTTCCTCCGAATGGAAGGGCTTTTCCATTCTCGGCGAGTTGCTGGAAACTACGGGCGTATTCAAGGTAGGGATTGTGGTCCATAAAGAGTAAGTCAGGTAAGGGCAGGAAGGCTGGCAGCCGCAATTGCCTGGCCATGCCTTTTGTTTTTTTCATCAGGCTGGTGAAAGGTGATCGTTTCGTTCAAGTTGGGGAATTCCATAGCCAGCGCCTTTTTGGCTTCCTCGAGAATGATCGTACCTCCTTCGCCCGAGGTTACGCGCCCAAGGATCAAAGCATGGGAGAGGTCATAGAACGAGGCATAATGAGCGACCCCATAACCGAGGTAGATCCCGATTGTTCGGTAAATGGATGCGGCTTGCTCGTTTCCCTTCGCCATGAATTCCTGAACGCACTCGAGTTTCTCGGGCAAACCGAGGTTTGAGTCGACCGACAGGCTCGTTTTGGGAATCAACCGACCCAATGCTTGTTGAGAAAAGTATTGGACCCCGCACCCTATGTCCCCACTCCATTCGTCCGCCGGTGCGTTGGGCGAGTAATCGACCGGGGCGAAGGCCAGCTCGTTCAACCAACTGGTTACCCCACCTTGGGTATCGACGTATCCAGTTGCTTCGCTGGTTCCCATGGCTATGCCCAAAACAGCGTTCTTTTCCAAGCTCATGCTGGCGGCCAAAGCGGTGACCTCTCCGTCGTTGATAATGGACAGGGGGACCTCCAATTCTTTCCCTAAATCGATGAACATTGAACTGATTTTTTCGGTGAAATCGGAATCGGACACCCCCCGGAACAAAGACGCCACCCGTGGTCGGTTGTCAACGAAAACGCCAGCGGAGCTACCTCCGACGGCATCGAGTAGAGGAAGGTGAGCTTTTGCTTTCTCGATCGAATCCATGATTCCGGCCCTGTGGTATTCCGTATCGGTTTGATGATACGGGTCCCAAGGGGTTTCCTCGCTGAAGACGACCTCGCCGTCGATGACTGCGGCTACTTTGCGATCGCTCCCCCCTAAGTCGAATCCGATCCGGCATCCCTCCAGGTTGCGTCCCAGAGGGGAGGCGAGTCCTCGGGCTTCGGGAACCTCGTCGGTGATTGTCCCGGAAAAAGGTTCCTGGTAAACCTTGAACATAAAATCGCTGTCGAATGACCCGCAAGGGTGACTTGAAAAGCGCTGCCGGAGCCTTTCGCCGATTGATTGCGGTCCCTGCCAAAACCATCGGCTCCCGCCGCCTGACCAAAGCATGAACTTGAGCAGGCGCTCGACATGCATGAAGTTGAGCTCGGCTCGTGGGTGCTCATCGGGAAGGAGTTCACCGGATTGGACGACGGTCGAGCCGTTTGGTTGCTGCAAGGCGATCCGAAAGGGTACGGTTGCTCCTGATTTTTTGATCATGGAGTTATAATCCCGAATCCATACGGAAGCCGGAAGAAAGCCCGGATCAAGGGGAGGGGAGATGACCGGTTTTCCTAAGTCCATGAGCAAGATTCAGGGCAAGGAGCTTTGGCCATCGTTCACCTGATGGATGCTGTTATGGATGACCCGTTTGACCCCGTTTTCAAATTCGCAGTTGATTTCCATGCACCAGGTCGGAGCCAGTCCGGGTACATCCAATTCGAGCCAATCCTTCTTGATCGCGTAACCGGCAACCTCGAGTTTCTTCGTGTCGTAATGCTTGGATCCGTAGCTTCTGGTACGCTTTAGGCTCCATGAACTCACTTGGAAGGTTCCTTTCAAGGGGAGCTTTTCACTGAACCGAATTCGAATCTTTTTCTTTCTCGCTTCCAGTTGTGTGGGCATGTAAGAGGGGTTATCCGTTTTGCGTATCCGGTACAGTCCACCGTCTCCGCGTTGGCTGCCTGCCCAAGCGAACATCCCGGCCGCGAAGAGGTCCTTCGTCTCGGGGTGGAAGCGACCGCGGTGAATGCCAGTGGGCAACCGGTCGATCGGAAAGGCACAAAGACCACCCTGGGCTTGTCCCTCGATGACTTCATGAGGAACGAGGTAGGCCATTCCGTAGCCGTAGCTCAGGTTGAGCAACTTACCGTTGAGTTCCCCCCAATTACCGTCTTCAGGGACCCAGAGGAGTTCCGCCGGTGAGCGGTCAAAGGCATTCGTAATCCAGGCCAAGGGCTGTTGCATGGCGCTGTCCGAGGTGTCCTCGACGTCGTGGTAGCCCATCATGTTTCCATAAAACCCTCCCTCCTTGACGTAATTAATTCGATTCTTCGGGTTCCAGTGTCCCTCCTGATCGGTCACGATCCAAGTTCCGTCCGGGTTCAAACAAACTCCGTTGGCGGCCCGGAATCCGGTGGCCACGATATCGGTTCTCTTGCCGTCCGGGGATACCCGAAGGAGCGTACCGTGGTGAGGGACCAGAGCAGGCTTGGCGTGGCGGGCTGATTTGGCATAGTAGAGGTTGCCGTTTCCATCGACTTGGAGCCCCATTGCAAATTCGTGAAAGTGCTCGGTGACTTGGTGGTCGTTGTTGAAACACTCGATCCAATCGGTCTCCAAATCTCCATTCAAGTCATGAAGGCGGGCAATTTGATCCCGACAAGTGACGTGGATGACACCGTCTATGATCTTGAGACCGAGCGGTTGAAAGAGGCCCGAACAAATTCTTCTCCATTTTAATTCCTTGAGGTCGCCGGAAACCCCATCCACCAACCAGACGTCTCCCATCCAAGTGCAGACCGCGGCCCGGTCGGGGTTGTCGGCGAAAAAATCAAAGCCTCCCAACCTCATCCAGGAGTTCCAGGGGTTTTCTTCCTTGTTCGGAACCGTCAGGACGTCGACTGCGAAGGGATCGTCCTCGTTCCCTTTTCTTCCTTCAGTGGTGATGACCTTTTGTTCAAAGCGGGCAGGGCCACCCTTGGTCAGGCTGAGGGGATCAACAGGTTCGGGCAAAAGGCTGGCGATGGTGGCCGGATCGGATTGGGAGAAACCGAGGGCAAAAAGCTGCTCCTTCTTGGAAGCCTCGATTTTCAAACAGACGAAATCTCCTTCCTCGACGATGGATGCGACGTCACTTCCCTTGAGGTGAAAGTTTACAGGCTCCTTTTTGGGAGAAAGCCTGTACAAGAGTTCGTCCTTGCCGGAGGCGAACCTCAAGTTGCGGATAATGAGGGAAGCTTTTCCGTATTCTATTCTTCCAGGCAATTCATGAATCTCACGATCGCCCACCCGGTAATGCAACACACTTTGATCTCCATGTTGAAAGAGTCCGAGATACTGAACCCAATCCCTTGGCAAAGGGCCGAATTTTCGGTCGTCCCGCCCGATAATCCGAAGATCTGCCCAATCCTTGGTTTCTGGATTTTGCCACGCCGGTTGGTCGGCTGAGCGCAGAATGGTTTCCCCCCTGATCGAGGTGTGTGTGCCGTGTGAACCGTCAAAAGCAATGCCCCGCCAGTCCACGAACTTGCCTTCATAGGCGGCGGCAACGCGCATGGTGTCCTCGTCGTAGAGGATCCATGACTTGCCCTTGGAAATACCTCCGGGGCCTTTGTCGAGTCGGACAGCGATGCCTTTCTGGGCAATGTTCCATTCTGCAGGGGAGCCTCCTTTGTTCACTTGATAGGTCCAAAAGAGAGCCGTCCCAAAATCCATTTTCTGATAGGGCTTGGAGCCAGCTTCGGGCATGGCCAAAACCTTTTCCTCGTAACCCGGGAGCTTGGGAGGAAGCAGAGTGAGGTACTCTTTGGTCACTTCAAAATATTGCTTGGGGTTGTTCTCCTTGATCAGGCTTTCCCTGATGAAATGAATCAAGGCGTACTTGTCTTTGATCGTATACTGCGGCTGGGCAATCATTTGACCATATCCTTTGTCGAGGGTTTGGAACATGCTCCAGGGGTCCGAACCGTTCTTGAATTCTCCGGAATGAAACTTGAGGGCGGTCGGAAGGGATCCTTCTTTTTCAGTATTTCCATGGCAGGTGATGCACAAACCCTCGTACAGCTTCTTGCCGCGCTCCAAAGCAAAATGATCGAGACCTGCGATTTCCTTGGCATGATCGGCCTTGCCCAAGTTCTGAACCCAAGCTTCCTTGAACTTGATTTGCCCGGGGTTGGAGATCTCGAGCCTAACGGCGGCGCCGGCAAACCCTTTTCCCGAGATCCCTTGAACCGTTTTCCCCGATCCCATTGAGTAGTCGCTTTGTGGAAATTCGCCCGGGGGGAGTTTGCCGGACAGGAGGTCGGCGAAGATCAAGTCGGGCAACGCGCTTGCCCAGTATTTCAGGTCGCGAACGTTTCCATCTTTGAGAGGAGTGGCGAAGTCGTCCGCCCCTTTGGCGATCTTGAATACGTGGTCCGTGGGGTCGGGTTTGTGGAAGTTCTTGCGGGAGTCAATGAGTTTGCCGTTCAAATAAAGCTCCGCCTTCTTGCTTTTGGAGCGCAATAGGACGGTTTTCAACCTTCCGTCGTTTAGGCTTCTTCCGCCTTCGATGGCCCCGAGCCATCCGATGTCGTAGACGAGTCTTTGGCCACGCACGAGCAATGCTTTCCCTCCCGGAGACCAAGGACCGCGGGGAGCGCAATGAGCAAAGACGGTACCTCCGGCCGTTGTTTGGAATTTCGTCCAGACCGTAAAGTCCCCATCGAATTTCGGTTTGATGGAATTGGTTGCTTTGCTTTCGAGGGAAAGAACCTCGTGGGCTGAACCGTCCAAAAGAGCTTGAATGGAGAATTTCCCCCTCAAAGGGTTTGCCCAAAGTACGGACAGGGTGTGGGTTCCCTTGGGTAGTTCGATGACCTGTCCGGTGGAAAACCGCAGTGCCTGTTCCTTTGCGGACTCATAGGACAAATAAGCCTTGAAGTTGCTCATCTCCCCGGTTTTGAAAGACTCGGAGAAAAGAGGCATCCTTCCCTGGTCGATCGTGGTACGCGGAGGATGATCTTGCGCGGTCGCCGAGAAGACGACGGAGGCGAGAAGAAAGGGAACGTGGAATTTCATTTGGTTGATGTGGGCTTCGAAGTCTGCCGGAGGGCTTGATCAATCTTATTGAACGGGAATCAAAAGACTTGCTTGTCCTTCATGTCGCGAAGGAGTAGAATAAACAAACTATTCATTTTCCCAATGTTCAAGGAATTACTTACCTCGTTCTTCATTTCTTCTTATTTGTACGGTGCTCCCTTGGAAGTGCCTGAAGAAAAAATGCCTGCGTTGCCAAACGAATCTTCTCCCTTCCGCGGGATGGTCAAGCATACCGGATACGTTGGACATACCTGGGTTGGTTATCCGCACGTGGAGAATCCCGCCAGTTTGGACATGGACCCGATGGGCCGCATCTTCGTCGCCGAAGCCAACCGATTCTGGTTCGGAGTTCCCGACCTCAGACGAGCCAGAGAAATGATCCGGGGGGACTTTCAGGCCCGTACCATTGAAGATCGTCTTGCCATGTACGACAAATATGCGGACAAACGCGACCGCGCTTGGTACACCCAAACTCCGGACAGACTTATCCGTTTGGAGGACCGGGACGGCAACGGAGTCGCTGATTTTCGGACTCTTTTTTCCGACGCGTTCAAAGAGCCCCTCGATGGGATTGGTTTCTCCATCCTCGCTGAAAGGAATGCCACTTTCTTTACCTGTATCCCGGCTTTGCGCAAGCTTACCGACACGGATGACGACGGGGTGGCCGACACCAATGAAAAAATCGTCAATGGGTTTGGAGTCCGAGTCTCTTTCATAGGGCATGATCTGCATGGCATTACGCGTGGTCCGGACGGCCGCCTTTATTTCAGCATTGGTGACCGCGGTTTTCACGTGGTGGACGAGAACGGCAAAGTGCATGAAGCATCCGGTCGTGGCGCCGTCTTCCGCTGTGATTCCAACGGCTCGAATTTCGAGGTGTATGCTCATGGTTTGCGCAACCCTCAGGAACTTGCTTTCGACAACCATGGCAATCTTTTCACTTTCGACAACACCGGGGATATCGGGGACAAAGCCCGCGTCGTGTATGTCCTGGATAATTCCGACTCGGGTTGGGATATGGCCCATCAATCCCCTCATCACTATGCCAACGCCTTGGATTGGGGGGATTTTCGCTTGTCCAAGTCCGTTTGGGTTGGGCAGAAAATGTTCGAAACCTTCACCACCGATCAACCTCAATGGGTCTATCCCCCCGTTGCTCACGTCGGCAATGGTCCTTCCGGGGTAGCCTGGTTAACAGGGATGAGCGTCCCCGAAGATCTTCGAGACACCTTCGCTTTGACGGATTATCGAGGCGGGGCCAAAAATTCCGTAACCCACGCAATCAAGCTATCTTCCTCCGGCTCGGGCTTTAAGGTCTCCGAAGTCAAGTCCATCATACAGGGCCTGGCCGCATCCGACGTCGAGCTCGGGTACGACGGCAACCTTTATTTCGCGGATTACGGAGGAGGGTGGTCCGTAAACAAGAACGGCTCCATCCAAGTCCTCCGCCCTGCGGATCCCAAGTTGAAGGAAGTCGGAGCAGAAACCGCCAGAATGTTCCAAAAAGGTTTTGCCCACCGATCTCTCCCTGAGCTTGCTTCTTTCCTGGATCATCCCGACCAAAGAGTCAGGCAGGCTAGCCAATTTGCCATGGTGGAGAGGGAAACGGATGCGATTCCTGCGTTTTCCGAGATCATTTCGGCTGATCCTCAGTCTGAATATGCGGCCTTGCATGCCCTCTGGGGACTCGGTCAATTATACCGACAAGGCATGACTGAAGCCGCTGATTCAATCGTCTCCTCGCTGTCCTCCGAAGAACCTGAAATCCGGGCCAATGCTGCCCGAGTGGTCGGAGACTCCGTGATCACCGAAGGCCAAAGCACTCTGTTGAAATCATTACAAGACTCTTCGTCCCGAGTGGTCTCCCTGTCCGCAATTGCTCTTGGCCGGGTTGCTCCCAAAGGAGATCAGGTTGCGGTGAATGCTCTTTTTGCCGTTGCCAAACTAAACCAAGGCAAAAACTTTGAGCCAACGATTCGTCATTCCTTGCTTTCCGCCCTCGACCGAGTTGCCGCAGACGACCAGCTTTCCTCCTTTGCCAAATCAGAGGACGTCGAGCAACGCCTCCTTTGCGTTTTGCTTCTTCGGCGCAGGGCTAGCCCCGAGTTGGCTCAATTCCTCGAAGACCAAGAGGATGCCGTGCGCGAAGAAGCGATTCTTGCCATATACGATACGGATGCCATGGATGGTCCCGCCGGCCAAAAATTGCTCTCCGTGGATCCCGAAGGCCTGCCTTTTTATCACCAAGCCCGCTTGGTTGGAGCCTGTTTCAGGATGGGAACGATTGATTCCGCCGTTCAATTGGGCCAATTTGTTTCGGACACCGGTCTTGACAAACAAATCCGGGCTTTCGCCCTGCATGCTCTTATGCGTTGGTCCGTTCCCTTGGATACCGACCCGGTTCTCGGTCATTATCGTCCCTGTTCCGCCAGCACGGTCGGGTTGACTGAAGTCGTCGGTAAAATAGGTGGTGACCTGACCCCCCTTCTCGAAAAAGAGAAAGATCCCAAGCTCGCTTCCTTGCTTTCCGCATTTGCCCGGAAATCAGGCCTTTCCATAGACCTCGCAACCTTGCGCAAACAAGTTACCGATCCAAAACTCGACCCCGAAATCCGGGTCGCCAACCTGAAGGGATTGATTGCCCGGGGCGAAAAAGAGGACGATCTGCTCTTGCTCAACTTATCGAAAGACGAGGACGAATTATTGCGTGCCGCCGCCTTCGGTTATCTTTTGGACCGTGGGCTTGACCCGGCCTTCACGCTTTCCCTTCAGGCATTCAAGGAAGACAGTTTGCCGGTGGCCCGAGCCATCCTGAAGAGCTTGGTTCGTCGGGATTTCGTCCAAGTCATTGATCTATGGCGAAATCGAGAACTGGAAGTGAAGCCCGAACTTTGGCTTGATCTCTACCTTGCCTTGACCGGTTCGGATGAAGCCCAAGCCAAGAAAGTCGCGGCAACCTATGCCGCGGGAGATCCAGGTCGAATCCATGCGTTGAGTTTGGTCGGAGGTAATCCCTCGGACGGGGAAAAGGTTTTCAACAACCAAGGAGCCTGCCTGCAATGTCACAAGGTTGGGGCCGAAGGAGGTATACAAGGACCCGATTTGACGTTGGTCGGTGAACGACTTGAGCAGTCCAAACTCCTCGAATCCCTGGTTAACCCAAGTGCGGAAATTACTCCCGCTTACGGGTTGTCCAACGTCACCCTGCTGAAGGGAACTTCGTTGGTTGGACGAATTGCCGAAAAGAAAGACGGGGTCATCACGGTGATTGCTCCCGATGGTAAGAAATCGGCTATACGCGAGGATCAGGTGAAGGATATTTCACCCCCCGTTTCAGCGATGCCGCCCTTGGGATTGACTTTGTCTCCCGTCGACTTGCGCGACCTGATCGGCTTCCTGCAATCAAGAAACCAAGAGACATTTGCCAAGGCAAAGAAGGCGGACGAGCACGGGAAATAACTCGTTTGACTCCTGTCTATCTAGTCTAGGTTCGGACTATTCCTCCATTGCAATGGAGTTTGTCCGACTTTTTTTCTGAACCATCTAGAAAAGTAATTGGGATCCTGAAAGCCGCTGTTCCATGCAATTTGGGATATGGGAAGTTCTCCCGCTTTAAGTGCGGCATAGGAGAGTTCGAGCCTGCGTTCGTCAATCAAGGTTCCCAAGTTCAATCCCGACTCATTGCGCACCTTGCGGTTGAGAGAGCTCAGATCTTCTCCAATGAGTTGGGCAAGTTCGCGAGGGGATTCTACGACCTTGGGCAAACCGGCAAGTCGACGGCGTATTTTGCTGGTGAAGGGATGGATCCTCGGATTCGATTCATTCTCTTGGTGAAGGCTATCGTGGAGGACTGCAAAAAGAGTGAGCATCCGGGCGGCCATCGTCGGAGACTTGTCATGTCCCAAGTCCGCGGATTCGATCGTTCGATGAAGGTTTTTCTCGATTTCGGATAAAATTGCCGGAGGCTGGCTTTTGAAAATAGGATTCGGGCTGAACGGTTTCTTCTCTTTGAAGTCGAAGACCAAAGAAAGGGGAGGGGATTCCATCGACTTGATGAATCCGTGAATCGTATGGGGGGGGAAATAAAGAAACGAGCCCCGCATGACCTGTTGTTTGCCTAGGTCGGTCGTTTGAATCCCTCTTCCTCTCAAGTAGAGCAGAAATTGAGAATAGGCATGTTTGTGAGGGGAGATTTTGTCGCTTTGGCTGGAATGTTTGTGATAGGCGAACCTGAGGATTGTAAACCCACCGAAGGACAGAGTCAGATCCTCAAGGAAAATGGGTTGTGGTTTTTGTTTTTGCATTCCAATGGACTTGACAAAAAAAATGTCTGAAAAGTGCTAATTTGTCGAGTCTTGTCCTAACGCATGTGGGCTAAAGCAGGTATAATGACAGGATGATTTCAGATTCATCCGAACTCAAACCCACCACTCAATGGAGCGAAACCAAGTGGGCTCATTCTCGTGAAGAAGAACTGCTCGACCCCGTTTCCCAACCGCGCCTCTGCGTGGCCGCCTTGCTTCCTTTCAGGGACGGGCGTCCCGACTGGGGCAGCTTCGAGAGGATGCTCCAATGGATGACAGAGTGCGCCGATGCCTTCGGGGTGGAAATTACCTTCGTCCTTAACGCCGACACCGGTTACGTCTTCAACCTCTCCAACGAGCTCTATGAGGAAGTAATCACCCGTTTCCGCTCGCTTTACCCCGAAGCCTCTTTCATCAGCGGGGTGACTGCGGTGGGGGCATCGCCATCCGACTTTCGGGCTTCCTGTTACCATCCTCATTTGGAAATTGCCCAAGCTCACTCACCTTGTGAAGTGATGATTATGACTTCCCAAGCTCTCAACGCCTTGGACCCCGAGAACAGAAGAGATGCCTATTTCGGAATTGCCGAGAAAATCGAAGTGCCCGCCTTGGTCCATGCTCTCGAGCCTGCATTCGTTCCTTGGGCGACTCCCTTCGGGCCTTGGTTGCTTCATCAATTGGCCGGCCATGTGAAATTCACAGGGGGCAAAATTTCAACATTGGACGAGCCGCACTTTTTGTATTGGGCATCGATGTGTCGGGATCTCGGTCTTGATTTCGCCCCACACAGCGGGGACGATTTCGGAATCGCTTCCGCCATCCGCATGGGTTTGCCCTTGCTGATCGGGGCCGGGGTTTCCGCCTGCCCTTTGATTTGCGCGGCCAAGAAATATTGGCGAAAAGATGATTTTGATTCCCGGGTCTACAAGTTGTTCGAAGCCTTTCAATCCCTCGAGGACTCGGTCTTCCGCTTGGATGATAAGGGAAGTGCCGCTGGTTACAAGCACAGCACCGCGGAGATCCTCAACATGTTGGGGGTTATCGATTCGGCGGAGATTCATCCCGACTGTCCGGACCTGCGCCCCGGGGACGAAGAAGCCCGCATGCGGGAAGCCTTGATCCGTCCTTTGCGTATCGCCGGTCGCATGAATATTCCTTTATACTCCCTTCAATCATGACCGCTGACCCCCTCACTGATTTTTCGCGCCTCTGTGTTCATACCATCACGACCAAGGGGTGGGAACTGGAGGAAGCAGTCGAGCGTTATGACGAAGCCGGGGTTTCCGGCATCACCGTCTGGAGGCAATGGTTGGAAGGACGCGAGCCGTCCAAAGCGGGTGATCGCATCCGGGCAGCCGGACTGAAGGTTGTCTCACTTTGCAGGGGCGGGTTCTATCCTGCTCTCGTGGAGAAAGACCGCGAGGAAGCGATTCAAGACAACAAGCGGGCCATCGAGGATGCCGCCGCCCTGGGGGCTCCCCTCGTGGTCCTGGTTTGCGGGGCGGTTCCCGGACAGTCCCTGGTCGAATCGCGCAAGCAAATCACCGATGGGATCGCCGCTACCTTGCCCCTTGCTGAATCGCTCGGGGTCAAACTGGCCATCGAGCCTTTGCACCCGATGTATGCGGATGACCGTTCCGCAATCAATTCCCTGGCCTCCGCCAATGATGTCTGTGACGAATTGAATCATCCGCTGGTGGGCATAGCCTACGACGTTTATCACCTTTGGTGGGATCCCGACTTGGAGGCGCAAACCAAGCGCACGGCTCAAGCGGATCGTTTGTTCGCCTATCATGCATGCGATTGGATGACTCCGACCACTGATCTGCTCAACGACCGCGGACTCATGGGGGAGGGATGTATCGACCTTCGTGGGATTCGCGCCATGGTTGAGAAAAACGGATTCGACGGCATGATCGAAGTGGAAGTCTTCTCCAACCGTTGGTGGGATAAGCCCACCAGTGAATTTTTACAAGCCATCAAACAATCTTATCTAGATCACACTTAATTATGAAAGAACACAAACTAGGAATCATTATGAACGGCGTCACCGGACGCATGGGAACCAATCAGCACCTGATCCGATCCATTTGCGCCATCCGTGACCAAGGGGGCCTTCAAGTCTCTCCCGACGAGATCATCACGGTCGATCCAATCCTGACGGGCAGGAACGAGAACAAGCTCAAGGCATTGGCTCAGAGAACCGGGGTCGAAAGATGGACCACGAACATAGACGAGGCCTTGGCTGATCAGAACAACCAAATCTTTTTCGACGCCAGTTCCACTCTTCACCGGGCCCGGTTCGTGGAGATGGCCGCAAAGGCAGGTAAGGCGATTTATTGTGAGAAGCCCACCGCTGTTACGACCGACGAAGCCCTTCGACTGGCAAAACTCTGTGAGGATGCTGGGGTTAAAAACGGAGCCGTGCAGGACAAGCTCTGGTTACCGGGAATCCGGAAACTCAAGACCTTGATCAACCAAGGATTCTTCGGGGAGATTCTTTCCGTCCGTGGCGAGTTCGGTTATTGGGTGTTCACCGGACACGACGAGGATCAACCCGCCCAGCGCCCCAGTTGGAACTACCGCAAGGAAGACGGTGGCGGCATCATGATCGACATGCTTTGTCACTGGCGCTACCTCGTGGACAACGTATTTGGTCCGATCAAAAGCATATCCTGTCGGGGAGCCACCCACGTCGGCGAACGAATCGACGAACAGGGCAATGCCTACCCCTGCACGGCGGACGATTCCTGCTATGCGACCATGGAATTGGAAAATGGAATCCTTTGCCAATTCAACAGTTCCTGGACGGTCCGCGTTCGCCGGGACGATCTGTTCGTTATGCAGGTGGACGGAAGCAAGGGCTCGGCCGTGGTCAATTTACGCGGATGTCAAACGCAGGCCCTGGGGGTCACGCCCAAACCAGTTTGGAACCCGGACATCGAGCAACCAATCGATTTTTACGAAGGCTGGTCCGAAGTGCCCGATGCCACCACTTACGACAATGCCTTCAAAATCCAATGGGAGCTCTTCCTCCGCCATGTCGCCCTTGACGAGCCTTTCTCCTATGATTTGAGGTCCGGTGCCAAAGGGGTGGAACTAGCCGAAGTCGGCATCCAATCCTGGGAGGAACGCAAGTGGATCGATTTATGATTTGAAATTTCACAACCCTTCCACCTAGATCTAGGAATGCCCATGACCCCATCACCCATTCCCAATCAACCCTCAATCCTAACCACCACTGTTGGGTCTTACCCGGTACCGGATTGGTTGAGCGCTCTGCCGTCCGAGCAGGCGGTCATCGATGCCACCCGGGTGATCTTCGATACCCAGCTCCAGTCGGGGATTGATTTGCCGACCGATGGCGAACTGTACCGGTTCGACGTCAATCACCCGGATACGAACGGGATGATCGAGTATTTCGTCGGATCCATGGGCGGATGCGATTCGACCATCGGGCGGTCCGACACCGATGCTTTCCGGGCCAAGCAGGAAATGGGTTTTCGTTCGAAACCAGCTGCCGTGGTACGCGAGAGTTTGCATGGAGGGGGGCTCAACCTGATCGAGGATTGCGCCCGGACCGGAAGTGTCGCCGGGGGGGCTTTCAAGTTCACCGTCACCAGTCCTTACATGCTCGCCCGCACCCTCTTGGATACCCACTACGGTGATTTTGAAACTTTGACCATGGCGATTGCGGATGTTCTGGCCGAACAAGTCAAAGGATTGCCCTGTTCGTGCCTGCAAGTGGACGAAGCCAATATTCCGGGCAGTCCGGAACACGGGCCCTTGGCCGCCGAAGCCATGAATCGCGTACTCGATGCCTTCGATGGTCCGACCGGGGTTCATTTTTGCTTTGGAAACTACGGGGGGCAGACTATTCAGGCCGGGAAATGGAAGCCCTTGCTGGAGTTTCTCAATGCGTTGCATACCGACCACCTTGTTTTGGAACTGGCTCATCGCCCGAAGGACGACCTCGAAGCGCTGAAGGAAATCCGCCCGCAGATCGGGATCGGTCTGGGGGTGGTCGACATCAAGGTCAATCACGTCGAGACGCCCGAAGAGATCGCCCGGGCAATCGAGGACGCGGAACGCGCTCTGGGGGCGGGGCGGGTGAAGTTCGTTCACCCTGATTGCGGATTCTGGATGCTCAAGCGTTCGGTGGCCGACCGCAAGATTGCCAGTCTGGCCAAAGGAAGAGACTTATACCTCGGATGAGAGTTCATCCTTGGTTGGTAGGCTTGGCCTTCGTATTTACGATGGGTATCGCGACCGCCAAGGATCCCAAAAAACCTCCGCCTTGGAACCAATGGATTGAGAAAGACTTTCCCTTTTTCTCCTGCGTGGTCGATGGGCGCTCCGAAAGGATCAAGGATAACCTGACCCCGCGGGCGATTGTTCTGCCACTGGGTAATGAGCACTACCTCGCCTACGACCTGGACTTGCTTCGGGTGGCGGTCGTCTGGAAAGCCAATGACCTTCCTTTTGAAAACGCCGGCATGGCCGTCAACAGCTACCCCTACGAATTGAAGAAGGTGGGGAGCGGTCAGAAAGCCTTACCCAAACCCAAAGGAAAAATTCTTTTTCAAAACGGACTCTATCCAGGCGTGGGTTCGGGCAAACCTGATTTTACGGACCCGCGTCCGGTGCATCCCTCCAAGGATGACGTAGGTCGTGGAGGTCTTGATCCGGAGATTGCCCGTTTCAAGGGGATCAAGCTGGGCTCGCCCATCGAGCTTGAGTACGAGATCGCAAAGACATTCGTTCGGGAACGCATCCGTTTGGGGAAGGATGGCCTGATTCGCAAGTTGGAGATCGAGCCTCATGCAAACAGTCTTTACCTTGTTCTTGCCCAAATGGATTCCGGCGCATCCGAGTTTTCTTCTCGAGGGAAGGGGAGATTGGAGGAGGTCGATGGCCATATCGTTTGCCTCATCCCAGCCTCCCAAGAGAGGCAAATCGTTTCTCTTTTTTGTCCGCTTTCCACAAAGCCCGTCCAATCCTCAAAGATCGGGGGGCGCCGTTGGAAAGAAGCGGTCGTGGTTTCCATTGATGAAAAGAAAGCAAAGGATTCCCTCCATTACGAACGGATCCCTTTGCCCTTGAAAAACCCCTACGGTCGGGCCGTACGGGGCGCTGGAATTGACTTCTTCGAAGACGGACGTATTGCCTTGGTCACCTTTGACGGGGACGTCTGGATGGGGGAGGGGTTGCGGCCCGGTTCCGGGCAAGTGAAGTGGTGGCGTTTCGCATCCGGTCTTCATGAACCGCTTGGCTTGCGCTTGCGCGATGAGGAAATATTCGTTTTCGACCGCAACGGACTCTGGCGCCTTCACGACCGCGATGGCAATGGGGAGGCGGATAACCATGAACTTTTTTGCTCGCAAATCGACCAGACCGCGGAGACCCGGGAATTCTCTTCGGCCCTCGAAGTTATGAAGGACGGAAGTTTCCTCGTTTGCAAGCCTGGTCAGACCGGAAGCACGGTCGGTCGCTCCTCGGGAGCCGTCCTCTTGATTTCCCCCGATGGACGCAAAGTCGAACGCGTGGCGGATGGCTTCCGTCAACCCTATTTGGGTTACGACCGTGTCACCGATCAAATCGTGGCCACCGACCAACAAGGGCATTTCGTACCTTCGACCCCCGTGACCTTTGTGCAACGGGGCTCTTTCTACGGTCACCCGAACGGGCCCGCCGAAAAGGACAAGCTGGTCAGTCCGCCCCTCACATGGATACCCCATCAGGAATGTGGTTCGGCGGCGGCCGTTGTTTGGCTGCATGATTCCAAAATGGCCGGGCTTTCCGGTCAACCGGTCCTGCTCTCCTATCATCCGCCCCGTCTCTTTCAGGTTCACGTCGATTCGGACGAATTCGTTTCCCAAGGCGGGGTCACCCCCTTGCCTTTGGCCCTCGAAGATCCCCTCCTCAAGGGTGCGGTCAACCCGGCGGACGGCCTTCTTTATCTTACGGGTTTCAACGTCTGGGGAAGCAAAGCGAAAACCAAAACTTTTCTTGGGCGAGTCCGCCCCAACCCCCATCGCGTTCTGCCCGTTCCCATCGACCTCCGAGTTGGCAAGCGGGGAATTCTTTTGCGTTTTGCCCAGGCCCTCGAGTCAAAAAAAGCTTTGCAAAAAAGTTCCTATTCGATTCGGCGTTGGAACTACAAGCGCACGCCCAAGTACGGATCCGCCAACTATAAGTTGGACGGTTCCCCGGGGACCGAGGTACTTGGCATCTCCTCGGTCAAATTATCCCAGGACAAGAGAACGGTCTTTGTCGGTGTGCCAGACATGGGCCCGGCCATGCAGGTCGAATTGGCCTACGAACTGAAGACTACCGGGGGATCTTCTTTGAAAAACAAAAGCTTTTTGACCGCCCACCTCCTGCGCAAGTTGTTCTTGAAGAAGGAAGGGTTTGCCGATGATCAAGTCGACTTGAACCTCACGGGTGCTCACACCATCGCCATAGAATCGATCGAACCCACTCTTGAAAAAGGCAAGGCCCTTTACGGACAGTTGGGCTGCATCGGATGTCATTCGGTAGATGGGTCGCGGGAAGGAAGGACAGGTCCGAGTTGGCTTGGTTTGTTCGGTTCAAAACGCAAACTTCTCACTGGGGAAACGGTGACCGCCGACGAGGCTTATTTACGTGAATCCATTCTCAATCCCACCGTAAAAGTTGCCGAAGGGGCCGTCAACGGAGAGGCCGGCATGCCCATTTACGAGGGGGTGCTCAACGAGGAGCAAATCCAATCGATCATCCTCTATGCCCGTTCTTTGGGGCAATGAAAAATCCTTTGCCCAAGCCTTCTCTTGGCTTGGTTCTTTTATGATTATCACTAAGGTATTCCTATGAATTCCCATCTCATAACCTTTGTCTGCCTTTTGCTTTTCACTTCTTTTTCCCATGCCCAACAGGGAGACGGTAAGGAAAAAGCCAAAGACTTGCTCGCTTCGCTCAACTGGAAAAAATGGTCGCCCGCCCCGGTGCCTGTCTTCTCTGCCGAGGAATCCCTCGCCAAGTTCAAAGTCGCCCCCGGCTTCAAGGTCGAGCTCGTGGCTTACGAGCCTATGGTCAAGGATCCCGTCTTCGTGGACTGGGACGACGAGGGCAGGATGTGGGTCGGTGAACTTCGCACCTACATGATCGACCTCGACGGATCGAACGAGAACGAGCGAAAAAGCCGGGTCATGGTGCTCGAAGATACCAACGGCGATGGCACGATGGACAAGTCCACCGTCTTCGTGGACGACATGATCAACGTCCGCTGTATAGCGTTCGTCGATGGTGGCGTTTTGGTCGTCGAGTCGGGTGCCATGTGGTTTTGTCAAGACAAGGACGGCGACCTCGTCTGCGACGAAAAAGAGAAATTGATGGACTTTGCTACCTCTGCTCACGGCAACATCGAGCATGCTGAGAATGCCCTTCACTTTGCCTTGGACAACTGGATGTACAACTCCAAGTCCAGCCGCAAGATTGCCTGGCGTCGTGGTAAGATCGTTCAGATGCCCGCCCGTGGCCGGGGGCAATGGGGGATGGGTTCGGATGCCTACGGTCGCCTCTATTTCAATGCCAACAGCCAATGGTTCGAGGTCGACTGGGCAACCTACGATCGGCAATGGCCGAGCAAGGGAAGCTCCGTCCGTGCTCCCACCAACCGGGTCTATGGAATTCGTCCCAACACCGCTCTTAACCGCAACTACAAACCCGGACGCATACTGGAGGACGGTCGGGTGGCCAGCGTGACCACGATCAGTGGTTTGGCCGTGCACAGCCACGGGGCGTATGGCAAAGATTGGGAGGGAACCATCTTCTCGATGTCTCCAGGCACTAACACGGTCGGGGCTTTCGTCCCTGAGAAACCCTTCCCAGCCTCCGACAAATACCTTCACAAGACCTACCCGGATGCGGTTTGGAAGCAGCGCGAGTTCCTCGCCAGTACCGATGAGCGCTTCCGCCCGGTCAATGCCTCCATGGGACCCGACGGTTGTCTTTACGTCGTGGATTTTCACCGTGGGGTTATTCAGCATAAGCGCTTCCTCACTTCCTACCTGCGCAACCAGTCGGCTGAGCGTAACCTCGACAAGCCGATCGGCTTGGGTCGCATTTACAGGATCGTTCCCGAGGATCACGTAAAGGTGGATCCACCCAAGGATATGGTTGCCGGTCTGTCCCACTCCTACCTCTGGTGGCGCCTCCGTTCCCAAAAGAGAATCGTGGAAGGGGACAAGACCGACATGGTGCCTGCCGTCCAGAAGCTTGCCGTTGACGATAAAGCTTCCTCTTTTGGCCGCGTGCATGCCATCTGGACGCTTGCCGGCTTGGGGAAACTAGACGAGAGCTCCGTACGCAAAGCTATTCGGAGCGACGACTGGTTTCTTTCCATGACCGGTTTGCGCTTGGCCGGCGAATCGAAAGGTGTGGCCGACTTCTTTCCCGACGGTTTTAAGCCATTGGCCGCCGAAGTTGCCAAAAGAAAAGAAACCGCTACTCTCGTTTCGTATTCGTCCGGGTTGAGTGAAAAAGGTTACCCATCCCGCGCCGTCAAGGCCTACAAAGACAAAGAAGCCGACTGGGTCAAAAAAGATAAGGATTTGCTAAGCGCCTACCGCAAGGGCCGCGACCAATACGTGGTGACCTGCGGGGCTTGCCACCAAGCCGATGGCAAGGGGTTGGCCAATATGGCCCCGGCTCTCGCGCAAAGTGATTGGGTGTTGGGCGATACCCGCCGAGTAATCGGTGTCGCAGTCCATGGACTTATGGGTCCGATTAAAGTAAACGGCGAGCCAGTAGTCGGGGTGCCACCTATCATGCCTCCGCACGGCTTCATGAAGGACGAGCAACTGGCCGATATTCTCACCTTTGTCCGCAACGCATGGGGGAACAAGGCCGGGAGTATTTCCTCGGATGAAATCTCGGTCTACCGCAAGAAGGAATCTACCCGCGTGGCTCCTTGGACGGAAGCCGAATTCTAATCTTTCGATTTCATCGCCTGACCGGAGGCCTTAGGCTTAATTGAGAAGTAGGTTGGAAGTGTGAATCACTCCACCACCATAACGCCCCTCATGATCGCGTAATGTCCGGGGAAAGAACATAAGAACTGATACAAACCCGCTTGTTTGGGAGCTGTGAAAGAGAGTTTTTCACTTTCACCCGGCCCAAGCAGTTTGGTCGCGGCAATGACCTCGACGAGGCTTTCCTTGGGGAGGGGGTTGGTGGGGCTGGCTCCCATTCCCATGATTTTTTGACCGAACTTGAGCGGACTGATTCCCTCTTTGAGAATCACGAGGTTGTGTCCCATGGCAAGCTTGGGAAGCTTTCCAATGTTCTTGAAAGTAAGTTCGACCTTTGCACCGGCTTTGACCGAGAACTCCTTGACGTCGAACTGCATCGTGTCGTTGCCCGTGATGGTGATCTTATGATCGGCGTTCAAAAATCCGGCCGAGGCGACCGCGAAGATAAAACAGGATAATGACTTCATTTAAAATTATCTATTTGAAAATTCCCAACTGACAAACTCAGCCCAACTTAACCAAATATAAGGGTGAAGGGTGATGATTGAAGGGTCAAGGGTGAACCAGCCCCTTAACCCTCCTTTTATCAAGAAGGCGTCCCTCGAGACACAATGGATTGCCGCGTCAGTCACTTCGTTCCCTCCTCGCAATGACAGAGTGTGTTGTACATCGCCTCACACTCTCACTCACTCTTGTCATCGCGAGGGTGCAGTCCGTGGCGATCCACTGGTCCTCGGTAAAAGAACTGCCTCACCCGGCCTCAGTCCCAATACCAAACGGGCAACCGGACGGGCTTTTCCTTGAAGATACTGAGGGTTTTGGCAGGGATGTGCTTCTTGTGCACGATAACATGGTCGACGTGCTCGTCGAACCAAGAATCGAATAGAGTCCAGAGCCCCTTTTGTCCCTTGTCGTCTCCCCAGCTGTTCTCGATCAGCCATTTTTGCGGAATGCCCTTCTTGAGATCGGCCCCGATGATCGCCATCATGTGGCCGGCTCGAGGTGCGCACAGTCGCTTGCGTTCCGCTTTGGTCAAGCCCATTTTGATCCCAAACAAGGACTCGTAGTCAAAGAGCTTGTGTTCCATCAAGCCGTGCTTGGCCGACTGGTCGATTCCCATGTCGACCCCGAAAGGAATCGGTTCGTCGGCAAGGATGGCCTTGAGGCAAATCTTCCTGATTGCTTCGATCTCGAGGTTCACGAAGTTCATCTCATCGGCCCCCACCGTACAGTATTGTTCGTCAAAGACGTAATGCTTGTCGAAGGGCCTGTCGGGGGCATGGAACAAACAGTGGTAATCGGAAAGCTCGAGGCCGACGGTTTGCTTGAAAAAACTTTGCGGGGTGTATTTCTTGAGGGCCGTGAGCCGGTCCTGCTTTACCCCGTTTTTCCTGCCTCCTTTTGACTTCTTCTGCTTCTCGTGGCGCCATTCGAACTCTGTGGGCGGAACCCCCAGGTTGAGGCTGAGAAAGCGAAAGACGTCCTCCATGGCTCCTTCCTTGATTTTTCGCAGGGATGTTTCTCGGGTACCCTGATCGCTCTCCCTTAGGATTTCAGCGGCCTTGGAGCGCAGGAGCTCGGTCAGTACCTTGCTCATGATCCGGGTGTCCTTGTTGTTTTTCGTCTCGGCCATGACGGAAGCGGGAACCAGTCCGTATTTTTGAATCAGTGCTCTGGCATAGGCCCACCATCCCCCATCTCCAACAGTCCATTGGTTGAGGATTTTCCAGGTGCGGTCGAGTGGGTCGGCTTCCCGCTGTTTGATTATGCCTTCCAGATAACGGTTTCCTTTTTCCAAAAGATCCCAAAATTGCAGGTAGGCGGTGGAGAACTCGAAGTTTTCCAAGCCGAGCTTTTGCATGACCCGGGGGCGAAGAAGGTTGAGCGAAGCATGGAGCCAGCAAAGGCCAGCCGCTTTCTGGTTGGTGATTCCCTCGGTCGTCACCCGGTGGCTGAAATGCCCGTCGTCCTTGGCCTTTAGTTCGTGGCTGAGGGCAAGCTGGCCGAGATCGGAATGGGCGATCGCATTGAAGCGTGCCCGGTCGGCATCGTCCATCTCGAAGGAAGAGCGCAGGCGGGCAAGCAGGGGGCCAGAAAGGGAGCCTTTGGCAGGCCTGACCGATTTTCCTTTTGCGGACGCTTTGCCCGTCATGGTAGTCGTTGGATTGCTACTTGATCAGCTTGCGGGCCGCCAAGTTGTTGAGGCGGTGGGCCACTTCGATCACCCCGTCGGTCACGGTCTTGTTGTAGGTCCGCCCGTCCGTGGTGTTGACTCCATGTCCCTTGACCGCTTTGCGCAAGGGAGCGAGGGCGGGATCCTGATGGTGGAAGAGTTCCACGAAGACGTGCTTGAGCTTCCCCGTGGGGGCGTAGGCGGCAAGCAGGGCACCAATCCATCCGTCGTCTGTGGAGAGGCAACCGCGGGTCGTCTTGGCGGATGCGTGAAAAATGCCCAAGGCGTCGGCTTTTGCGAGGTCCTTGATTACTTTCTCGTTTTCCTCCATCGAGAGATCGGAATCTCCACAATGAGCGGCGTCGATCATGACCTTGAAGAACTTCTTCTTGATCTTCTTGTTGATTCCCTTGACCACGGTGGCGGCCTTGGCCGCGTTGGTGAAGTTCTGAAATTCGACCCCCCGGAGAAATTCCATATGCCAGGCCTCGATTGAGCTTTTGGCCAGTCCGCTTTCCTTGTAGCAGCGGGCATGGACGTTGATCACTTGCTTGACTGCTTTGTCAAAGGCTTTTCCCTTCAGTTTCTTGCCGGACAGCCATTCCTCGAAGGAAGTCGAGGAGACGTGCTTGACCTTGTATTTCTTGGCCACCTCGAGCCCGGAATTGAGCATGCCGACAACGGCGTCCTCATCCTTCGGGTTGAGCGGGTTGGCTCCACCGACCATCATGATCAGATGGACATTGAGCTTGAGGGCGCGAAACCCTTTGAACATGTCGTCCAAATCCTTGGCGTCGGTTCCCGGAAACAAGGTGACTTGCACGTTGTTCAATTTAACCGGAGAGGTGCGGCAAAGCAGTCGCATGCCTGAAACGATCTTGAGGTCACCCGAGCGGGTGCGGGGAAGCTTTCCGGATTCATCGGGGGCGAGTGCCCCTACGAACATGAGATGAGTGGGGACGACGCCGATTTCGACTTTGGATTTGTTTCGTATGGTCATGATAAAAAGGGGTTGAAGGGTTTGAGTTGGCAGAAAACAAGGAGAAATGATTCATTGAAAATTTGGCAAGTTAATCAAGGAAAATGTCTTTTGGGTGAATTTGCAGATGACCTTTTGTTTGAATTGGGTTTGCATAAGGGAATGAAAATTCCTTTGCCATTCCTTGTAATGATTTCATTCGTGGCTTGCTTGTTCGCAGAAGCCAAGCAGGAGAAGCGGCCAAATGTCGTGGTCGTCCTTTGTGACGACCTGGGTTACGGGGATTTGGCCTGCTACGGACACCCGAAGATCAAGACTCCCCATTTGGACCGCATGGCCAAGGGGGGGATCCGCTTCACCGACTTTTATTCGACCGCACCGGTTTGCTCTCCTTCACGCGTCGGCTTGCTGACTGGTCGCAGTCCGAACCGCGCCGGGGTATACGATTGGATTCCGAGTGGTCGCGATGTGCACATGCGGGCTTCCGAGGTAACGATTCCCAAACTCCTCAAGAAGGCTGGTTACGCAACCTGTATGTCGGGCAAATGGCATTGCAACGGCAAGTTCAACAACCCTCAGCAACCCCAACCCGATGCGGCCGGGTTCGATCATTGGTTCGGGACCCAGAACAATGCCAGTCCGTCTCATGAGAACCCGAAGAATTTCGTGCGCAACGGAAAACCCGTTGGAGTGCTGAAGGGTTACAGTTGTCAATTGGTGGTGGACGAGGCCTTGGGTTGGTTGAAGAAACAACAGGCCAAAACTGCCGAGCAACCTTTCTTCCTCTACGTTGCCTTTCACGAGCCCCATGAACCGGTGGCTTCGCCCAAGGAAATGGTCAACCAATACGACGATGTGGCCAAGAACCACAACCAAGCTCAGTACTTTGCCAACGTGACCAATATTGATGCGGCCGTGGGCAAATTGATGAAGGCCCTCAAGGCCATGAAGCTTGATGAAAACACGCTCGTCGTCTTTACCTCCGACAATGGTCCCGAAACCCTTTTGCGCTACGGCCCGAGGTCGGGCCGTTCTTTCGGGGTCGCCGATCCTTTGCGTGGAATGAAACTCTGGACCACCGAGGCCGGTTTCCGGGTAGCGGGTATCATGCATTGGCCGGCCCGCATCAAAGCCGGCCAAGTAAGTGATCTTCCCGTTTCGGCGCTCGATTTTCTTCCCACCTTTTGCGAATTGGCCGAAACCAAGCCCCCGAAGGATTTGGCGTTGGACGGGACCAGTTTTCTACCTGCCCTAGAAGGCAAGCCGCTGCACAGAACAAAGCCTTTGGTTTGGGTTTACTACAACGCCCTCAACATCCGCCGGGTCGCGATGCGCGACGGGGATTGGAAGGTGTTGGCTAAACTGAACATCGGCAAATACAATACGGTGCATTCTGGGAATGCGGATCAAGTCAAGGGGGCCACCTTGTCCGACTTTCAGGTATTCGACCTTTCCCAGGATATTGGGGAGGGCAAGGACTTGGCGAAAACCAACCCCGCCAAACTAGCTGAGCTCAAGGAAAGACTCGAGACGCACTACCGGGAATTGGTCGAAGGTTCCCATGTTTGGGGTAAGTGATCTTTTTTTCGCCGCATCCAAACCAAAGTGGCGAAAAGGTCTTTCCAAGGCACAAAATCGTTGAGTTTTTCACTCGATTCGGATGATGAAGGGAAGGTGCCCTTGTTTCTCTTGCCTTTGTTTCGCCGCTTCCTGACCTGTGCCCTCGGTGTAGTCGGAGTGCTCTGTTTTTGTGCTTTTGGGCATGGTCAAACCAAGGGCGTATCCGAAGTGAAATACCGGAGTTCTGCCGATGACAGTTTGCAATGGACCAAGTTTTTCGCTCCTCCTTCCAAGGGCCCCGTTCCGCTTGTCGTTGCTTTGCACACTTGGTCGTCGAATTGGAAGCAGGCTTCGCAAAAACCAGTCGAAGACTTTTGTGTAAAGAACGGTTGGGCCTACCTTCACCCCGACTTTCGTGGTCCCAACCGCACGCCCCAAGCGACCGGTTCGGATTTGGTCATCGGGGATATCCTGAGCGCGGTCGAATTTGCCTGCAAAGAAACCAAGGTGGACAAGAAAAGGATTTTTCTGTTCGGAGCATCGGGGGGAGGGTTCACTTCGCTCGTCATGGCGGGAAAGAAACCGGACCTGTGGGCGGGCATTTCGGCGTGGGTTCCGATTTCCGATTTGCGTGCCTGGCACGGGGAGTGCAAGGCAAAGGGCAGAAAGTACTTCAGAGACATCGAACTATCCTGCGGGGGTGCCCCTGGCTCATCCGCCGAAATCGACCGAGAATATGCCAAGCGTTCACCCCTTGCCTTTTTGAAGAACGCGAGAGGCGTGAACCTTTCCATCCATGCCGGAATCCTCGATGGGCACAAGGGGAGCGTGCCCATCAGTCACTCTCTACTGGCCTTTAACGAGGTGGCGGAGGAAAAGCATCAGTTGGCGGCCGAGGAAATCAAATACTTTACCGAGCAAGCCAAGGTTCCCCCGTCCCTGGTCCGCGAAATCAAGGACCCTTCTTACGGGAAAAAATCACCCCTTTTTCGTAGAACCTCTGCTTCGGCCACCGTCACGATTTTTCAGGGAGGTCACGAATGGATCGCTCCGGTCGTCCTTGCTTGGCTGGAGAGTGAGAACAAGAGAATACTCGCAAATAAGAAATGAATGATATCTCTTGTCTTTCTGGATTGAAGG
>PBMI01000049.1 GCA_002722545.1 Opitutia bacterium | reverse complement strand
ACGTGAATAAGAAAACCAACGAAAGATACCACGAATAGAAGAAGGCGGGCCGGGCCATCGAGGAGAAAGCCAAAACGCAATTCCCAACCGGACATTCTTATCCAAGTTGCCTCCCAGGCGAAAACGTCTCCCCCACCGGCAAAAATCAAGTAGAGGGAAAAGGCAAGTATTCCACCGGCCGTTGCGACGGAAAGCAAAGCGGCTATGTTTCCATGTTTGCGAAGGAAGAGGAGGGTTACGCATGCCGACAAAAGAGGCAAAAGAAGAACACTGAAAGCTACTGTTTCCATTTTCGTCAGTTTCCGAGAAGGTTCATGTCCTCGGTAAAAATACTTTTTCTCTTTTTGTACAAAGCCACCAACAAAGCCAATCCGACTGAAACCTCCGCTGCCGCCACGGTCATGATGAAGAAGACGAAAATGCTTCCGTCCAGGTTCGCGCCTGCTCTGGAAAACGCAACTAACGCGACGTTGATTCCGTTGAGCATTAGTTCAAGCGACATCAAGACAAGCAATACGTTGCGACGAATGACGACACCAAGAAAACCGACTCCGAAAAGAAGGAAAGCCAAAATCAGAAAATGATGCGGAGTAATGGAGCTCATCGGTTCAACCTCCCTCCTCTCCGGTTGATTTCCTACTTAGAATGATTACCCCGACCATCGCGGCAAGAAGAAGAAAACCTGCGACCTGAAGAGGAAGCATATATTTTGCAAGCAGGCCGAAGCCAAAAGCCTTTACGGAAGGGGAGAAGACCAAACTGTTGCCGTTGGCGGCGGTTTCTTCCCGGATTTCAGGCCATGCAAAAGCAGAGGTTTCCGAGCAATCTTCACAACCATCGGCCGAACAGTCGGAAGGCTCCATAGCCCCAAGACTCAGGTCGAGCAGAAGAATCACCAGCAATCCGACCGAGATCAGTCCAGCCACTCCGGAGAGAAATTTAAGCCTGGATGCTTTGGCCCCACCGGGACCGACGTCGAGCAACATGATGATGAACAAAAAGAGAACCATTACGGCACCCGCGTAGACCAACACTTGAAGGATGGCCAAGAAGAATGCATCGAGAAGAACGAACAAGGAGGCTACGCCAACCAACGAAACGATCATAAAAAGAGCGGCCGACACAGGATGACGGGAAAAAACCATCAGCAAGCCTCCGCCTAGGGACAAGGTGGCGAAAAAATAGAAAAGCAAATCAGGTCCGCTCATTCGAAGCCACCTCCCGCAGGCAGAACCTGACGAACAGACTCAAGAAAGACTCGGAAATCAATCGCAGGACGATCTTAATGGGCATTACCCTCCACTTCGGCGTCTTTTTTCTTGTCCCACTTGTAATGCTTGTCGGGCAAAGTTCCGCCAAGTTCGTAAAGCTTGGCTTTGTTGTTGATCATTTCCTCCCGCGTGTAGCCGGAAGAGGAGTACTCATCGAGAAGAAAAATGGCTTCCTCCGGACAAACCTCTTGGCAATATCCACAGTAAATGCAACGGAGCATGTTGATTTCGAATTCCTGCGGAGCCTTCTCAACGTGTTCGCGATCCTCATCTTCTTCGGGAACCGATCCAGGAGTAATCCGAATGGCTTTCGGAGGACAGACGAATTCGCACAACTGACAGGAAACGCATTTTTCACGGCCGTTGGGATCATTGACCAAAGTCGGAACACCTCGATAATTTTGAGGAAGTTGTGGTTTTTCCTCGGGGTACTGGAGGGTAGCCTTTTCCTTGAACATATTGGAAAAGGTCGTTTTCAGACCCGTAACGATCTGAGGCAAATAGGTTCTCTCGGAAAGAGACAATGGCTTGCGTTCAAGAACTACTGTTTTGGCCATGATTCGTCAGGGGGTTGCGGAAGGTGTTTGATCGAGCCAAGTCACGAGCAGGACATACACGATCAAGTTGATGAGAGCCAAGGGCAAAAGTTTCGTCCAACCGATGCTCATGACTTGGTCGTAACGGAATCGAGGAATCGTCCAGCGAATCCAAATGAAGAAGAAGATCAAAAACGCGGTTTTGGCGAGAAACCAACCTATGCCGAGCAAGGTTCCAACCCAAGTGGCCGGCCACGGGTCGGCGATCCATGGGAGGAAATGCCAACCGCCGAGGAATATTGTGGTGAAGATAGCCGAACCCACGACAATGTGGGCGTACTCCGCTACAAAAAAGATTCCAAATTTAAAGCTTCCATACTCGGTATGGAAACCGCCGACCAAATCGGTTTCGGATTCGGGCATGTCGAAAGGCAATCGATTCGTCTCGGCAAAAAGTGCAATGAGAAAGATTAATGCGGAGACCGGTTGTATCAAGAGCAACCAAGCACTGTCGTTTTGCGAACTCACGATACCCACCAGACTCAAAGCCGAAGCCTCGGAACCAGGAACGCTGACCCAAAGGAAAACAGGAAGAAGGGAAAGCCCCATGGCCAATTCGTAGGAGATCATTTGGGCGGAAGAACGAATTCCCCCCAAAAAGGGATATTTGCTGTTGGAAGACCAACCCGCCAAAACAATTCCGTAGACGCCTAAAGAGGAAACGGCGAAAATAAACAAAATGCCCACCTCCAGGTTTGCCAAAATCAAAGGTGAACTGTTTCCAGCTTCGTCGTAATACTGACCGAAAGGAAGGACGGTCATCGTCGTAAGAGCCGGTACAAGAGCGACAAGCGGAGCCATGTAGTAATAGACCTTGTTAACGTGCCCTGGCACGATCTCCTCCTTGAAAAGAAACTTCAGTCCGTCGGCGAGAGGTTGAAAGATCCCCAAGCCCTTGAGAAAAGAGCCGATAAAGGGAATATTCTCGACAAAAGGCAAGGCCGTCCGATTCGGGCCCACCCTGCCCTGCATCCAAGCACTGACTTTTCTTTCGGCCAACACGGAATAACCAGCCATGGTCATGACCGCCCCCACCATAGTAAAAGCAAAAAGGACCTTGAGGCCCAATTGTAGAAGCATTTCCGGATTAAATTCCATGATCAATCGGTCGTAAGCTCCGCAGTGGGTTCATAATGGAGGGCCTTTTGTTCGACGAAGGGTAGTTCGTCCCACTTAGAACCGTCCAACTCGATTCCATCCTTCTTAAAATCGGAAAAAGAAAGTCCTTTGAGGGGGGACGTCGAAGAACGGGCCATCATCTTCCAAACCGCACTTAGATCGGAGCTCAATTCCGCTTCGCCGTTCAATTCATTGATCAAACGAACCAAAATGCTAATGTCGGGCAATAACCCCGCGAGCCCTGGAACGGCCTGCTTGAAACCCTGTAAAAAGAAGCTTCGGTTTACAAACGAGCCACTTTTCTCGAAGGGAGTGAGGGTCGGAATGACAACCTGAGCCAAGGTGCTCGTGGCGTTCTCGTGAGTCCCGAGATAAATGATTTGAATGTCGGACAAAAGCTCGGCGTCCACCTTCGCATCCATCAAATCCTCTCCCACAACGATCAAAGTATCCAATTGACCCTTCTTGAGGGCTTGACCAAGCAGATTCAAGTTTTCCTTCGGATAGGAAGAAGCAAGGCCCGTAATCAGAGCTCCTCTCAAATTCGGCGTGCGGTCGGCCGACAACAAGATTCCATCATCTTCTCCAAAATGTCCGCGCAAATACTTCTTGGCCTTGGTTTCCTTGGCCAATCGGTTGAGAAGATATTGTTCCTCAACGGTGGATTTGCATGAACCAACGATTCCTACCCGCTTGTCCTTCAATAAAGATATGCTCGCGGCAAGAGCGTCTTCCAAGGAGGACTTTTCTTGATCGACGAGGGGAAACTTCAAGCGATCATCGGAATCGATCCGTTTGTAAAGAGCCCGCCCGCTATCCGTCATCCAACTGTCGTTCACGGCATCGTTCCTGCGAGGCGTAATCCGATGGATTACTCCCTCTCGACTGGAGACCAAAGTGTTGCAACCGGCACTGCTTTCGGCGCAAATGCTCATGGTTTCCTTAAGAAACCAGACACGCATTTTAAACCTGAAATCAGTACTGGTCAACGCACCGACAGGGCAAATGTCCACCGTATTGAGGGAGTAGTTGTTGGCCAACTCCTTGCCGGGAAAACAAGTCAAAGTGGAAAAGCTTCCCCGGTCGACGAATCCCAATACGTCGTCCTTGGCGACCTCCTGGCTGAAACGGATACAACGGGAGCAAAGGATGCAACGCTCGTCGTCGAGCGTGACGCGAGGGCCTAAACGCGTACGCTTGGGTTTGACGTTTTTGCGCTCTTTGTAGCGACTGTATCCCCGACCGTAGTCAGTGGCAAATTCCTGAAGTCTGCATTCCCCCGCCTGATCGCATATCGGACAGTCCAAGGGATGGTTCACCAAAAGAAATTCCATTATGCCTTCGCGGCAGTCGGTAACCAAATCCGACTCCGTCTTGACGTGCATACCTGGAGATACGTTCGTTCCGCAACCGATCACGGGCTTGGGTACCCAGCCGATTTTCGGAGAACCGTCCTCCTCCACTATGGCTTCTCCCGTACCCCGGTCTCTCATGGGCGTTCCCATTTCGATCAGGCACATTCGGCAATTTCCGGCCACGCTGAGTTGAGGATGATAGCAATAATGGGGGATCTCCTTACCATGCAGGGCAACCGCATCCACAAGATTCATGCCGGCGGGGACCTCTACGTCATTGCCGTCCAAATTGATGGTTACTTGATCGGTCTTTCCTTTTGAAATCATGGTCTTCAGATCAGTTGCAGGGAATTCTTGCTTCTTTTCGAAGGTTTGGCTTTCTTGACGAATTCATCACGGAATTTCGCGATAAAACTTTGAGTTGGCCAAGCGGCGGCTTCTCCGAATGCGCAAATGGTTCTTCCCTCGATTTGATTGGCGATTGAAAGAAGCATATCCGGATCTTCCTCCCGGGCATCTCCGTCGCACATCCGCTTGGTTATCTTTTTCATCCACAAGCAACCCTCTCGGCAAGGCGTGCATTGGCCACAGGATTCATGCGCGTAAAAAGCGTTTACATTGGCCATAGCCTCCACAATGTCGACGGTGTCGTCCATCACGATGATGCCCCCCGAGCCCGACATACTGCCGGCCGCCATCGGACCATCGAAATCCAAAGGAATGTCTTCTATTCCCCAATCGAAATCCGTTCCATCTTTGTGTTTGCCGACAAACCTCTCGTCCGCTCGAAGGATCTTGGCGGATGAACCGCCCGGAATGACCGCCTTGAGGCTTCTGCCGGGAAGCAGACCGCCGCAGACGTCGAAAATCATTTCACCCAAGGTCAACGCACCGCATTCGAATTCGTAGTACCCTGGTTTTTTTACCTGACCGGAGACACACCAAATGCGAGTACCCGTATTGTTGGGCTTCCCGATCTTGGCGAACTCGTCCCCGCCCATTTCCAAAACATGCTTAACGTTGCAGAGTGTTTCCACGTTGTTGACAATGGTCGGACACTGGTAAAGACCGAGCACGGCGGGAAAGAAAGGTGGTTTGATCCTTGGGTTGGGTCTTTTCCCTTCCAAAGATTCAATAAGTCCGGTTTCTTCTCCGCATATGTAAGCGCCTGCCCCGCGATGAACGACCAAATCGCAGGAATAATCGGAACCCAAAATCTTTTCTCCGCAAAAACCCTTTTCCTTGGCCTCGGCAATGGCTCGTTCCAAAATCCGAGCCCCCTCGAAAAATTCCGCACGAATGTAAATGAAAGCTTGTTTGGCTTGGATTGCATAGGCGGCAATCATCATACCCTCGATGAGTTGGTGAGGATCCTTGTGCATGATCTGACGATCCTTGAAAGTACCCGGTTCGGACTCATCGGCATTGCAAATCAAGTAAATGGGCTTGCCTGACTTGCGGTCGAGAAACTTCCATTTCATGCCCGCTGGAAAACCCGCTCCGCCGCGACCGCGTACACCCGATTTCAAAACCTCTTCCCCGATTTCTTCGGGTTTCATTTTCAAGGCTTTGCGAAGCATTTCGTATCCTCCCTCCCGAAGGTAGCAACCCAACCGATTCGAGTAATTCGGATCATCCGCATACTTGAGGATTATCCGGTGTTCCTTTGGAGAGTTCTTAGTAATCATTTTTTGGCTTTGGAAGAAGATTTCTTGGCTTTAGTGACGGTTTCGGAAAGCAAACCCTTTTCGTAACTGACGAATTCAGCGGAATCATCCAATTTTCCCATGAGTAAAAGGTCGGCTAATTTCCCCGCCTCCTTTTCGTCTATATTTTCGTAAGTCTCTTCGTCCACCATCACGACCGGACCTTCTCCGCAATCCGCCAAACATTCCATGAATTCAATGGAGTATTCTCCATCTTCGCGAACGTGTCCTTCTTTAACCCCGAGTTTTTTCTCCAACTTCTGACAGGTTGCATAGGACCCACGAAGAGCGCAGGGAAGAGTCCGGCACACGCGAACGTGAGTTTTTCCCCAAGGCGTTTCGCGGAGCATAGGGTAAAAAGTGATGAGTTCCTTGACATTGATCGGTTCAATGTCGAGCTTTTCGGCAATCCATTCGCAGGTTTCGTCGCTGATTGCCCCAAGCTCGTCCTGTATCAGGTGAATGACCATCAAAACCGCACTGCGTTTGTCCGGATAACGGGGGACGACTTCGTCGATCTCTTGAAGGGTTTCCTTGGTAAGTTCCATCGGTTGGTTCAATCAGCGGTCGCACTCACCCATGACGAAATCCAAACTACCGAGAATAACGGTAATATCGGAAAGCATGTGACCGGGCGCGAATTTTTCGAGTATGCTCAAGTTGCAAAAACTAGGGGCCCGAATTTTCAGACGGTAGGGCACTCCCCCACCCTTCGAAACCAAGTAAAAACCCAAAGCACCCTTGGGGTTTTCGGCCTCGAAATAAATTTCTCCGGGAGGAACTTGGGGACCCTCTGTAACAATCATGAAGTTTTGGATCAGTTCTTCCATGCTGGTCATGATTTTTTCCTTGGGCGGAGCAAATATTTTCTTCGCATCCTCTGCGTACCAAAGTCCGGAAGGAAAATCCGAAATCACCTGATCGATGATCCTCAAGCTTTGACGAACTTCTTCAATCCGGACCAAATACCGATCATAACAATCGCCCTGGGTTCCGATGGGAACGTCGAATTCGTATTTCTCGTACCCGGAGTACGGCTTGTCCTTGCGCAAATCAAGATCAACGCCGGATGCCCGAAGATTCGGACCTGTTAGCCCATAGGCCAACGCATCCTCTTTGGAAATGGCGCCAATCCCTTCCGTTCGATCGAGAAAGATCCGGTTACGGGTAAGGAGTTTTTCGACTTCGTCGGTGGCCTTGGGTAAATTCTCGCAAAAAGTTTTCACCCGGTCGAGCCAACCTTCGGGGATATCACGGGCGACTCCCCCTATTCTGGTAAAACTGGTGGTGAAGCGGGCACCGGTCAATTCCTCGAACAAGGTGTAAAGTTTTTCCCTCTCCGTAAAAGTGTACATGAATGGAGTCCATGCTCCCGCGTCCATTCCGAAAACACCCATACCGAGCAAATGACTCGAAATACGGGCTAGCTCGCAAATAAGAACCCGAATGGCCTCACAACGTTCGGGGACCTCGACGCCAGCTAGTTTTTCAACCGTGAGTGCATACGCAACGTTGTTCGCCAAAGGAGCAAGATAATCGAGCCGATCCGTATAGGGGACGAACTGATTGTACGTCATGTTCTCGGCGATTTTTTCGTCTCCGCGATGCAAGTAGCCAATAACCGGTTCGCATTTCTCGATAACGTCCCCGTTCAACTCCATGATCAACCGCAGAACCCCGTGAGTCGTAGGGTGAGAAGGCCCCACGTTCAAGGCCATGAGGGACGAGTCCGCTTTATCGGAGGCTTCCGAACCTCGAGCCCCGACGTCTCCGATAGAAATTTCCTTGGTAACTGTTTTACTCATGATGGCTTCTCCATCTCTTCTGTCCAACTCTCGTCTAGAGCTCTGGGCTCGGAGTCACTCATTACACCATCGCTAGAAGACACGAAAGGGCCACCCATCATCGGTGCAGGCTCCACCGAAGCCTTCGTGACCTCCACCACGTCGGCGGCCGGCAAAGGAGTATCTATACCGGCTAATGGGAATTCCTTGCGAAGAGGAAAATAGGGGTACTCGTCCCACATCAAAATACGCTTGAGATCCGGATGCCCCGTAAACTTGATTCCGAACATATCGTAAGTTTCTCGCTCATGCCAATTAGCGGCGGGGGAAATATCGGAAACCGAAGGAACGGAAGGGTTCTCATTGTCGGAACAAAGTACGTGAAGTCGCACGTAACCACGATGAACCAATGAATAAAAGTGGAGAACGACCGAAAACCGAACCTCCGCATCCTCCCCGTGATCAATCGCCGTCAAATCGACAAGTAAATCAAAACCCTCGTCGTCCCGAAAAGAAAGAACGACATCCTTGAGTTGATCCGCCGGACAATCCAGAGTGAGACAATCAATGCTTTCCCTCCGTGAAAGAGAACCTTTTTTTTCCAACAAGGATTTAATAAAACCGTCGTCGATCATACCGTCAACCGGCGGAAACCGCTTTGGCCTTTCGCAAGTTGCCAACGGAAGGCTCCTTGGCGATCTTGTCCTGAAGCTTCATCATGGCATCCAAAAGAGCTTCGGGACGTGGAGGACAGCCACTAATGTAGACGTCGACTGGAACGATATTGTCGACTCCCTGCATGACGGCGTAGGATCGGTACATCCCTCCGGTCGAGGCACAAGCACCCATGGCGACAACCCACTTGGGATCCCCCATTTGATCGTAAATTCTACGGACCACCTCAGCCATTTTGTAAGTTACCGTGCCCGCTACGATCATGCAGTCAGACTGGCGAGGGGAAAACCTCATGACCTCCATGCCGAAACGGGAAATATCGTAACGGGAAGCGGCGGAAGCCATTAACTCGATGGCGCAACAAGCCAACCCCATGGGCATCGGCCAAACCGAATGCTTCCGTATCCAATTAATCACCGCATCCGCCTTGGTGACGATCACGTCTCCTTCGACTTTACCGTTATATCCAACTTCATCTGATATCATATAGGAGACTTCCTAATAGACATGGTAAAAACAAGCAAACCCATAAAGAAAATTGTTTAAATTCAAAAGGAAAACTAATCGATGACGTGAAAGTAATCCATCGCTTTTGATCATTGACGAACGCTCCCATCATCGACATGAAAGAAATCTCGTTCAGTCAAACGGAGAGGTGACAGAGTGGCCGATTGTGCAGCATTGGAAATGCTGTGTACCGCAAGGTACCGCGGGTTCGAATCCCGCCCTCTCCGCCATTTCCTTTTAACTTAGCTTTCGCGAACGAAGACCTTGGCGTCCCCGGAAAATTGAGCCGAAGCCAAATCCAGGAGCGCAGGAGCGTTTTTCGGTTCACTGGAACTCGGTGAACTCGCCTGACCAGCAACCAGGACGGCAATTTTTCCGTAAAGGTCCACTGTTTCGCCATCTGCGGGAGAGAGGACGTCCCCACCGTTGAGCCAACGGCGAAGCCTCATTTGATCCCACTGATTGTAAGGGGATTTCGATCCCAGCAAGTTCTCCGCAAACCTCATGGCAGCGGTCTTCCACAGGCTTCCGGAAAGGTCGGGCGACTCGGCTATGATCTTTTGCATCGATGCGGTATCCAACCAAAGCGCCGTCACCGACGAATCGGCCACCACGTTTGCGGTCCTTTTGATACCGGCCAAAACTGCCATTTCCCCGATGACCGAACCGCGACCCATGATATCGACGACCAAATCTCCGATCGAAACCTGAACACTGCCACGGGTAATAACGATCATTCCATCTCCGTCGTCGCCCTGTTTCATGACCGAGTCTCCCGTCGAATAGGTTCTCTCCTCGGAAACGGCGACAATCTTGGCAATCAGCTCTTCGGGCATGCCCTTGAGCCAATTCACTTCACGCAAAACCTCCTCCGGTTCGGGTAGCCTGAGCTCAAGAGGACTGTCCATCACCTCCTTCATCCGCTGTTCCACCTCGGTAATCAACCTGGCGGCCTCATCCGACTCGAGCATTCCCTCGGACTTTAGTTTACGGATTGCGTTGCGTTCATGGTTGAGAACCGAACGGATGGCGTCTTTAGTCTCAATTCCCACCGTAGCCTCGGGGTAATTCTCGTGCAAGTCTCGGATGGAATGAAGAGCCTTCAAGCGATTCTGTCTGATTTCGTCCTTGAGCAACTTCGTAACCTGTTGAACTTTTTTAGGATCTCCACTCTCGTCAAGATCCTTGGCCATCGTGTCGACGAGCTTGGCGATATCCTGTTGGGAAACGACGAACGCCTTCGCGGCATCATAGCTCACGGTGATACGGTCTGAGAAAAAGCTCTTCAAAAGCGGCAGATCCCGGAAGGCTTCGGTAAATTTACTGACGCCGCAGACTTTCTCGAGATATCCCCGATCGGTCATTGGCACCTTACCCTGTTTGTCGAGGAATTCACTGAGATTGTTGTCGAGTGTTGCAACCGCTCGGGCACTCAACAATCCAGCCCTGAACTGAGCCCAGTAACTGCTTCTTTCCCTCTCCAACAAACGGCGACGTATTTCAGCCAACGTGTCCATTTCGGCGAGTTCTTCAGGCGTAAGGGGGTAAGCCACCGGATCGGGGAGATATTTCCGGACCTCCGACCAATTCGCCCCACTCAGGAAACGATCGTCCTTGAGCAAGTCCATTTCCTCCTCGCATCCCTTCGCGACATTACCGGACGCATTGGAAAACATCAACTTTTTGACCGCCGGCAATTTGGTAAGACCCAAAGCATTGACAAGGGGCCCCACCGTCGTCGCGTTGACAAGCAAAGTAAGAAGCACGATGCCGGATATCAAAAAGAGGAACTGCCCCCGTACTCCGGCGGAAATCCCGACTAAGTTGACACCGGCAAACGAGGTCCCTTGACCTTCCCCGAGAACCAAGATTCTCTTGTCTCCACTGGCCAAGGCTTGCCTTAGTTCGTCGACACCCTGTGAGGTCGTTGCCTCTTGCAAAATCTTTCCATCCCTGCTTTTGATTTCACCGAACAAACGGCCTTTTTGCTCGTCCGATTGGGAAACCCCGACGATTTTTCCGCCTTCAACCGTTGGGCTCGCGATCGACTTGAGGGCGGCGATCTTGTGCCAGGACACTTTCTTATCGTTTGCCTTGGCTTGATCGATATTTCTTTCCCAACGATCCGCTTCATTCTTGTCGAGAAGAACAATCGAAGTCGTTGCCTCGTTGTAACCGCTTCCACCTTCCTCGACTTCGAATTCAAACCTCAACTGCTCCGAATAAACGACGAGAGCCAAAGCCAGGCCTATGGCTCCGCGCAGCGCTCCCCACCAAACCACAACCCCATCCCGAGGAGGCAAACCGTAACCCGCCTTGCGCATGAGGGGATAAAAAATGCCCATATTGGTTGCCCGTACAAGGTGGATAATCAAATAAACGAGGCCCAAAATAACGTAATCCATTCCGGACGGTTCGATTTTTTGGGCAATCACCACGCCGACCACGATGAAAATGATGACGTTTGCGACAAAAGCTATGAATTCCCAAAACTCGTGCATGAAATGCTCGACCTCGGGACTGATGCGCGTCTTGCCCACCCCGGCCATTACGATACCTAGGGCAACCAAGCCAAGAACGCCGGAAACGTGAAAGAAATGTTCGCATATGAAAAAGACCGCAAAGGACGTTACGAGAACGACCGTCACCTCAATCAAAGGATCGTTGAAAACCTTGCGAACCCAAAGGATCGCAAGAAGACCTAGAAGAACCCCCAAGAGACCGCCGGCGGCTCCAATTTTACCGAATCCGACCGCGGTGTTCCCCAAGAAACCGACAAGGTCGAAATCACCGGTCTCCGTAACCATTACCTGAGAACCAGTTACAACACCAAAAAGAAGAACGAAGGCCACGATTGCAGTACCATCGTTGAGGAGCGATTCGCCCTCGATCAAGGTTCCCAACTTTTTGCTCGCCCCCAATTCTTTGAGCAAGGCCACCACCGCCACGGGGTCGGTGGCGCTGACCACGGCCCCGAACAGCATCGACGAAAGCCATATGAAAGCCCCCGTCTCAACGCTCCATTCGGCAAGGACTCCTCCCGAGTCCCCGAATACAGACACCAATCCATAGAAGGCCAAGCCCGTCATCACGGTTGACGTGACTATGCCCGGACCAGCCAAATAGAAGGCATTGAGAAAAGATTTTTTGAAAGTATGTACGTCCAAGGCAAAGCCAGCCTCGAAAATCAGGATGGGAAGGAACACATAAAGGATTAGGTGGCCATCCAAGTCGCCTCCCCAAGTGATGGCTCCACTCAAGGTGTCGACGGTTTTGGCCCACAACTCACTAAAGAACCCATGATCGTGAGCTTCATTTGAGACTGCGTCGTCGGCGTGCTGACTTCCGTGCGGACCATATTCCCGATTCAAAGCCCCCATGGCCAAACCAATGAGCAGGAGAAGAACCGTAAAAGGCAACGGAACCTTTTTGAGGAATTGTCGGGTGGCCGCTCCAATCACCAAGGCAACGATCAAAAAGAAAAGACCGTAAAGATAATCGTGTCCCCCGGAGGAGGCGAGAAAGGCTGGAAATTGGAAATTCATAGTTTGAGTGCTGGATTAGAGATCGAAACTTTTCATTCCGATCTGAGCATTCTGCTCGGAAAAGGGCGTGGTTCAGGGGAATCTCCGGGATCCGCTTTTACCGGACTCTTTAATCGCTTCGGAGCCCGGCCAAGAAGCTCGGCAAGCGGATTTGATTCGGAAACTTCGTAACTGGGCTTGATCACGGCAGGGGGAACGGAGGGGAAAGCATCCTCAGGCGTTGCGTCCGGGATGGGCAAAACCTCGAAGGTATTCGCTCCCTTTGCGTTTCCGACCTCGGCCCGGTAGGTTTTCCCAATAGAGTTCCTTTGGGCTTTCACGACGTTGGCGAGGGAATTGTCGAACGAGGAAGAGTTCGGGAATCCGGAAAGCAGGTACGAGCTCTCGACCACCTTTCCAAGGTCAACGTTGATCTTGTCTCCCATCCCAAGATCACCGGGTTTTGCAAAAACCAATTCACCGGGGAGAAGCTCGAATTTTCCTGCATCCGTGAAAATAAGGATTCTACCCAGCACGCACAGCAATTTCAGACCCCCGTTGGGTTCGACCTCCGTCATGCAAGTTCCGATACCGGACAACGTGACTTGGGTTTCGGGGCTCGAAACCACCACCGAATCCCCGATTTTCCGGGAAAGCATCATGATGGAACCCTCGTGCAGTTGAAGGGCGTCATCCTGGAGAGTGAAGCTGGTATTCGAACCGAAACGGAATTGATACCCTGCCCGCAAGGTCTCGATTCCACTTCTCGGACGGATGGTCAGACGAGTATCCACGGGAAGAAAACTCGCCCGAGAGATGGCCTCTGCGTTTCCTTCGGCCGTTTTGAAAAAGGCTCCCTCGCCTTGACTTCTCAGTACGAGATGGGTGCTCTTGCCGAAGAGCCCGACGAATGCTGAGGATACAAGCAACCACAGAAAGATTGTTTTCATAAATGAATACAAAAGAGGAACGTCCGTCAGGTCAAACCTTCAGTTTGCATCCGCAACCTCAGGCAACCCAAGCGAAAACAATTAACCAAAGGAGTAAGGAAGTGAAGCCGGAACCGGCTCCGCAGCAAACTCAAAAGGAGTGACTTGCGGTGACCGAAACCCCCACGTCCCAAGCATCGAAAGGTGAGGCGAGGTTATCCCGCTTGCCCTTGCTGTTTGTGGAAAGAGTCGAGTAGTTGACGAAAGTCTGCAAGCTCAACCATTGCGTTGCTTGCCATATGCCGCTCATCCCGGCGGAAAAGACCAAGTCGGCCCGACCGTCCTGGGTATTCTTAAGATATTCGGAGCGGGTAAGACCAAGAGTCGGCATGAGCACGTAATTTCCGCTATCCCCGAAGGTTTGGATCAGACTCAGGTTCAAAGTCGTCTGAAAGTTATCCCCGTCGTCCGCAAAAATACCGGGCAACAAAACGTCGATTTCCCTGTTCGTATTGGAAAGCTTGAGCATTCCGTCCACCATCAAAAAGGTGGTTTCACGAAGGCCAACCACCTTTTGCAATTGCAAGGAAGGAGCCACTGCATCGAACATCCGGTCTCCCGAGGATTGACTGTGCAAAACATCGTATTCGAGAGCCGCATTCAAAGTCCAGTCTCCGGGCAA
Source organism: Opitutia bacterium (assembly GCA_002722545.1). Classification (GTDB taxonomy): domain Bacteria; phylum Verrucomicrobiota; class Verrucomicrobiia; order Opitutales; family Seribacteraceae; genus Seribacter. The sequence continues at coordinate 649 of PBMI01000049.1, read as the reverse complement.
GGAAACCCCCACCCCGCCCTTGATCATACCAAAGCGGTAATCCAAAAGATCACTGACCGTTTCTTCTCCGTAATTCGACCATTGCATGATCAAGTCCAAACGCGGGATCAAGGAAAGGTAATTCCCCACCTTGAAAGGCTGCCCTGTAATGGATCCGCCCAAAGTGTTTTCCCAAACTCCGGAATCCATTTCCCCGGACTCCGAACGCAAAACGTTGTTGGTTTGATAGGGACGACTGCCGGCAAAGACGCTCACGCTTACCGGAGATGGCTTCTCTTCTTCGACCGGCTCGCTTTTGGCCCATCTTTTCCTCGTGGAAGGAGCAGACGGATTGCGGTCCGCTGGCCCACTAGGCAAAACAACCGGATTGGACTGAAGATTTCCACTAGGCACGAAACGAGCGGCGGGAGCGGGTCTTGTCGGAGGGTCGTTGCGCGGCGAGTTGGTCAACTCGATAATCCCTTGCAGACCCAAGTTGGAATGAAAGTCCTCGAACTTTTTCGGTTGGGACTTATTCGCATCCTTGGCCGCCCATTGTCCCATAGACGAGATTGATACCATACCAAAGGATACGGTTAACAATAAAAGGAGCTTGAAAGACTTCATACTTGGTTGGGGTTGGCCAGGGAATTTAAGGTTTCGGAATCTT
>PBMI01000048.1 GCA_002722545.1 Opitutia bacterium | reverse complement strand
GTGCTTTTGGGTTGAGGCTGCCGGGGAGGGAAAAGTTTTCTATTTCAAGAGAACGAAGATGAGCTACCTGAGCAAAATTCCCGCGGGAGCCCTGTTGCGAATCATCGCTGATTTTCAGAACAACTGATCGGGATTGGTCTTATTTGCCTTTGATACAAATCAGCTGATCACCCGTTCTTAAGTAAAGGTCGCCGTTGGCCAAAGCCGGGGTGGAGCGGCAAACTTGCTCCAAGTCGGTCACGCCCAGTTGCTTGAACTCGTCGCCGTCGTCAATCGCCACGACTTGTCCGAAAGCGGATACGCAAAAGATCACCTTGCCCGCCCGCACGGGCGAACCGAAAAAGGTATCCTTGACCCCTTCGACTCTGGCTTTCCACACTTGTTTTCCGGTTTGCGGGCGAACGCAGGTGATGACTCCATTGTCCGCCCAAAGATAAAGTCGATCTCCTGAAAGCAAGGGTGATGGAATGTGAGGCATGGTGTTTTCGAGTCTCCAAATCTCCCGTGCTTTCCCATCGTCTGATACGGAAGCCGGACGGATGGCCACGAGATGTTTGTCCAGAGTCGTGAAGCCGCAGACTCCGAGAACCAAGTCACCGGCCACGATGGGCGAGGAAATCGCTCTTTCGGAGTGGGGTCGCCCGAAGACCGAGAGTTCCCATAGTTGTTTTCCCGTCCTTGGCTCCAGGCTCGTGAAACCAAGCCACCAATTGGTGAAGATTAGTTCCGGGTTTCCCTTTGGGTCCCGGAAGACGCAAGGCGTGGAATAAGTCAGCCGCTTGCTTGTCCTCGGGACTTTCCATCGGATTTCGCCCGTCGAACAATCCAGTGCATAGTGGGCCCCTCCGCCTTTTTCCTGATCGTTCGGCACAATAAGCAAATCCTCGAAAACGATCGGTGAAACCGCGAAACCGTGTCCGCCCTTGACTCCGCCCAGATCCTTTTCCCAAAGAAGTTTTCCTTTTTGAGTATGAGCGCTGACCTTGAGTTCGGTGGCATGCCCCCAAACCGAGTACACGTTCTTTTCGTCGAGAGCCGGTGTACTGGAAGCAAAGCTGTTGAATCGGTGAGTCTTATGCGTTTTGGATCGATAGGAACGCGACCATTCGATTTTTCCGTCCTTCGCATTGACGCACAGAATCTTTCGGGTTTTGCCTTTGTCCGCCGATGAGTTCAGGAAAACGCAATTGCCCCAAACCGCCGGTGACCCATGTCCATTTTCTTTGAGCGGGAGAACCCAACGGTAGGAAGACTTGTCCCATACGACTGGGACCGATGCTTCGGAGTTGCCGGCGCCATTCGGTCCGCGAAAGCGGGGCCAGTTCTCAGACGATTCCGCGAAACCGGACGATAAGGCAAAGGCAAGGGAAAGGAGGACGGTTTTCATTTAAGGATACTTGATCGAGATCTTTCTAAACCATACCACTTGGCCGTGGTTTTGAAAACCGATTCGTCCCTTTCTCGGTAGATCCTTGAGCGCGGTTTTGAACTTGTTTTCCGAGCCGTCCGGGTTTTTCCCCACCTCCTTCCAATCATCGAGGTTAATCTTGAAAGCGCGTTTCCCATTGAGGTGAAAAGAAACCTCGGGGCCTTTGCAGATCAACTTGCAGCGGTTCCACTCTCCGATGGGTTTGGAGTTGTCTTCCTTCGGAGCGACTCCGTCGTAAAAGGATGCATTGAGTTTGCGTGGGGGCAGGACCTTGTTTGCTTTCTTCTGAAACCCTTCGTTGTCCATTAATTGAATTTCGAACCCTCCTTGGACCGGGTTGTTCTTGTCGGTCCTGTAAAAAATTCCCGAATTAGCCCCAGCCGAGAGTTTGTATTCCAGGGTAAGTTCGAAGTCTGAAAACTCTTGCTTGGTCCACAGGTACCCCATTCCACGGATGCGTTCTTTTCCATTCTTGTCCTTGGTTTTTTGCATTCGGCAAACCAACGACCCGTCTTTTTCGATTTCCCAGGAAGCGGGTGCGTATTCGAATGCCTCCATTGACCTTCCGTCGAAAAGGACTCGTTCTTTGGCCCATCCGCCCGAAAGCAGCGAGAAGATGAGTAGGTAAGGTATTTTGTTCTTCATGTTTGAGGATGAGCTTTAATCGCTTCGGATTCTTTGCGCTTTGCGTTTTCGATCAAGCGAACAATTCTGGCATATTCCGTTTCGGGATCGTGGAAAAAATCAATACTCCATACGCGGAATATGTTCCACCCCTTTGACTCGAGTATCAAAGGACGACCGACGTCCCGGTCCCGGGCTCCCGGAGCCAAGTGGTAGGAAGGACCGTCCAGTTCGATTCCACACAAGTATTCACCGGGTTTGCCCGGAGACTTGATCCCCAAGTTGACTCGCCAACCGCTTATCCCAACCTGAGGTTCGACTTCGTAACCGTCCGAGCGAAGACGTTCGCAAAACCATTTCTCCTCGTCGGATGCAAGTTGCTCGGAATTTTTGCGAACCGAGCTTGGCAGTTTTCCCGCCTCGGCATAGGCAAGGTAACGGCTGAGGACTTGAGGTCCTTCCTTCTCAAGAGTCAAGTCCTTCGGTTCCAGAGAGGTGCAGACAAGAACGCGCTTTTTTGCCCGGGTAATCAGCACGTTGATGCGGTTTTCTCCTTGGGGTTGGCTGATTGGGCCAAATCTCTGGTAGACTTTCCCTTCCGAGTTTTTTCCGAATACGGTGGCAATGAGAATGTCGTCGCGCTCGTCCCCTTGTACGTTCTCGAGGTTCTTGATGAAAAAGTATTCGGGGGTTTCTTGCCATCGGTTGAGGAACTCGATGACCACTGAATTCCCGCTCGCTTTTTCCTCGAACAATTCCTCGACCCGGGTGGCTTGTCTGAGGTTGAGCACGGCCACCCCGAGGGACCGGTCGGGAAACTTTTCCATATGCTCGAGAATCAAATCGACGACCCGTTGAGCCTCCACGGGATTCGGATCGCGCGATGAACCGTCCTTACCACTTTCGTAAAGTCCGCCCGCCTTGATCAGGTGAACTCCGAGGGTGGGGTCTTCACGGAGGTTCGGAATGGTGAGAAGTTCGTCGTCGTAAAATTCGTGGTTGGAGAACGCGATCAGGTTTTCGTCTTCGGATCGGTAATGGTAAAGCAAGCGGCGTTTACAAGGGAGGGCCAAGCTTGCTCTTTCGAGGATGGACTCGTCCTTGTCCTCGTCATCCGCCACTTCGAGAGTGGAGACCATGTAGCGGGTGGGAGGCATCTGTTGCTGATCCCCGACGATGACGATTTGCTTACTCCGCAAAAGAGACCCTGCCGCTTCTTCGACAAGCATTTGAGACGCCTCGTCGATTATGAGCAAGTCGAAGGAATGATCGGAAGGGAGAAAGTCCGCCACCGATGAAGGGGTCATGAGAAAACAAGGGCAATATTCATTGAGGGCCGTTCCGGATCGGTGCATGAGTTCACGAACCGTGACCCTTGCTTTGTTCTTGGCCCCAACGTGGCGGAGTAGGGCGAGTCCACGTTTTTCACCTACCCGGCGAGCGTTTACGGAGTGTACGGCATTGGGGTCGGGAGCGGTGGCGGCAAGCATCCTGCAATAAAGGGAGCGCATTTCGTTTTCCATCTCGCTGAGTTCTCTGCGCAACCGCTCGATTTCATCTCCACGGTATTCCAAAAAGTCCGGTTCCTCCTTGCACAGTTCGCGACAAAGCTCGCGCAGAAAGCGCTTGGTGAAAATATCAGCGAGTGGATGACCCAGAGCCAGGCTTGACCTAATGAATTGGCTGCAATGAAAGATTTTGTCGAGCTCCTCCAATGAGTGGTTGAAGGCAGTAAGGTCGGACAACGATTTCTTGTGCTCGATGAGCAGGTGAATCTTGTTTCCTACGTCTTCGGCGGCCACGGGCTCACTGAGCAGGCAGTCTTGCTCTTTCAAAGTTTCGGCCGCTTTGGTCAGGCGTTCGATGAAGTCAACCAACCTTTCTATTTCAGCCGTAAGTTCGGATTTGTTTGATTCAGCGGCCCCACCTGCGTGTAGAGCGGTTTTCAATTCCGAGCTTTCCTTGAGAAGATCACAGAGGCATTCGGCCTTTTCACGGAGCTTTTCAAAGCCTAGCCCTTCTTCGCGAACGAGGCTTTCGATTTCCTTCTTTGCCTTCCTGAAACTTGGCCAAACCAAAGCCGTAAGAAAGTTTGCCCGCCAAAGCGTTGCAAGGAGTTCGCTCAAGTTTTCGGATTCGAGGTTCTCGAAGTTCTTGTATTCTTGTTCGAGTTGAGACTCGATTTCATTCAGCCTGATCGTTTGTTCGAGCAAAAGCCTTTTCTTTTTCAGATCGGCGTCCAAGGCGGTCAGGTTCGTATCGGAACTTTCACCAGCGAAAGGTTCGAGAAGAGATATTCCCTTCTGCATGAGGGTATCGAACTCATCCAGTTCAAAGGGAGAGAAAGGCCTGGATCGCCTCATGAAAGAAAGCTGTTCGGGTAGTTCCAAGCCGAGCTTGCCGGCTAATTCCTCGATGGGTTGGCAAGCCTTCCGACAGTCTTCCAATAATGTTTTCCCCACCTCTTTCGGAATGAAAAATTCATCATGGAGGTGATTGGGAACATGGGAGAGCATGGAATGCCGGTTGACCGCTTCGTAAGCCGTGAACAAATCGTCGTTAAAAACATCGTCTTTGATCGTTCCGATTTGTCCGGAAAGAAGATTAGAGTATCGATTGAGTTTGGCGATGCACTCGTCCCGTCGTTTGCCGAGTCGGTTGAATTCCTTGCGGATCGGTTTATCCGATGCTTCGATTGCAATCCGCTTACCGACCTCTTCGAACATTTCGGCCTTGGAGCAATAGTCGGAATGGATCGCCATGCATTTGTCGCCCAGACCGACCTTGTGCAAACGATGCCGCACGACCTCGAGGGCCGCTGTCTTTTGAGCCAAAAACAAGACCTTTTTGTTTTGGTTCATGGCTCCGGCAATCAAGTTCACGATGGTTTGGGACTTTCCTGTTCCGGGGGGGCCCTCAATGACCAGGCTCACCCCTTCCGCCACGTCGAGGACGGCGGAGTGCTGTGAACTATCGACGGGTAATGCGAATGCGGGAGCGAGTCCGGAATTCTCCTTGCTGTCGACTTTCCGCAGACCGAGTCGTTCTTGCACGCCATTCCCTCCCAATACCCAAGAGCCCATGCGTTCAATGCTTTCGTCGCCGAAGCGTTCGGGCAATAACTCCGAAGGCGGGATTCCGGTGGACTTGAAGATGCCGATGACCATCCTCCGCCGCAAGGTCCATCCGGAGTTGCCGTTTTCCCCGACGAAAGACTCGAATGCGTCCAGGTATGAATCCACGTCCAGTGCTTCGCCTTCCTCTTCTTCTTCCGGTAACTCGGGAGGTTTCTCTCCGGTTACTTCCTTGAGGGCATGAAAGAGGTCTTCGTTGAGCCTTAGATCTCCTCCCATTTGGGAGATTTTTCCGCTGGTGCAACTTACGTTGAAATGCAAAGGAAGGAGCAGGAGTGGGGAGTTGAAATGGTAGAGGTCTTTGGAATTGGGTTTTTGTCTCGTCCACTCGAGGAATCCGATGCCCAAGTAAAAGGTCGTCAGGCCTTTTTCCCGTTCGAAAACCAGCCTGCGTTTTTCGATCCGGGAAAGAGTAGACAGAAAGCTGTCTTCCGGGATATCCGTTTGCAGGCGTCGGTCGGAATGCTTTTTTTCGGGTTGCCCTTCGGTCGCAGGGGTTCTGGGCAAATCTATGGAATGGTTGGGAAGGATTTCTTCGATCGGCGGGAGACCGACAATTTCCCTCGTTCGATCCTTGAAAGCCCGTTCCTCTTCCTTGTCGAGTGATTCGAATTCCCGGCCTTCCTGCTCCCTCAACTTATGGAAGGCGTCTTCGAACGGTTGGTTTTTTTCGTCTTGGAGAACGTCCTCGATATTCGGGTAGGGGATCAGTTCCATTATTTTCCCCGACAAGAGGTGATCCAATGCGAACTGAGGGACTTCGTCGAGAACGTTGAAAGCGTCTCCGCCACCGGCCCCTCGGACCCGTTTGCGGATCCGCTCATTCCCGGAAAGCCTGACCAAACGCAAGGAGAGGTCGTGCAAGTAGTTCCGGTGCTCGGATGAGTCCATTGCTCAATCCATTAATCGGATGGGTTTACGTCAAGGTTTTGCGAAACCCCGCTTGACATTAGGGGCAAGCTGGGGAGAAATTGTCCTTGTCGTGGGGTTTTCAACGGACCTAGCCTACAGTCTGCACTGTCGATTCCAATTCGGAGTCGGGCATTTGCTGCGGCGTACCGCCGTGGTCAGCCGATTGTCTCCTCCGAACGCTTGGGCAAGATGGAGGTGGCAAGCCACCATCCTTATCTTCCGGCTCAACCGGCGGTTGGCCTGCCAAAGCGTTCTTCGGACGTAGGTTTTGGAGACCCCGCGACACCCCATTGCTCTTATTTGTCATTCGCTCGAAGGCCAAGTGTCCTTGTAATTGGCAAACTGAACCGTACCCGCTTCGGGCGAGCGCCGATTCCATGCCCATCATCGCAATGTCGTTGCGGATGGCACGCAAACGTCTTCTTTGCTTGCGGGGTAAACGCACTCCCTCGTTGACCACCAAACCGGTAACCTTTTGGCACTGGTGCCTCCCCATGCGTTTGGTCTTTTTCTCTGCCAAGCGGTAGCCAACCCGATGCACGATTTGCCTGACTTCATCATCGAGTTCAGCCGGTAGTTCTTTTCCCGAAAAGGTCATGTCGTCTGCATACCTGGTGTAGCCCAAGTCATGTTGCTTGGCCAATTCACTGAGCAGTTCATCCCCTTGGTAAAAGGCCAGATTCGCCAGATGGGGACTTGTTGGAGCCCCTTGAGGCAGGTTTCCGTTCCGGCAGGTCAAGCGGATGATGGATTCGAGGACTCCCTCCTCGACATCGTATCTCTTGTTCAAGACCGATCGTACCTTGTCAAGGTCCGTAGTGGGAAAGAAATCCTCAAGGTCGTAAGAGACGACCCAGGCCGAACCAACATGAATCCGGGCATTCGTGAGAATGGAAAGCTCCGGGTAAAAACCATGGGCGGCGGAATGGGGAGGGGTTGCGTAGAGCAATCGGTCGAGGAGTCTGCGCTGAACGAGTTTGAGAAAAGGCTTGGGGGCTTCGATCCAACGAGGGCGCCGTCTTCTTGTCTTGAGTGGGAAGCGTTCATAGAGATTTACCGCCTCACCGGCCAATTGGGTCAACCGATTCGGGTCCAAGTCCAAAAGGTTTGCCAAGTCATCGCAGCCGTTCGTTGGGAGATTTGCCTTCGTCATGACAAGCCGCTTTTATTCGTTGGGTAGGTTTTCGCTTGTAATCGTGGCCAAGCCATGAGTCCGGTTTTTCAGTTTGGGGGCGATGAAGAACATAAGGGCCTTTCCTTGCATATCCGTAACCAACCAGGTGTGCCCCGCATAAGTGCCCCATTTGATCTCTTCTTGCGGATCAAGAGGGAAGTAGCTTCTTCTTTTCCCATCGAAGTTGATCCAATGGACGATAACGGGGAAATCCAACTGGTTGGAAAACTCGATTATGATTTTAATGCCCGTACGCACCGACTTTGGAGCGGGTGTGTTCCGGCGAGTGCTCGTGAAGACTTTTAAGGTTTCCGATTCGATTCGATCATATCCACCCGGTGTGTTGATTACATGCGGTTCCTCCGTTTCCCAAGATTCCTCTTCGTCATCAAGTGCGAACCAAAAGATCCAAATCACCACCCCCACGACTATTAAAAAAGAAATTACAGAACATCCGCCGCAACCTGATTGCTGTCCATGTTCGTCTTTTTTCCTAGAGGTTTCGAACCATCCGCTATCTCGTTGTTTTGGGAGTTCGGGGAGATTGAGCCTTTGGAGGAATCCCTTGGATGCGGAAAAGGAAAAGTGTTCGTTTCCTTCGGCAGGGACTCTTTCTCCGGTGATCGAATTGCGTCCTTTGTGGAGGGTTTTGTATTCTCCAGTTTGTGGGTTTAAGCTCGAAATCCCTTTTTTGTCCACCACTCGAAAAGTTCCCATGGTTCCTCGGCGGGTCCAGTGAATCCTTCCCCCTCCTTCGCAAAGCTCGCGGGCGGTGCGCAGTAACCGGTTGAAGATCATGTCGGATTGTCGCAGCGGCAACCCGCAACGCTCGGAGATATAGACGGAAATTTTTCTTCTTACCGAAAGGCCTTGCGGATCGCCCGACCATTGATCCGCCCATTTCGAGGAATAGGTTCTGCGGTGTGCCTTGGCTGAAGCAGTCGTCGAGGACTTGAAAGTGAACCTCGGACGATACCCTCCTTTTTTCCAATTAAACCGGAAACGAAAAGTCCCGAAGTGCGGGATAATCAAGCTCCAATGCCCCTTGTTGCTAGGAGAGAAGTGGTTCGTCACGTCAGCAACGTAATCCCAAAAGCCATCGAGTACTCCCGCCACTTCATCCGGTGATCTGCTCGTTTCGGTTGCAAGCTCGCCAATGACCTCGGCACTGGAGAAAATTTTCTTTCCCGAATCAATCAATCGTACGCCGGATTGCGGTTGAATGAATTGGGGGTTTTTGAAAATGGCGAATTCGCCGGTGTCGGACTTCTTTCCCGCCACCTGTTCCCTTGCCGAAACTTTCTGCTCGGGTCTCTTGTTCTGTTCCTTCCGGAGTGAGTCGTCTAGCTTTGGGCCTTGGGAAGTCTGAGTTTCGGGAAGCGGAGTAGGTTCGGTTTTCTCCGCTTTGGGAACTTCTCTTTCGGCGGGTTGTTCGAGCGGTTCGGGTTCCTTCGGTTGTGGTTCGGTCTTTGGCGTAGGCTCTTCGGGTTTCTTTCCCGTTGAACGTTCTTTCGGTTCGGCTTTCTCCTCCTGCTTGGAATAGCCGGGCGAGGAATAGGTCAACCCCTCATATTCGGGAGGCTTCGTCTTATTGGGTTCATCCTTCGGTGCCCCTTCTTTGGTAATCTCGACAAACTCGGGAAAAACCGTATCACAGGACCTGCAAAAGGTGGTGCTCCTCGTAATTCTCGCTCCACACTTTTTACATTCTCCTTGGTCGTTCACCTAGTAAGTTGATATTTCTAGGTAATTGTCGAATCAAGGAAATTAATAGACGGGAGTAGGTCTTGGGAAGGGAGGAAGAGTTTCTTGGGAAACCTAGGGAGTCCGGTTGTATTCGGGCGGATCGATTCCCAAAAGGTGTTCCCTGAAGAAATCCTTACGCCTTCTGTCGCCGTAGCGACCCCCGTCTCCATGCCCGCCACCCGGGATGAGTACGAACTCGAAATCCTTCTTCGCCTTGATTAAAGCGTCCACCAACCGGTAGGTCGATTCGGGGGGGACGTTTTTGTCAAGTTCTCCCACGATCAGCATGAGCTTCCCTTCCAGGCGATGGGCGTTGTCGATATTGGAAGATTCGGAATAATGGGAACCCACCGGGTAGCCCATCCATTGCTCATTCCAGGAAGCTTTGTCCATCCGGTTGTCGTGGCATCCGCATGAGGAAACCGCCACCTTGTAGAATTCGGGGTGAAAGAGGAGGGCTCCGGTCGAGCTTTGTCCCCCTGCCGAACCTCCGTAGATTCCAACCCGGGTGACGTCGTACCATGGATTCTTCTTCGCAAATGCCTTGTGCCAGAGAATCCGATCGGGAAAGCCCGCGTCCTTGAGGTTTTGCCAGCAGACGTCGTGAAAGGCTTTGGATCGGTTGGCCGTTCCCATTCCGTCCATCTTGACCACCACGAAGCCCATGTCGGTCCAAGCCGAAAAACGGCGACCGGCACTGAATTGCTTGGGTACGTAGGAATCGTGCGGGCCGGCATACATGCTCTCGAGCACGGGGTATTTTTTATTCGGATCGAAGTCGGTTGGCCGGTAGACGATGCCCCAGATGTCCGTTTTTCCATCCCGTCCCTTGGCCTTGAAAACCTCGGGCTGCTTCCATCCTTCGGCTTTGAGTTCGCTTAGGTCTGCCCGCTCGAGTTTGCAGACGAGTTTCCCGTTGGATACCCGCCGTAGTTCGTGGACCGGGGCCATGTCGACTCGTGAATAGGAATCGATGATGAACTTGCGGTTGGGTGAGTGAACGATTTTGTGCCAGCCGTTTCCCTGCGTGAGAGGGGTGAATCCGCTCCCGTCGAAATTGACCCGATAGTAATGCATGAGGTAAGGATCCTGATTCGAGTTTCTGCCCGAGGCACGGAACCATACCTGTCTGTTTTCCTCGTCGATGCGGTCGACGTAACGCACTACGAATTTCCCTTTGGTGATAGGGTTGGTAATCTTGCCGGTTCGAACGTCGATCAAGTAAAGGTGGCGCCACCCGTCTTTTTCCGAGAGGTAAATGATCTCCTCCGATTTGGTCATCCAATTCACGAGAGGGACTCCCAAGTCCTTGGGGTGTTCGGTCCAAATGAAGGTGTCGGAAACCTCGTCGATAACGTTGCGGTGCTTGCCCGTGATGGTATCGAACTCGATCACGCGCAGCCTTTGGTGCCCGCGGTCGATCTTGAGGTATTGAAACTTCCGTCCATCCGCTGACCATCGTAGTCGGGGCCAACGAAAATCGATCAGACCGACCTCGGGTTTCACCGGTTCATTGGTCGAGAGGTTAAACCAGTTGAGCTCAAAGGTCGTGAACGGATCACCGGGCAGGGGGTACTTCCTCGTATGCAGTTTGGCCGGCCCTCCTCCTTGGGGAGAGGATTCTACGAGATGAACCTCGCTGATCTCTCCCGGTTTTACGCGGAAGGAAATCAAGTGCTTTGAGTCTGGTGCCCAAAAAGCCTCCTTGTATTCATGCCCCTTCTTGCCGTCCTTGCTCAGTTGAATCTCTTCGCCATCGCCGGTTGGTTCCAAGAACAGGTTGTGGTCGCGGACGAAGATCTTCCATTTTCCATCCGGTGAAAGTTTTCGGCTGGGCCGGTAGAGCTTGGGCTTTTCCTCCTCTTTTGTTTTCTCTTCGGTTTTATCATGGCCTGAGGGAGGCTTGGCAACCTTCAGTTGATGGGTCTTTCGGTTCCATTCGAAAGACTTTCCCTTGGCCCGGAAGAAGGCTTTGTTTTCGGACAGGTCGAATTGAAGTTGGTCGATCGGCAAGCGGTCCGCCTGAACGCCCTTGATTCCACTTTCAGAAAGGGCCGCGGCTAGTTTCTTTTGATCGAACGCGGATTCCCGGGTTCCTTTTTGCAAGTCGACTAGAACATATTCTTTCACTCCCTTGGCCAAGTCGTTTCGGTACCATAAGTGGGAACCGTCCTCTGACCAATTCGGAACAATCCGTTCCTTGTATACCCTCGCGGCATGGACCATGCCTGTCCCGAAAATCGGGCCCGCGAGGAGCACGACGACAAGAACGAAGGGCAAACGGGCCAAGGCTTGGGGAAGTTTATTCGTTGTATTCCCATTTTCGGGCGTGCCGCCTAGAGGCATCGATCGAATTGACCGGAGCGAGCCTTTGAGTTTTCTCATGGTGATAATGAAAGGCGGTATCATGACGGGAAGTTCGGACCCAAGCAGGGAAGTGGAAAAGGAAACCCTGAGATATTCGGAAAAATAGTTTTCATCGGTTTCCAAAGGAATGTGTGGTACTGCAAAGGAGGCAACCATCAATCTCTTTGCAAAGCGCTTTAAAAAACGTTCTTTGGATCTATCACTTAGTCTTGGCCAAGAAAATCCCAACATGAAATACAGCGAATTTCACTACGAAAGAATTTCCGTGGAGGAGCAGAACGAACTGCTCCTCCAACGACTGGAGCGATTCAATAATGCGAAGTCGGGCGAGGAGCAGATTGCCGTGATTAAGGAAATGGACGAATCCTACAGGAAATATTCTTCCTATGCGTCCATTGCCAATTTGAATTTCAACCGCGACGTCCGCGATGAAGAGGCCAAGGCAGAGAAGGAATATTACGATTCGATCGGTCCGAATATGGCGGAAATCAACAACCGATGGGCGAAGGCCGTCGATGCCTCCCGCTTTAAGTCGGAAATTGGAAGGGAATTGGGAGATACCTACCTGATGCAAATCGAGATCAGTTTGAAGATCTTCGACCCCAAGATCATGGACATGTTGCGCCGGGAAACGGATTTAAAAAGGGAATACACCGAGTTGCTTGCCGGAGCCCAAATAGAATTTCATGGATCGACCTACAACTTGTCCGGTTTGGGTCCCTTCCATAACCACAAGGACCGGGCGATCCGGAAGGAATCTTACGGGGTAAAATTCAAATGGTATGAAGAAAACGGCGAAGCCTTCGATGACCTCTACGACAAGTTGGTGAAACTTCGTCATCGAATGGCCACGACTCTCGGGTATGAGAATTTCATCGAGTTGGCCTACCTTCGCATGGGTCGTTCGGATTACGGTCCCGAAGAAGTTGCGAGGTACCGCCGGCAAATCGTCGAAAGCGTCGTTCCGGTGGTTCACAAGCTACTGGAACAAAAGAAAGGAATCCTTGGTTTGGACCATCTTTACTTTTACGACGTGATCAACTTCAAGGAGGGCGACCCAAAGCCGAAGGTAACCCCTGAGGAAATGGTGGCGGTCGCACAGCGGATGTATCATGAATTGTCTCCCGAAATCGGGAAGTTTTTCGACCTCATGGTGGACGAGGAATTGTTGGATTTGGTGAATCGAGAAGGGAAGATGCCGGGCGGGTTTTGCACGAGTTTTCCCTCCTACAAGAGGCCATACGTGTTTTCTAATTTCAATGCGACCGATCAGGACGTGCTGGTCTTGACCCACGAAATTGGTCACGCCTATCAAAGCTATTCCAGCAGGAACCAGCCTTTGATCGGTTATCTCGGGCCTACCGCCGAGGCTGCGGAGATTCATTCCATGAGCATGGAGTTGATGACCTGGCCTTGGATGGATCAATTTTTCGGCGAGGGAGCGGAGCGCTTCAAGTACAAGCATCTTTCTGGCATTCTTTCCTTTCTGCCCTACGGGGCCTGCGTGGATCACTTCCAGCATTGGGTGTTCGAAAATCCCGAAGCCACCCCAAAGGAACGCAAGGATCAGTGGCTCGAACTGGAGTCCATCTATCTCCCTGACCGAGATTACGATGACTTTGCATTCCCCAAATCAGGAGGTTTTTGGCAAGCCCAGCTGCATATTTATCAATGCCCATTTTATTACGTCGATTACACTTTGGCTCAGACCTGCGCCATCCAGTACTGGATCAGAAACGAGGAGGATCCCGTAAAGACTTGGGACAGTTACGATAAACTGTGCCAGGCAGGAGGGAGCTTGCCCTTCACCGGATTGATCAGACTGGCTGAACTGAAATCACCGTTCGAGGAAGGCTGTCTGGAATCGATCGTGGAAAAAGTGGATGCCTGGTTGGAGGCAGTGAACGTGGCCGAACTGTAAACCTTTCTGGGTAACCCGGGCGGTGACCGTCGTTCGCCCGATTCGCAGCAAGCTTTACTTTGGGGTCGTTGGCTTGCGGGTTCGCGGCGGTAGGCGCTTGACGATGGAGTGAGGTGGGTCCTCTGCAGGAACTTCAAGTTTCTTACGGTGCATGGCCAACTGTTTGCTTAGTCTTTTTTGCACCTTGGCCAAACCGGGTAGTCCATAGACGCTCTTCATTTCCGAAGGATCGGATTTCAGGTCGAACAGTTCCCACTGGTCGACGTCTTTCTCGTAGAAATGGATCAGTTTGTATCGCCTGTCGGCCACCCCATAGTGGCGTCGGACGTAGTGATAACCGGGGTATTCGTAGTAGTGATAATAAAAGCTCTTGCGCCAGTCCTTTGGGGTCTTGCCCTGGAGGACGGGAACGAGGGATCGTCCGTGCAAATCATCGGGGGTCTCGATTCCCGCGATTTCGCAAAAAGTTCCGGCAAAGTCGATCGGAGAAACGATGTCCCCGTTTCGGCTTCCCGGTTTGATCACTCCAGGCCAACGAACGAGCATCGGCGTACGCAACGATTCCTCGTACATCCATCGCTTGTCGAACCACCCGTGTTCGCCCAGATAAAAGCCCTGGTCCGAGCAGTAGATCACGATGGTATTCTTATCCAGGCCCGCTTCTTTGAGGTAACCGAGCATCCTCCCGACTCCGTCGTCCACCGAAGCAATACAGCGCAGGTAATCCTTTACGTACCGCTGGTATTTCCACCGGACCAAGTCTTTGCCCGTAAGCTTGGCCTCCGAAAGGGCTTTGTTTTTCGGGTCGTAAGCGGCGTCCCAGAGTTTCCTTTGTTCAGGTGTCAGGTTGCCGGGCGCATGCAATTTCAAGTCCCCGTGGTTCATGGTCTCCGCAATGGTCATGTCCTGCTGGTAGGCGGCGAGAGTTCGCCCCTTGTAATCATCGAAGAGAGTATCGGGTTCGGGCAAGGTGACGTCGTCGTATTTGTTGAGATACTTCGGGCCGGGTTGCCAGTTTCGATGGGGAGCCTTGTGCTGGTACATGAGCATGAAGGGTTTGTCTTTGTTCCGCTTGGTCTTCATCCAATCGAGAGCAAGGTCGGTGATGATATCCGTCGTGTACCCGACGTGCTTGATCACTTCGTCGTGCTTGCCGTCCCCGTCCGCATCGAGGCGCATGGGGGGGTTGTAGTAAGGGCCTTGCCCGATCAGAACTTCCGAATAGTCGTACCCTTGGGGAGACATGTGCGTCCCCAAGTGCCATTTGCCGACCACCGCCGTGGTGTAGCCCGCCTTGCGTAGGAGTTTGGGGAAGGTCTGCTGGGTCCCGTCGAACTTGTTTCCGTTTACCAAAAAGCCATTGGAATGAGAATACTTGCCGGTCTGGATGGCGGCCCGCATTGGCCCGCAGATGGAGTTGGTCACGTAGCACTGCTCGAAAAGCATGCCGTCCCGGGCGAGCGAATCGATGTTCGGGGTAGGGCAGTGTTCCTTCAGCCAAGAATCATAGGCCCCGACCGCCTGGTAGGCATGATCGTCGGTGAAGATGAACAAAATGTTCGGGCGTTTCGCCGCACTCAATGAGAGGGCGGTCGTGGCAAGGGTGAGAAAGAGAAATTTCATGTCTCGAACCTACCGACTCGGTTTTCTTGGTCAAGCGTGAGAAGAGGCCCGTTTCGATCTTTACTTCCGTAGCTTCTTTTCCTTGCCGAATCATCTCGGGGCTTCTTTTGTCAATTCAAGTCCTTGTATCTCCACTTTTTCGCTCATGAAAACTACCTTCGTTCCTATTTTTTTTTCTTTTCTACTTTCTTACCTCAACGCAAAGGAGCCTGCACCCAACGTGCTCTTTATCGCAGTAGACGACCTGAACGACTGGGTCAATTGCATGGGGGGAAGAAAAGGAGTCCATACCCCGAACCTCGATCGGTTGGCGGCCCGGGGAACCTTGTTCACCAATGCTCATTGTTCCGCCCCTGCCTGCAACCCTTCGCGGGTGGCAGTCATGACCGGTGTGGCCCCTTCCTCCTCGGGAGTTTACAACAACGGACAGGATTGGAGGCGAAGTCCTCGCCTTGCCGATGCAGTCACCCTCCCCGAACATTTCAGGTCCCATGATTACCGGGCGATCGGGGGCGGAAAGATCTTTCACGCTTTGTCCTGGATCAATGACAGCTATGGCAAACAACAAAACGAAGCCAAGCTATGGAACGCCTACTGGCCATCCGCCACCAACCCCATGCCCGATCCGCAGTGGCCCAAGGCGACCGAAGCCAAGCGGGCCTCCAACGGATACCTGTATTCGAAGCCCCTTGTCATGGGTAAAGACAAGAAAGGCAGACCTCCCGCTTTCTTCGACTGGGGACCGGACCATCAGGCCGAGTCCGGCACGGCCGATCACCAAGTGGTCGATTGGGCAGCCGGCGAATTAGCTAAAGAACGCAAGCAACCTTTCTTTCACGCAGTCGGCCTATTTCGTCCGCACATTCCTTGGTACGCCCCCGTCAAGTACTTCGACCTCTATCCCAAGAAAGGCATCTTCCTCCCTAGGATAAAGGAGGGCGACCTCGATGACGTGCCACCCCGCGGACACTCCGGCATACGCAAGCAATGGCACAAGTGGATGGTCGAAAACAATGAGTGGGGCGGAGCCGTGCGCGGTTACTTGGCATCCATCAGTTATGTGGATGCCCAAATCGGCCGTCTCCTCGATGCCCTCGATAAGAGCCCGCATGCCAAAAACACAATCATTACCCTCTGGTCCGACCACGGAATGCACATTGGCGAAAAGCAACAGTGGGAAAAATTCACCCTCTTCGAGGAATCCACCCGAGTGCCTTTTCTCATCGTCGCCCCCGGCGTCACCACTGCAGAAAGCGTTTGCGACCGTCCGGTAAGCCTATTGGACCTCTATCCCACTTTGAACGAGCTTTGCAAGCTTCCCAAGCGGGATGATCTGGACGGGGTCAGCCTCGTCCCGCTCTTGCGCGATGCAAAAGCAAAATGGGATCGCCCGGCGATCACCACCTGGGGAAAAGGCAACCACTCCGCCCGCGGCCAACGTTACCGTTACATTCTTCATCCCAACGGCACCGAACAAGTCTACGACCACAAGACCGATCCGGACGAATTCAATAACCTGGCCGACAAACCCGAATTGGATCAGATCAAGAAACGCCTCGCCCAATGGTTTCCCAAAACGAACGCCAAGCCCGTTTCCAATAAATAGAAAGCCTTCCGATTTTTTCCTTTGACCTGTCTGTGAATTGCATAGGGTTCATAGAATCATGAATCGTATCTTTGCAAAGTTAGGTTGCCTGTTCCTTCTCACGGTTTGCTCCCTGTCCACTTCCTGGGGCAAGGTTCTGGAGGACTTCGATCAGTCCGGTGGATTGGGGGCTCGTTGGACTGCGTCCCAGGGAATGTTGCTCGAAAGGGTCGGGGTAGCCCCCAGTGTCCGTCACGAAGGGGTGGTCGGACGCATGCTCAAGGTCAAGGCAGTGGCGGGTGGCTACTTTGCTTCCAAGTCGGATTTTCCAGATCCCCGCTTTGTTGCGTCCTCCGGATTGAAGTTCCGCATCAATGCCTCCGGGGTGTCGAAACAACAGCCTCTGGTTTTTGAGTTCCAATCCTTCGCCAAAGAACGAAAGGCCTGGCGTTGGACGAGGGTGTCGATCGATTCCACCGGTTGGCAAACCGTCGAATTGCCCACCCGTTATTTCCGTCACAGTGGCGCTGCGTACCTTCCTTGGGAGGAAACGCGCCGCTTTGCTTT
>PBMI01000047.1 GCA_002722545.1 Opitutia bacterium | reverse complement strand
AGAACAGGTGCATCGTCGATTGTTTCGTTCCGCCCCATCCAATAACGGAACGCATGGCGCACGAAAACTTGCTTCACACGTTCACTGCGGGAAAGTTTTTCGATCATCTCAAGGGCATTGGCAACGGGGCCATCAAGGGTAGCTTCCCCGCTTCCAGTGATGACACCGGTGGCATTGACGGGGTTGCCAAGTTCAGTCGTTCGGAAAAGGCCGGCGTGGTTAAACATTTCAAAGGGCAAACCAAGCGGATCCATTTTCTGGTGGCATTTCCAGCAGGACTCTTCCCGCGTAACCCGCATTCGATGACGCAATGTTTCCTTGGGCTCATCCGGTAACATCGCATCCACTGTAATCGGCACGTCCACAATGGCTCCGCCCAAGAGGCGCTCGCGGATCCATTTGCCACGCAATATGGCGTGATTGTCCATGGCGTCAGAGTGAGCGACCAGCCAGTTGGGGTGAGTGAGGATTCCCATCCGCTCTTGAGCGGGAAGGGTAACGAGACGCCTTTGGCTCACGCCAACCGCGATTGTTTGGTCGCTGCTTTGACGTTTGGCGATGGCTTCGAATGCTTGAAGCCGAACGTGGATAGTCTTGGTAACTGCCGGGGGGGACGTCTTGTTTGGTTCTGGTTCCTTTTTAAAAACGGAGGGAGTGCCTTCAGCCAAAAACTGAACGGCATCGGCCACTACCATACCATCCCCGCCCTTGGCAGAAATTTCGACCGCATCCCATGAGCCGGATGGAAATTCAAAAAATCCAAGCGATTGAAAATAACCGTCCGAACCGCCCTTGTTAAAAGTACCTGAAGCCTTTCTTTGGTCGATGCTGAAGGTTGATGTTTCTCCGCCTTTTTTGCGAACGGTGACGCGGGTCTTGGAAGACCGGTTTGCGTGCGGGGCAATCGTAATACGTACTTCGTACTTTCCTTCCTTGGGAAACTTCACGGGATAAACCACTTTACTACTTGAGGTTTTGGTGAAGAGGTAATCCGGTCCTACGCGGTTCGTTATGCCGTCGGACGAAGACCATCGGCCTGTAACTTTTGCATCCGGGTTATCCACGATAATCCCGGGTAGATCCGTGGCTTGCAATGGGGGCAAGGCGTTTTTTTCCGATTCCTTGATACTTACGAGCCTACTCCCCTTTCGCCTAAAGAGAGGCTTGCCATTTTCATCCACTATTTTACCGCTCTGACTCAGCGCCCTGAAATATCCCGCATTCCTCGAGCTGTTTGGTAGAATTGCCCGATCCGTGGTCAATAATTCCGCGAGGACGTTTTGATCTTCTTTCAAAATCAATTCCACCAGGCGATCCATATTGGTCGTCATTTCGACCATGAAGTAGCGGTGAGATTTGCTCTTGTCCAAGCCTCCGGCCTTTTTCAGAAGGTTGTCATCCTTATCAACTTTTCTTGCCAGGTCGTAATCAAAGTACTCCCTGAAGAACCGGAGAATCGCGGGTTTGCGAATGCTCTCATCGTCCAGTATGCGGGTGACTTCTCTTTTGACGTCTTCTTTAGTCTTCAAGCGGCCATCCTCTAGCGCCTTTTTAAGCTGATCGTCGGGGGCAAGATAAGAAAAGGCGGCATTGATAGCCAAAGCGAGTTCCTGCCCCCGTAACATGACGCGGCCATACTTGTCCGGTTTGCCGTCTTTGCACATTTCCAGGCGAAAGAGAGCGGCCCGGTCGAGGAAGATCGGCGTCAGGCCCAGGATGACACCCTCTTCTTTTCCAAGGTCCTCGATGGATTGCTTGACAATCCTCAGGTAGTCGGCGGTTTCCTCCGTACTAGGTGGTCGCAAGGTCAACGCTTCGAACAGAAAATCAACGACGGCCTCAAGCCGTTCATCACTGACACCGGGCTCAGCCATCAAATCACGAACCGGGGTGATCGGCCGATTCGATGCATTGCGGTAAAAGACTCCCTCGGGAACGCCATGCTTCGTTTGAATGGTTCGCCCTTTGTAGATGGCCGTCCCTTTGCGCTTTGGGTCGATATCACCCACTTGATCCACGAATTGGAAATCCTTGCCTTTGGGACCATAGGCCAGAAAGCGAATGATGGCTTCCGCATCGTTGGCAATACGGAGGGTCTCGGAGGTGTTGATCGAATACAGGTAGGAGTAGCTTTGGAGCCCGCGTTTTATCTTGGTACTTAATACGGGAGTGATTTTTTCGAGGCCGGAATGAAGAGAGAAAGACGAGCCCACCCAATCAATCACGTCTTGAACACCGAGGTAAGTATTGGTCCCGAATCTGTAATTTGCGGGAACATGGTCGCCATGGGCTCTCACTCCGGGTTTCTCAGGATCGTAAGGAGGCAGAGTGGTTACGAGCGCATTGAGTCTGGTGAAGTGCTCCTGTGGATGCAGGCGCCAGATGCGGGCAGGAGAAGAGGTGGGCTTCAGGTTTTTGGGTAATTCGCCAAACAACAAATCATGATCCAACAGATTGCCTTTGGACGGATGAAGGTGTTCATGAAACCCCCCTTTGTCCTTCAGGACGCGCTGCATTTCGGGCAAAATCAATTCGGCCAATTGGTGACGTTCCTCGAGATTGGGCTGAGTCTTTCTCTTCTTGGGAGGCATTTCCTTCAAGGCCACTTGTTCCCAAATGCTTTTCCACAAACGGGCGTTACCCTCGTTAACCCGTGTCAATTCATGAAAGGCAACCCCACCCTTTTGAGTCTCATCGTCATGACAGTCCATACAGTACTTGGACAAAAAGGACGTGGACCGGGACTCAAACTTGGTTGAATCAACGGCATGCAGAGCGAGGGCTGAAAACAGAAATTGCCCCGCCATGAAAAATGAAAAACAAACAACGTTTTTCAAAGTCTGGAGGGTTCCCTCACGGTTACGCAAGAAGTTCTCTTAGGGGACCGAAACTGGAATCGTACTTGGTGGCGTTGGTCTTATCCATGTTGTAACGATCGCAAGGAGCTCCAACGGCATCCAGTATCGTCGAGTAAAGGGCATTGATCGGACGAGATCCATCGAACTGAACAAAGTGACCGGTCTTGAAAGCCCCGCTGCAATTCCCCAAAAGGATGAAGGGCCAGGTAGAGCCATCCGTATGTTGTTTGTCGGCATTGTTGCTGGTGTAGACAATGAGCGTGTTGTCCATCATCGTTCCATTGCCCTCTGGCACGGACTCGAGGGATTTCATCAGTTTTACCAGCATCCGGCAGTTGTACTGGCGGATTTTATGCCAGATGGGATTTCCTTCCTGCTCCATGTGTCCCAGAAAATGACCCGTTGTTTTCACTCCCAGGCCTTCCCATGAACCCCACACGTCTCCTCGTCCCGAGGCGATGGTCAGGGTATTGCTCAAACCGGATCTCAATGCGGCAATACCAATATCCAGCAAGGCGTCATGCCAATCCGTTTCATACTCCGGCGAGAGATACTTTTCGCTGTGTTCCGGTTTGAATTTGTTGAGTGATTCGGAATAAGCGCTCAATTTGCCACGCAAGTCATTGATCTCACTGAAGCCCTCAACATAGGATTCATAGCGGGTCAAATCACTTTCAAGCAATTCGTTCTTTCCCTTGGCCGCAATGGATTCCACCTCTTTGAAAATTCGTGATTTGGCTTCGTATTTCCTCTTTACTTCCCCGTCTGCAATACTGCCAAACAAGGTTTGGTAGAGATGATTGGGGTTACAATGCATATAAAGTGGTTTCCCCGCTTCGGAAGCTGACAAGGCTGCCACGGATGGCTGGCCTTCCATACTGGAGAGATCGCCCATGCCAATGCGGAGGTGGGGCAAAATCGTCTGTGGAAGCAGGTTGCTCAAGGTATGGTCAATGGTTCCTGCGCTTGGAGCCCGATGCTCCCCGCCGGGGTATCCGCCAAGGGCACCGTAATACGCGCTGTGCGTGGGCGTGGTATGGCGACCATGGAGACCGTTGATGATGTTGATTTTGTCTAAATAGGGTTCCAGCGGCTTGATCGACTCGGGTAATTTCGCATCGGACAACGATGCGCTTTCCCTCATGCCTTTCGGAATGCAGGTATCGGTATGAAAACCATTGTTCTGCATGAAAAAGATAACCCGCTTGGGTTTGCCAACGGCAGGGGTTCCGATCTCACTGGTAGCGAAGGCGGAAGGAACCAAGGATGAACCCAAAGCTGCGCCCACGCCTCCAACCATGACGTCTTTGAGCATATTGCGTCTCGTGATCATTGATTGAATACCTTAGGGGCTTGAATTTGTTAGTAAAAGTAAAAAAACGATAACAAAATGTTTAGTTTACACTAAGACCGTTG
This sequence comes from Opitutia bacterium, assembly GCA_002722545.1. Classification (GTDB taxonomy): domain Bacteria; phylum Verrucomicrobiota; class Verrucomicrobiia; order Opitutales; family Seribacteraceae; genus Seribacter. The sequence continues at coordinate 12,550 of PBMI01000047.1, read as the reverse complement.
GGTTTGTCCTTCACTTTCGAGCCGTTTACTTGATCTACTGATGGAGCATTCGGAACAAGGAGCTTTCATTTCAGGGACTTGTCATTCTTTTTGTTCGCTTTTTCCTTTGCCAGTAGGGAACTCATGGCCTTGACCTTGTCCGGCACCTTGCTCCAGAGGTTGTTTTTCTCCGACGGATCCTTGGCCAAGTTGTAAAGTTGGCCGGCCGGTTCCTCACTCGGTTTGCCATCCCAATGAGTGAACCCCCCGGGACCTTTGGTTGTAATCAATTTCCAGTTACGGTGGCGATAGGCCACGGCACTGCGCTTGGCATTGAGGATCATGGTATCCCGAACCTGATAAGCGAGGTCGCCTTTCAGGATGGGAAGAAAACTTCGACTGTCGGTGGTGGCGGCCTCGGGGAACTTGTCCCCCACGATTTTCGCGAAGGTGGCCATGAAGTCGGTGAAGCAAATCATTGATTCGCTAACCCTCTTCGGTCGAACAACCGATGGCCAGCGGACGACAAACGGTACCCGGTGCCCACCTTCCCAGAAATCACCTTTCATTCCACTGTAGATCGAGGCCGAACTGTGGTTGTGCTTGAGGCGATCCCTTTGGTACCAAACGGGTCCATTGTCGGAGGTGAAAATCACCAGGGTATTCTTTGTGATTTCGTTTTTGTCCAGTGCCTCAAGCACTTGTCCGATGCTGTGATCCACCTGCTGGGCAAAATCGCCATAGACACCGATTGGACTGGAGTCCTTGAATTCCTCGGTGGGTACCCAGGGTCCGTGGGGCGAAGGCAGGGCGAAGTATAAAAAGAAAGGCTTCTCCTTGTTCGCTGATTTATCGATGTAACCGATGGCCTCGGTCGTTAATCGAGGTGTCACCTCGACGTGCTTGAAACGAGAGGCAATCTTTCCCGGCAACCAGTTGCCGTTATAGAATCGATCCTTGCTGAAGTAATGTTTACCCTTACCGTACTCGGTGGGCATTTCAACCGGCGTTCTATTCTTCATATAAAAATAGGGTGGCTGGTCCAGGGACCCCCACAAGCCAAAGAATTCATCAAAGCCACGATCAACAGGCCCTCCGGTCATGGTTTGTTTCGCCGTACCGTCCTTGCCCTTGAAATGATCGAACCCGACATGCCATTTCCCGATCATGCCTGTGTTGTAGCCGTTTCTCTTGAGCAACTTGGGCAAGGTGATCTTTCCTGGTTTGATGAAACGGTACATGTCTCTTATCGGATAGCGTCCGGTCAGCAAGCCATAGCGCGAAGCAATACAGGTGGAATGCGGCGCATGGGCATCGGTGAACATCAGGCCTTCTCGGGCTAGGCGATCAATCGCCGGGGTCCTGAGCCGTGACTTCGGATTGAAGCATTGGGGATCCCCGTAGCCCATATCGTCGACCAGAATCAGGACGACGTTCGGCTTTTTCTTTTCGGCCTGGCCATCGCCGTCGCTTCTACAGAGGTTGGAACATTGTCCGGATGCAGCTAAATACTCAACGGCCAAGCCTTCGGCCACGACTGGTTCACCGTTTGCTTGCTGAGCCAAACCAAAGGCAAATAACCAAAGAAAAGATGAAACTGCCTTTGGTTTCGTTCTCATTTCGGCGAGTCCGCGGTTTCAAAGATGGTCAGGTATTTGATAAAATCGCGGAGCTCGTAGGCGAACAGATTGACCTCATAGCCCTCCGCTACTTGGAAGGATGCCAACTGGGCGGCAACCGAGTTATCCGCTTCGGGCTTGGAAACGGACAAGGGATTTGGGGCAAACGTTGTCCCTGCAAAAAGAAGGATGCCAATGCAAACAGGAACTGACAATCTGGACATGGTCGCATTGAATCCAATTCAAGCACTCACATCAATGTATAATATCTATTCCGGAAAAAAGAGCAGGCAATGCCCTACCCTTTGCTCAATCAAAATCAGGAACTCAATCCGGCGAGAGCTGCCTGCTTGACGACGTTGTCGACTGAGATTCCGAGCTCGCTCATCACAGTGTCGCCGGGTGCCGAGATGCCGAAGCGGTCGATCCCGACCACAACTCCGTCCAGACCGACGTATTTGCGCCAAAGATCGCTGACCCCTGCCTCCACGGCTAACCGGCTGCGGAAACTTTTCGGTAGTACGGATTCTCTGTAATCAGAATCCTGCCTGTCAAAGCGCTCCATGCAGGGCATGGAAATGACCCGTACTCCTTGCCCTAGTTTGTCGGCCGCTTCCAGGGCCAAGGACAATTCACTGCCTGAAGCCAAAATGATGAGTTCAAGCTCGCCTTCCTCCTTGCGGGCCACGTAGCCACCCTTCAATACGCCATTGCGCCTCTCGGCCACTGGAATGGAGTTGAGATTCGGGACATTCTGGCGAGTCAAGATAAGTCCAGTCGGTCCATCCGTACGTTGCAAGGCAGCGACGAAGGCACCGGCCGTTTCCTCCGGGTCAGCCGGGCGGATAATGTCCAAATTCGGTATTACACGAAGACCACTGGTCGTCTCGACTGGTTGGTGGGTGGGTCCATCTTCCCCTACCCCGACCGAGTCGTGCGTCCAAATATGGAAAATAGGAAGACCTGCGAGAGCGGAGAGGCGAACCGAGCCGCGCATGTAATCGGCAAAAACGGCAAAGGTGGCTCCCGATGGACGAAATATTCCATGGTAACCGATCCCATTGACAATCGCACCCATGGCATGCTCGCGAATGCCAAAGAGAAGATTTCGACCGGATCGGTCGGCCCGTGAAAAGTCGCCCATTTCCTTGAGATAATTCTTGGTCGATCCATGAAGGTCGGCCGAACCACTCACGAGCAGCGGAAAAGCCTTTGCCAAATCATTAATGACTTGGGAACCCGCAGCACGAGTCGCTACTTTGGCATCTTCGGCGAAAACCTGTACTTGGTCCATCAGATCCGACGGAACTTCGCGGGTCAGTCCACCTTGCAGGAGAATCGCTTTTTCAGGGTTGGCGGACTGCCAAGCGGAAAAAGTTGCATCCCATTGCTGACGCTTGCCCTTGAGCTCGGCCTTGCGGGCGTCAAAATAAGCTCGGACTTCATCCGAGACATAAAAAAATTCCTCGGGCAACCCGAGCCCCTGGCGGGCGGATTCGGCGAACTTGGCTCCTCCTTCGCCGTGGCCTGCAGCCGTTCCGGCGACCTCGGGGATCCCCTTTCCGATGAGAGTCTTGACCTCGATAAAGGTGGGTTTGCCATTGGTATTGGCTCGTGCCCGGACGAGGGCATCGGAAAGGGCTTGCAAGTCGTGACCCTCCTCGACGCGCTCGACTTCGAATCCATAGGCGGCAAAGCGGTCGAGTACACTTTCGCTCTGACTGGCGTCAGCCATGGCGTCCAAGGTGACGTCGTTGGAATCGTAAATGAGGGTAAAGTTGTCCAAGCCCAAGTGCCCGCCGAGGGAAGCGGCTTCGGAGGCCACGCCTTCCTGAAGACAGCCATCGCCAGCCAGACAAACGACTTGGTGATTGAAAATTTCGTGTTCGGGGGTGTTGAAATGGGCAGCCGCCATTTTTCCCGCAATAGCCATACCGACTGCATTACCCACTCCCTGGCCGAGAGGTCCGCTGGTGCATTCCACGCCGGGGGTCTCGCCGAATTCGGGGTGACCCGGAGTTTTGCTGTGCAACTGGCGGAAGTTTTTGACTTCCTCGAGGGGAAGATCGAACCCGGCAAGATGAAGCCATCCGTACAGGAACATGCTTCCGTGCCCGGCGGAAAGAACAAAACGGTCACGATTGATCCATTCTGCATCGGAAGGATCCATTTGGAGGTCTTGTCCGAACAGGACGGCCCCGACTTCGGCTGCACCGAGGGGTAACCCGAGGTGTCCGGAACTGCATGCGTGAATGGCGTCGATGGCCAAGCCTCTGGCCTGTTCAGCCGCTTGCTGGAGAATTTCTTGGTTTTGCATAGTCGTAGAGTAGGAGAAAAACTATTTGATTTACAAGGGCTCGCGGTCAATGGCGAGAATTACTTGAATTTTTTTATCAAATGGGAAACAGAAGGGTTTTTTTGATAAATAATTACTCGTTTTGTTATCAATTAAGGAGAATGGGGTTCGGTCTCGATAAATAATTACTTGAATTTTTTATCAAGGAAGGGGCGGAACGCTTAATCTTGATAAATGACGTCGCGGGAACTGAGCTCGACGACGTTGTCACCCGGGTTCACCTCGACCTCTTTGGACCATATGGTTACGACGTTGGTGTTTTCGTCCTTGTCGATGCCGATGATAAAATATTTCTCATCTGGAGGAAGATCACTCAAGGAAGCTTCCCCAAACGGATTGGTTCGAGCCCTCCCTACTTTTGCCTGCAACAAGATCGATTTGACGCCCAAGGCGACTTCGGGATTGGTGTTGAGGTTTTTCTCGGCATGGGCCCAAATTTCGGCAACGGACTTGATTTCCCCGGACAACGCTCGTTCGACGTCCATGTCCTTGAACAATTCGCGCAAATTTTGCGTAGTAAGGTAAAATTCAGATGCTTGGGCAGGTTGAATCCTTCCGTCTTTGGTCCGCTTGGAAGCTTTTAATTTCAGGTTTGCGGGGACGGCTTCAATCTCAACGGGGGTTTCCGGAGCATACTCTATTGCCCTTTTGGCGATTATCCTGCCCAAAGTCGATGAATTGACCAATCTTTGGTATTCTTTATTGAGATTGGGATCGGCAAAAACTTGGCTGAGTGAGGGAACCGCCTTCTCTGGTGGTACTCCTGATACTGGGGGAAGAGGGACTCCAGCACGAACTTCAAGAGGTTGCCTTTCCATCGAAGCGACTTTCTCCTCGTCTCGATTTCGCTGCATAAAGGCTTGAAGTTCACGATCTCCAGGCAAGGCGGAAGTCCTGACCGGAGAAAGGGAGGGAAGAGGTCCTGTTGGAGGGGCGGGAGAAAGCTTCGAGTGCGGGGCGAAGGGTGCAGGTTTATTCTTTTCACCGGATTTGAGTTTCGGAGAGGTGGCAAACAGACGTTTTCCAACAAAGGGGGCGGGTTTGACGTAAAGACCGGGGTTAAGGCGGTACTGTTCGTAAGTGAGCAAATTCACGTCCCCTCCGTCAATCCAATGAAAAAGGGTTTGCCGAGCGGGATAAAGCAAGGGAACAAAACTCTTTTTGCCTTTGCTGAGCCTGACGATCATCGCCCCATCCAATTCTTCCATTCGAATCGGTTTGGCGCAAAAAATCGAACCGAAATAATAATCATGAGAAACTTTTGCTTCGATGGAACCAAAGCATGATATCAATGTTATGATGGGCAATCTCACAAAGTTTTTATTTACACAGGAATTAGACAAACTTAATTTATGAGAGGTTTGGCTAATTATGCAAAGGATTTTTTATTCTTGAAAGAAACAAAAGAAAAGATTTGCTGTTTCATTTGCACAAATTCCATTTTCGACAACGCCTAAGGTCAAAAGAATTATTTGGAAACCAAACCCTAAAAGAAATCTTCGATATGACAGATGATTCCAATCTTGAAATAATGATAGAGACCGAGGGTCTCAGCAAATACTACGGCGATTTCATTGCCGTGGAAGACCTCAGCTTCAAGATCCGCAAAGGGGAAGTCGTAGCCTTCCTCGGGCCAAACGGAGCAGGCAAAAGCACGACCATGAAAATGCTGACCGGATATTTGGCTCCATCTGCAGGCACCGCCAAAATCTGCGGAGTGGAAGTCGCGCACAACCGAAACGAAGTCGCCAACCGAATTGGTTACCTTCCGGAAAACGGCCCTTTGTACGAAGAAATGACTCCCCTCGGGTTGCTCAACTTCTTCGGGGATGCCCGAAGCATGGACCCTTCTTTGAAAAACAACAGGATAGAAAAGGTAATCGAACAATGCTCCTTGAAGACGGTGCTGAACAAACCAATCGGAAAGCTTTCGCGCGGTTTTCGCCAACGGGTAGGCATGGCCAACGTACTTCTTCACGAACCGGAAGTTCTCATCATGGACGAACCCACGGCCGGGTTGGACCCGAATCAAGTTCTTGAAGTCAGAAAGACGATCAAGGGATTGGGAAAGACCATTCTTCTGTCTACTCACATTCTTCAAGAAGTCCCGCAGGTAGCCGACCGCATTATTTTGATCGACCAAGGTCGTCTCGTATTCGACGGCACCCCGGATGAACTAAAGGAAGAATCTTCCCTCGACAGTTGGTTCAATCGTCAAACCATGGACGCAGCCTGAGCGCGCACCCCCTTTACAACCCAAATTCTTCGATTTCATGAATGCACAAGCCATTATCGCTGTCTTCAAACGCAACCTTGCTTCCTACTTTGGTAGCCCAAGTGGATACGTCTTCATCTGCGCCTTTCTCGTGGCCAGCGGAGTCGCCGCCTTCGGCACCGATGATTTTTTTAGTTCCAACCTCGCCAACCTTGATCAGTTAAACGAATGGTTGCCCATTATTCTCCTTGGTTTCATCCCCGCAATTGCCATGAGCGTTTGGGCCGAGGAACGCCGTCAGGGCACCGACGAGTTGCTTCTCACCCTCCCCGGAAGCGACTTAGACGTGGTCATTGGAAAATATTTGGGAGCCGTTGCAATTTTCTCGGTTTCGCTCATCGTTTCCCTTGGTGCAAACTACTTGGTTCTCATACAGCTCGGAGAGCCTGACTTCGGACTACTTTTTTCAACTTACTTCGGTTACTGGTTCGTGGGGCTTTCCATGCTTGCAATCGGCATGGTCGCCTCTTTCCTCACTTCCAACCTGACCGTCGCCTTTGTTCTCGGAGTCACTTTCAATGCTCCTCTCGCTCTTTTCGAATGGGGAATTTTTGAAAATTTCCTAGATTTCAGCAGGGGAATCATCAGTTTCTCGTCCATTACTTTCTTTGTTACGCTGTCCGTAGCAATGCTTTATCTCTGTTCCATCCTTATCGGACGTCGTCATTGGGCGGGCAGTCAGAACGGATGGCAGAGGGTTGCCCACTACTCCGTTCGCGTTATTTCAGCGGTCGTAGTCGCTTACGCCTGCACCATTTTTGCCCGCAATCACGATATTGTCAGAATAGATGCAACTGCGGAGCAACTGAGCAGCCTGTCCGACGGTTCTATTGAAATCTTGAGGGAAATCGACTCGTTGGTCGAAATCGATGCTTTCATTTCTCCTTCCGATGCAATGCCCGAGCAGTATGTGCAAACCCGCATCAACCTTCTTACAGCCCTTCGTGAAATCGACCGCGAAAGCAAAAACGTGACCGTTGAAATCCATACAATCTCAGCCGAGGACAACGCCTCCACTACTGCCGAGAAATACGGCATAGAAAATCAAAACGGAGCCGAGCCCCCTCTTTTCGTGCAAGAGGAAGGTAGATTCATGCCTTGGCAAAAAGATCTTTACCTCGGTCTTGTCTTCAAGGGAAGCGGAGGTCAACAGAGCATTCCCTTCGTTTTCAAAGGATTACCGGTCGAATACGAAATCATGAGAACTCTCAAAACCGTGGCCGGACCGAAAACCAAGAAGAAACTCGGTGTATTCAGTACCGATGCGCCTATGATGGGATCTCCCGGAATGGGCATGATGGGATTCAGCATGGGAGGCGGAACTCCGCCCTGGGAAGTCATTACCGAACTTCGCAAGCAATACGATGTCCAAGAAGTCACCGGGGGAACGATAAACAAAGGAGATTACGATGCTTTGCTCGTCGTCCAACCCTCCACTTTGGACAATGCCAAGCTCGATGAACTCATTGCCGCGATAAAAGCTGGGATTCCTACGGCTATTTTCGAAGACCCTCTCCCTCTGATTCAAGGCGGAATCACCGGGACCTACGACCCCCGTCGCAACAACCAACAGGGCGGTCCTGGGCAACCCCCTCCCACTCCGCCGGAAAAAGGCGACCTGAACAAACTTTGGGACCTATTGGGAGTGCATTTCAATATGGATCCTAACGAGCGTCTTGCGGCCATAAGGAAAGAACTTGACGATTTGTCCAAGATGGCATCTTACAACCTTGCCCCCTTGAAAGGCAGGGTTCCTGAAATCGGCTCTTTCCTCGCGGCGATTGATGCTCTCGTCAAAAAAGGAAATGAATTCGACGCCCGCTTGAAAGCCAATTCCTCTTTGAGTTCTAGTGATTGGGACAGTTTGAAATTGACCAGCCTACGAACCTCCTTGGAAAAGCTGGATTCAAGCAACCCGTTTCGCAGGAGCGTTGAGCAACAAATTATTGCTCCCGCGGAAAAGCGCTTGAACGGGATGGGAAAACGGATCTTGCGCGATTCGTTCAACCCCTTCCCCAAAATACCGAGATCTGATAATTTTCCCGACGAGTTCGTCTACGTGGGTGGTTCCTCGAATTCCTTCGACGAAGGCCCGGTGACTTCCGAATTGCAGTACTGCCTTTTCACTTGCCCCGGCAGACTCTTCGACAAAGGGCAAAGTTCACTGTCTTTCAAACCATTGCTCAAAACCAAAGGAGGAAAACTAGCCGGCACCACTAGTTTGGACAATTTTTGGACTGGTGGAGTGTTTGGTTCTCCTCGTAGATTCAACTCCGAAAGAACCACTTTCAAGGGCAATGGAAGCCAAGACGTCATTGCCGCCTCCATTTCAGGTTCGGTTCAAGATGGCAACCAGTCAGCACAGCTCAACGTCATCCTAGTCGCCGACTTGGACGTTTTGGCCGATCCTTTTTACAACATCCGTAGTCAGGGTCCTGATTCATCTTTCCCTCTCGACGTGGACAACGTAACTTTCTCTCTCAACCTAATCGATCAGTTGGCGGGCGAAAACAGTTTGCTCGACATCCGCAACCGCAGACGCCAACACAGAACTTTGATCGAGTTTGAGAAAAACATCGAGAAAGCCCGAGAAGTCGCCTCCAAAACCATCGCCGAGGCGGAAGAATCCATTCAGAACGTCTTGCGGGAGGAACAACGCAAACTCAACGATGCCTTGGCCAGCGTCCAAAAGAACAATCAGGGCTCCATGACTCAAGGTCAGTTCATGCAGGTTCTTCAGACCGAAGGGGCGAAGCTCAACAAAAACTTGGAACGCAGACAAAGGGAATTACGGAAGGAAGCCAACATCAAGATCAAAAGCGCGGAACGCAATCGTGACGAACTGATCAAGGCAAAAGAAGAATCAGTTCAGTTCTTGTCCGTGGTTCTTCCCCCGATTCCGCTTCTCATCATTGCCCTTATCGTATTCATCAAGAAAAAAACCGCAGAGATACAAGGAGCCATTGCATCCCGAGTTCGCTCCTAAAAAGACCAGTCTCACTTTCCAATCCTTCATCAGACTCTCAGACTCATGAACGAAATAAGCAAAACCCTCACCTTCTTCGGCGTTGCCGTTGCCTGTTGCGCCATCGCCTTCATTTCAGCCCCGGAAACCCGCGACCCGAACACCCATGAAAGTCGAATGGGGCAAGCGCTCTTCGAACCCTTCGATCCCTCCGCCGCAACCGGTATAGAAATCGTCGAGATTGACGAGGTTGATGGTGAGGCCAAGTCGATCGAAGTCGTCAAAACGGAGAAGGGTTGGTTCATCAGGCGACCCGGCAGACCCGATTATCCGGCCAATGCGGACAATCAGGTCAAGGACGTCTCCACTATTCTGTTTGATTTGCGCATCCTCGACACGGCAAGTCAAGCGGCGGGAGAACATGCCAAGTTCGGTGTGCTCGATCCTACGAAAGCACAACCGGGGGATGATGGCGCCGGCAAGATGATAGCGCTGAAGAACTCCTCCGGATCCAACTTGGCTCAATTGATCATCGGATCGGCGGCAGAGGGGTTGAACAACGTCCGTTACGTGCGCAAACCCGAAGAAAGCACTGTATTCACAGCCGAACTTCAAAACGTCAACGACGTCTCGACCAAATTCGTGGACTGGGTTGAGAAGGATTTCCTCGATCTCGACAAGTGGAACGTCAAACAGGTAACTTTGGACAACTACGAAGTCAACTTGGCTCAAGGACAGCTCAAGAGAGACACTCCTCCCTTTGTTCTCGATTATGACAATTCGGAATGGAAGCTCTCGGGGTCTTCCCTCTCCGACAAGGAAGAGTTGATCAAAGACAAACTCGACTCGATGAAGGATGCCTTGGACGACCTGAAAATCATCGACGTCGAGCGGAAGCCTGAAATTCTCGTAAACAACCTCAAACAAGGAAACGAGTTCTTTTCGAACCTCCAAGATCCCAAAAATCAAGCGGTGGTGCAATCGCTTCAGCAAAAAGGGTTTTATACCGTAGCCGTATCGAACCCTGCCGGACAGAAAGTGCCCAAGGTGGTGTCCAACAAGGGAGAAATACTAGTGGGAATGAAGGACGGAGTCGAATACGCCCTCCGTTTTGGTGAAACCTATCGTGGACCCGAGGACGACGAAAACTCAACTGGAGACAGCCGATTCATCTATGCTTTCGCCCGGGTTAACCCCCGCCTGCTTGACCCGCCTTCCCTCGAACCAGTCCCCGCCCCCGTGAGCGCTCCTGTTCAGAATGCCCCGGCACCCGATGGCAACCAATCGGTCTCCGGTGATTCCAACTCGACTCAGGGTGAGAAAGGCGACGATGGGAAAAAAGGCGATGAAAGCGCCCCACCCGCCATAGCACCCCCCGGTCCACCACCCAACTTCATTCCACCAACCGCACCTCCCGGCGCCCCTCCTCCCCTTCCCCAAGCGACTGCATCCTCTGCGGTAGAAAGTAACGGGACCAACCCGGTTGATGATTTTGCCAAAAAGAAGGCGGACAGGGATGCCGAGATCGCAAGGATTCAAGCTTCCAATGCGACCAAGCAAAGAGAGTTTCAGGATAAAATGAACAAGGCCCAAAAGCGCGTCAACGAACTGAACCAAAACTTGGCCGGTTGGTACTACGTGATATCCAATGAAGTCTATGAAAAAATAAGGCTCGAAAGAAAAGACTTCGTCAAAATCAAGGAGGACGATGGTCAGGCCCTCCCCGAGGAAGTTTCGGCTTCCCATATTCTCATCTCCTACAAGGGAGCCGACCGGGCCGATGCCCAAGTCACCCGGAGTAAGGAAGAAGCCCAGGCCGAAGCGCTGAGAATCAGAAACTTGATCGTAAACGACGGCAAAGACTTTGCCGAAATGGCGAAAGAACATTCCAACGGACCAAGTAATACAAAAGGCGGAGACCTCGGTAAATTCAAGTTCGAGGTTATGGCCAAACCTTTCTCGGAAGCTGCCTTTGCCCTTGAGGTTGGCGCAGTCTCGGAAGTCGTGGAGACCGGATTCGGGTTTCACGTCATCAAAAGAACCGAATAACAAGTTCGACACTGACTTTTCAAAAAGCCCTTCTGACTGATAATTAAAACAGGCGGGAGGGCTTTTTCCTTTCAAGGGTCTCATGAAGTCGATATTGTCATCGGCATGCCACTCTCCTTTCTGAAAAAGAGGAAAAGCCCGCTTTGGGACCGGATTCATTCCGACGACGCGACCCGTCTTCGTCTGAAATACGATACCTACTACCATATCTTCGAGGATCAGTCTGGGACCAAGGTTGTAAAGGATGGCAAGGAATTCGTCATGCTTTCAAGCAACGATTACCTGGGGCTTTCCAATCATCCTAAAATCAAGGAAGCTGGCAAACGGGCCCTTGAAAAATGGGGAAGCAGCACGACCGGAGCCCGCTTGGCCAACGGAGGTCGGATCTTCCATCGGGAACTCGAAGAAAAGTTGGCCGATTTTTTGGGAAAAGAAGCCTGCCATGTCTTTTCAGCCGGTTATCTGGCTTGCGCCAGTTCGATTACTGGATTTGCAGACCGCAAGGATCTCCTCTTCGCCGACAAAAACCTTCATTCCTCCCTTTGGAGTGGAATTAAATTAAGTGGAGCCCGCTGCGAGCGTTTCGCCCACAACAATCCGGACCATCTTCGGGAAATATTGGAGTACGAGGATGATTCCGTGGAAAAGATTTTCGTTTTGGAAGGCGTCTATTCCATGGAGGGCCACATCGCAAAACTTCCTGAATTCACAAAACTGGCCGAAGAATTCAGAGCCTTTGTCGTACTGGACGACGCACATGGCTTCGGGGTTTTGGGGAACTCGGGTCGAGGGACAGCTGATCACTTTGGAATGACCGATCAAGTGGACGTGTTATGCGGAAGCTTCTCCAAGTCACTGGCCGGGGCCGGTGGTTTCGTCGCCTCCACACGGGAAGCCATTGACTACATGAGAAGTCATTCCAAACAGACGATCTTTTCAGCCGCCCTATCCCCCGCGTCCTGCGCTTGCGCTCAAGCCGCTCTCGAAATCATGCAGGAAGAGCCTGAACATCGTGCAAGACTACAAAAGAACCTCGATCGCTATCGCTCCATTCTTTCCGGTTTGGAACTCGATACCTGGGAAAGTGAAACTCCGGCCATCCCCATTGTTTTGGGAGAAAAAGAAAAGGTCTACTACTTTTGGAAAGCTCTTTTGGAAAAAGGCATTTATGCGATCATCTCCATCGCCCCAGGGGTTCCTCCCGGAAAGGACCTGATCCGCACGGCCATTTCAGCAGCTCATACGGACGAAGATCTGGACAAGATCGAGGATGCCCTGATCTACGCAAAAACGAAAATCTAAGAGTT
>PBMI01000026.1 GCA_002722545.1 Opitutia bacterium | reverse complement strand
GCCCGCCGGCCCCGCCCAGCCCGCCGGCCCGCCAGCGGACAGACTTGCTCGAGGCGGCGCGAACCGCACGGCAACCGCGAGTACTGAGCTTACTGCCATTGTGGACGAAACCTCAAGGCTTTTGTTGCAGGCCAGGAAGGGGCAGCCCACCAAGGGTAGCAAGCTGACCATTGCTGATGAAACGAGAGCGCGACAAGAGGTTAACGATCTGCTCAAAAAGCACGTTCCACAGAACACAGAACACGTGACGATGCAGCGGCTGCCGTACGCAAAACTGTACAAGAGCGTACTTCAGTTCTTTCAACTTAAGCACCAATTGGGGCAAGCCATCGAAAGTGCTAAAGGCGATGACCCTACGCCGGCGTACGAAAAGCGCGTGAGTGAGCTGCTGCAAAACAATAACAAAAACGTTGACTTTGCACTCGAAGAAATCCAAAACAAAATCGAGGAGTACATGAGCGAGACGACAAAACGTGCGGAATGCAAGCGCCTCGTGATGCTTCTCATGCAGGCCGAGGCACACAACGTGGCTGGAGACGCGTCATCAAATTCAGCCATAGACGGCGGCGAAGACGAGCTTGCAATTTCAGAAGAGCAGCTTGTTGCGCGCATGGACATTGAGACCAAGATGGCCAACCGGGAGAGCAAAGGGTGCATTGCGTGGGTGAGGGACAAACTCATGAAACTGCAGACAGATGGCAACGCCGCGCAGAGGCAAGTAATCGCCGGAAAAATGACTCGTGCCCAATCGCCAGGCAGAGCGAGAGCAAGCACAAACGACCCAAAAATGCTTCTTGCGTTTGATCACGTGTACCGCAGGCTCATTCTTGAGCGCAAGCCTCACGGCCCGGCGGACGTTGAGGAAGCACTGCAAGACATGAAGCGGGTACTTCAGGCAGAGGGGCAACAAAACAACAGTACTCTTCTAGAAGAGAAGGCGAGACTATGGCTGGAGAGGACACAAGCAAGGTTAAAGCGCGAGAGGAAAGCGGGCAAAGACGACGATCGCCTGATTGAAAATACAACCACCCCAAAATTGCGCGAGGCGGTGGACAAAGAGCTGCGGCTCCTGGCAAGTTCAAAAATAAAAGAAGGCCCAACAAAAGCGGATGTGACCTCAAGAGCGTACGAGCACTTGGCTCGTACAGGAAACGACGTGCAGAAGGCCACTGCTCGTGCCAACTTTGCCGCAAAGTACTTAGAGGTGCTCATGCTTAAAAACAACAACCAGAAATTGAGCAAGGCGGCCAAGAACGACTTGGAAGCGCAGCTGAGCACGGTGGAAATCAAAAAGGTGAAGTGGTCCGACGCGCTCAGAAAGCTGCAAGAAGATATTCAAAACGCGCAAGAGGCCGCTCAGGATGTTGCACAATCAGCGCCAGAAACAACCTTTCCCGACACTTTGGGTTATCGGTACGACCCTTCCAGCTCGGAGGAGGAGGACGAGGACACGTTTGCGGGCGGGGACGGAGGTGCAAGGCGGATGGCGCTGAACCCCAATCCCGACGACGACGACGACGACGACGACGACGACGACGACGACGAGGAGGATCTGCCCGAGGACATCGGCACCGACGACGATTTGGTTCGTAACCCCTTTGCGGATCTCGGAGACGGCGATTTGGACCAGGACCTGTGTCCAAGCGACGAGGAAGTAAACGCAAAGCAGCAGTGCAACCAGCGCAAGCAGTACTGCGCGGACAAAAGTCCTAAATTGAATGGCTACACCCCGGCAAACCCGCACGCCGACGCAAAGAAGACGCGCGCCGACGCAAAGAAGACGCGCGCGGTTGCAGCGCACATGGAGCCTTTTATGCTTAAACACACAGACCGGCTGCCTAACAACGCCTGGTACGAGAAAGACGGCAACCCGCTCAAAGCGCCCCAACACAAGAACGGCAACGAGTCGCTTCCCTCGGACGAGCAAAGCGATGGCTACACTGTTAACTTTCTCGGAGGCGGCAACTACACGCGGGACGATGCGGATGCGTGGAAGGCCTTCTACGCCGACGAGTTATACTTGACGCAGCAAATCCCGGGAGCGTACTTTGACCTAAAAGGGTCGAACAATTGGTCTCAGGAGAAGCTCGATGCTCTTTTTGAAACCACAAAGATGGCGCACGAACTAACGCACAACGTGGAGCGCATCTTTGCGTGGCGCCTTGTGGTGGTGCATCTGCGCGCGTTGCGCGTCATCGGATGCACTGAGAGGCTACCCGTGACCGCGTGCTTTGAGATGGACGCGTTGGTTGACAACGTCGCGCACATGCTCAAGTATCGACGGTGCGTCCGCATGGCCAAGTGCCTGTACACCAACGTCGGCATGCGATCCCTGCACGAGCAGTATCGCGCTGGGCTACTCAATGTTCAGCACGCGCACCATCACCAAGACGAGAGCGCAACAGACCTGGGCATTGCACGGCGCATCATTCGGCAAGCGCACGTGGCCAACTACGTACACTACTACTGGTACAAGCAGGAGGCGCCCACATACAAAGTCTACGCCGACATCGAAAGCCCGGAGCAGCAGCTGCTGCTGGCGGAGCGCTTCTGCACCAATCCACCAATGGCGCCAATTATGTGCTCGGCGCCGCCGCGCTCGGGCAAATCGGCGCTGGCAATGCTCATGATCTCCTTTGCCGTCAAGCTGGGAGCCAACGTCGAATACGGCGTTTCTCCCAACAAAAAGATACCGATTGCCGACGTTGAAAAGAAATTCAACGACCTCGGGTGGTGCAAGACGCAGTCTCTGCCCCTTCCTTCAACGCCGGCCCTGAATGCCGACATTGCTGGGCAGGAGGAGAAGGAGATCAGGGAGATCCAAATGCGACTGCCTAACAAGAAGATCTGCATCTACTCCGAGGACGAAGCGCGCGACGTTGTGCAGATGAACCGCCGCATCCACGCCGTGGGCAACGACGTCGATGCGTGGACATTTCACGTGCGCGACGAGGCACAGACCCTAAGTAAGGGCAGGCAAAAACAGCAGGAAATGCTGCTCAACGCCTTGCGGGACTCGTACCCCTCCTTTTACGGGTTGTCGATGTGCGTATCCGCCACGCTGCTGCCCGTCTACCAGGAGTCCGAGATTACAGGCAGCACGAACTCCATCTACCAGCTGCTCAACAAGCGCTGGAGGGTAGGTGACCAGGCAAGCGTTGTCACGCGGCGCGGCGCGCTCGAGAAGAACATTGTGTTGCAGCACTGGAGCTTTCCAATTGCCCCAGATTACCTGACGCCGCCGCGCAGCGCGTACCCACTCAGCTCTGTACCACAACCGCCTACTCCGCACAGCGACCAGAGCTGGTACATGAATTACTACGAGAAGCCGCCACCAAACGGTACAATCGAGCGGTCCACGCACTACTACGGGACGCACTTCCATATCCAAAAGCGGGCCGGTCCTGGGCTCAGCTTGCAAGGCAAAATCATGCTCGACCCGGACTGGTACGAACAAACGCGGACGTGCGACCGCTTTGTGCGCACAGCGCTGAAGAACGGCCGCCTCAGTAAAACGTACAGGCTCGAGCACGCGTACTTTGAATACCTGAAGGCATTCAACAGGGTCAACAAGCGGTACTTTGAAATGGGGCTATCGGGCAGATGGCGGGAGGGGCCGACGACGCGCATTGCCAACCCGCCAATCAAGCGGCTCACTTACGACACGTCGCTCATACTCGAGCAAGCAAGGGAGTGGTTGGCCACGGATATGGCGCCAGCGGTGGGTGCACCGGACGCGGAATGCTGGCCAATGTACATTCTGGCGCCCGTGCGCGAGCAAGATCTAAAGAATGGTCGCCAGGAGTGGGCCGTGATGCTGTGCAAGTTGGCCTGGCTTCGGTTCCACACGGATTGGTTGCAAAAGAAAAACGAGATGCAGCAGCAATACGGGCAAGACGGAAGCAAGGGCAAGCAGGGCCTGCGGAAAGACTACGGCATCAACGTTCTGGTGTACGCATCTAAACGCAAGGACGACGCCTATGTTGGCCTCGTGTGCCAAGCCGCGGACTTTCGCGAACCGGAGCACGGGCAGCAAGGCCTTGTTTCTTCGATTGTTTTTGACCCGACGCTGCGCGAGAACCGACTGCCCGAGCACACCTTCGACTGGGACGCTGACGGCGGCGTGATGCTGCAGAGCATCCTCGTGCCCGAGTTGGCCACGGGCGCAAACGAAAGGAGCGACTTTGACGCGTACGCGACAGAGGTCACAGCCAACCCCAAGAATGCACCGTCGGCCGCGAACTGGCTGCGCAAAAACGTGGTGCTGACGAGTCACACGTTCAACCCCTCCGTGAATTACTTTGTGGAGGAGCGCGAGGCGGCACTCGCACAGCAGGCGTCGAATCAGGAAGCGTCGGATCAAGAGGCCAAAGAGCTTGGTGAGGAGCAGGCCGCGGAGGGCGCCGTGGGACCATATCTTGCGGCACAGGACAGCGAAAGTGACGATGGCGCTGAAGAGGGCCACGTTGCCAACGCAAAGATTCCCAACCTCAATGCGATTGCGTTGCGGCTGTGCGTCTCGCAACACGCAGACGCGCAGGACGCAATCTCAAACGTGCTCATTGGCTGTGACATTTGCAAGGTTGCAGCAGTGGGGCACGCCATGTTCAGCGCAGGGCTTACGCTGCAGACGACGCTTACTCGCGACTCAAAGGTGCACATGTTTGTTCCGAGGCACATGAGCTTGTGGGCTAGCACACGCAACAACGGGCCCGACCTGTCGGCCTTGTATCAACTCGTCGGGCGAGGATTTGCGGATCTCAAGCTGCGCAAGCTGCCAGACAACTGGAAGCTCGACCTGCTCTGCCAGGAGGGCCTTCTCAAGTACATTGAGGCGTATGGCGACGCCGAGTTACTTGCGAGCATGGTGCACAACGAGAGCCTCGAGGGCCGCCGGATGACACTGGGAGCTACACTGTGGACCGCCAACAAAAACGACCTACGCAAGCGTTACGGAACGAGGCGGCTTAAAAACGACGAAAAAAACAACACGCTCATGCACATGCTCTTTCGCAAGTCCTTGCCAAGCGAGAAACTGCAGTACCAGCGCGTCTTTGGCAATGTGCGCAACTGTTTGGTCGGCGAGTATGCCCCCCAGAAGCGCTCGTGGCTCACGCAACGGGAGCGCCGGCTTGAGTTTTGGGACAGGGCCTTTGTGGGCGAGGCAACCGATTACGGCAACGCGCCAGTCGAGTTGCAGCGTCACGACCTGGGTGACAAGGTGGATGCGCTGAAAACGGGCAAGGACGAGATTGGTCTTGCAGACAACCCGTGCTTTGCGCCGACGGCGGCTCCCAGCCCTACAAAAGACAATCGAGATATCGAAGAAGTCAATGATGAAGACGACGACGACTACGACGTGCCACGCGAGTGGCCCTTTTCTCCCCAAGGATCAAAGAGCGAGCAGCGTTCAAAGCGTCTTGAAAATGCCGAAAAGCGCGCAAGGGAGAATTATCGTCTAGTGATGGAGCGCGTCCTCAGGGAGCTTCAAAGACAGAAGATTCCACCGGAGCAAGTGAAAGAGCGCAAGCGCACGCTTGTGGCGGAGTACGCGGACATGGTAGAGGGCGCGGATCTACGGATGCGCATACGCTACAGGGAGTACGAAAGCGTGCACGTCTGGGTGCCGGAGAAGCTCGCCAATGAAATTGTTTCTGATCAGGGCCGGTATGAGGGTCTCTTTGATTGGTACCTCAGCGAGCTGCGCGTGCAAGAGGACAAGCAGCGAATTGTGAACGGCAGAAGCGGACACATTGTGCCGGACTTTGGAGTAGAAAGGCCGCCAGCCAGAGACGCAGCGAGGGACCTCGCAGCGGTGCAAAGGTACATGCTGGCCGTGAAGCAGTCTCACGTGAGCGTGCTCATGCGCACGGACTACTGGGTGCAAACCTTTTGCAAGTACGTCAAGCAGTACCTGCTGGATCTGAAGCACGGACCCGAGACGGCGTGCGACCCGCAATGGATCTATTACCGCGAGCGGTTCCTTGGCAAGGCGCACGGCTACTCAAAGGAAAAAGAAACGCGGTGGCATGCTTTGCGCTTGCGGCGATTCAACGACACGGTGATCAACGCGCAGGATGTCGCGCGCGCAAAAGAGTTACTGAACAACGATGAGCTGTTTAAATCAGTGGCAATGAAGTGTCGAACCGATGGCACGACCACGTGGGACACTTTTGCGGATGCAATCGAGAACGCTTTTGGGCCCGACCGCGCAATCAAGGCTTTGATACAGGCGCGCGTGGAAGCCGCGCCAGTCCAGACAGTAGCACCGGAGGATGAGGGAAGCGACGACGCGACCGAAGACGATGACGCGGACCGTGGAGAAGAAGGCAACAGTGGTTTTGGAGAAGACGTGAACGACGGTGGCTCCAGTGCGTCTGAAGAGGGCGCGGGTGCCGCAGGCCCGTCGTTGGATGACGGCAACAACAACACAAAAGACGACGACGACGAGCCGCGGGAGGTGAATGCATCGGTGCTTCCAAAACGCAACGCTCCCACATGGTCAAGTAAGCTTAGCACCGAAGCTGGCGACCGGCGTTACAAAAGCGTGCAGGTGTTGGAGGGAGAAAATCAAAGAGGAGAGAGGGTTCTCAAGGGAGAGCGCAAGCTTGCCAGGTGGGTGAGGCCAATGGAGGAGAACAACGAGGTTGCAATGTTGATGGACTACTTTGCCAAAGGAGTCGCAAACATGCTCCTGGACCCAGAAAGGAATCTGCCCCGTATGCAGCAGCCGGAAGGTGTCCCAAGTCCTGAAGAGTTTCCGCCGCAGCTGTTGGAGAAGCACCGAGACGCGCAATTCGACCAACGTGTCAGCTGGAAAGCTATTTGGTCGCTTATCCGCGTGGATCCGTCGACTGGGGTGATGCAGCAGTACATCACCGACGAGATTGTCGGAATATACATCAACATGATGAACGCGCGCAACAAGCAGATGCTTGCCATCGAGGGTTACAGCGGAAAGCTGCTCAACACCTACTTCTTTCCATCAATGTTCTTCAGCAACATTTGGGACAACAAACGCACACCACAGTACGACTTTTCAAAACAACAGCCAAAGAACGAAAATTCGCTCTTGGCAAAACAGCGCGGCGACGTCTTTGAGAGGGACCTGGCCTTCGTGGTCGTCAACATTTCCAACCAGCACTGGACGCTCATTGTTGTCAACTTTATCAAGCGCCGCATCGAGTATTTTGATGGGTTTGATCGAGGCGGTAAGCTGTTCGGCAACCCCTCAGTGTACATCAACGTTGTCCGCCGATGGCTGATGGACGAGAAGATTCGCCTGAGCAAAGGCGAAGAAACGTGGGACACTACCGAATGGTCGTATCACGTGTGGACCCGCGCACAGGGCAAGCCCGGCCAGGACGATGGTTACAACTGTGGCATCATTGCTTTGCAGGTTGCAAATTACTACGCGCAGCAGGGTCACCTTGTTTTTGACGCCTGGCGGCAGTTCCGCCTGAGAATGCTCTCGGAGATCATCAACGGTAAGCTCTACGACGGAGATAACTGGCTCGAGTTGGACACGGCGGCGGAGGCGGCGGCGGAGGCGCAGGCGGCGGCGGAGGCGGCGGCGGAGGCGGCGGCGGAGGCGGCGGCGGAGGCGCAGGCGGCGGCGGAGGCGGAGGCAGCGGCGGTGGAGGCGGAAGCGGTGGCGGAAGCGGCAGAGGCGGTGGCGGAAGCAAGCGCGGCCATTGAATTGGCCGAACAATATTATTTGTACGTTGAAAAGCGCGCCAAGGGCACCTCATGGGCGCAGGTGCTCGACGCGGCTCGAAAGGATCGCGCGGAAAACCGATACAACAAAGATGTGATCAAGCAACTGGATCAGCTGAACGCAGAGGCGCGCGTCACGTACGCAGACATCCTTGACCGCCACTTCCCACCTTTGAGCAACAAGCGCACGCGCACAAAGGCTGCTTCTAAGGATTTGATCTACGCCAAGAAGCAGTTGGCCACGCGCAAACAAGAAGTAAGAGGGGACAAATAGACCAATTTAATTCTAATTTATTAAGATATTTTATGAGCACCTGGCTCTTGCCTCAAGTGCTCGTAAAGTTTTCACAGCAAATGGATCTCCGCTACGAGATCGTTAATGCATTAAATCAGAATTGCACCCTCTAATCGCAATCGCTGTTGCCCTCCTCGTCAGAGGTTTCAAACGCGACATCCACAAGGCCCGCCTCATCGAGCACGTCCATGCTGAGATTGAGCGCGCGGAAGATTGCAAGCGCCGCTTTGCTGAGCGGCGCGTTATTGATCGTGTGTCGCCGCGCCACTTTGGCCTCCGCAGCAGCGTTCCGCTTCAGCTGCTCGACCGCGTTCATGCGCTTGCGGATTCTGGACTTCATGTCCTTGTTGCCTTGCTTACTGAGTCGATCGGCAAGCTGCTGCAAGACCTTGCTGTGCTCCAATACCGCCTTGGACACCGTCGCGTTGGCCTCGGCGCACACGCCCTTCAGCGAGTTGTACTGCAACACCTCTTTCAGAAGGGTCATTTGAGTGGCAAGAGAGGCGTAAGGAAGCTGGACGCCCTCGCTCTGCGCCCGGCCAAGCAACTCGTCGACTGGGATTGGGATCTCCTCTGTGTAGCCCTCAGAAGCAAAAAACTTCCGGCGTCGCTGCGCCACCCCGTCGTCCTCCGCACAGCGCGTCACAAAATCGTAGTACCACGCCTCCTTCTGCTTCTCCAAGCGCCTCTCAAGCAAAGACTGTGGGCTCTCTCCCGGGACAGCGTTGATGCGCGACGTGCGCGCGACGCGCCCAAACCGCTGCGCCATGTTAGCCCTGCCGCCATCGGTATCGAGGTCGACCGCAAAGCTGCAGTCGGGGATGTCCATGGCACCGGCGGCAACGTTGGTGCAGACGAGCCCACGCAGCTCGCCGTCGTTGAAGCGCTTCACAATTTTTGCGTTCTCGCGCGCCGTGTGCGTAGCGTCCTCGCCGTGCGCGCTGCCCCCCGAAAGCACTGCCCATCCGTCGCCCAGGCAGCTTGTTAGGCAACGCTGAACGACGGTGGCCACGACCAGGTGCGTCACAAATACAATGCCGCCGTGGTTGAACGCCTTGTGCAGCGCGCACACCGCTACCAAAGCATTCAGCTTTTGTGGGTTCAGGGCGGCTAGGTACTGCTTCTGCGGGCCGGACGACATGTCGTAGGCCACGGAAAATTGCTCCGTAAAAGCAACGTCCACGCGCGAGCGGCCAATTTTTGCAATGAGTCCCGCCGCGTCAACCTCGCGCCAGGAGATGTGCACAAGCACCTCGCCAAACCAACTGAACGCCTTTTTGATGTGCTCGTCGTCGTCTTCGACTGCCGCAAGGCACTCGCTTCGGTAGGGTGTTGCGGTGAAGCAGAGCTTCCGCTTGGCTCGCAGCCCTTCAATCATGGGCTTGTACGTGGAGGCACCAATGTGGTGTCCCTCGTCGCAGCACACCAGATCCCAAACAGTCTCTTTCACAAACTTGCGCATAGATTTGGACTGGTCGCTTCGCTTCGTGTCGCTCCCCGCAAGCATGCCGTACGTGCTCACAAGGTAGCAAAATTTGGACTTTGGGCGGCCTCGAGAATCGCCGGTGTACATGCAAATGTTGGCGGGCTGAAGAATAGTGTGTTCGCGAAGGTCCTTGACAATCTGGTGCACGCCCTGCGCTTCGTAGCAAAGAATGAGTACCATAGTGCCCGCCTCCATGGCGGCTTCAAGGATCACTGAGCTCTTGCCGATGCCGCACGGTGCCACTATGAGTCCGTCCTTACCCTTGTGTTCGCGAATGGCGCGCATCATGCGCTCCTGCGGTTCGCTCTTCACGTTGTAAGGCGACGATTGCTCAAAGCAAAATCCCTGGAAAGGCAACATGTTGCTACCGCCACACAAACCCAACTGTGCTAAGATACCGATTCCACCCAGCGCAACGGGAAGCAACACTGCGCGCGTGCACGCACTCCTGCGTACCAATCGCAAGGTTGCTGTGCTGTCAAGTTGCTAAGGTTGGTACGCGCTCTCTTGTGCCGCTTTGATACGGCTCATTTCTTTCAACCCGCACAGCGCGCGCTTGAGCGCGTTTGGCTTTCCCTCACCCGCGTCCCTGATCGCCTTTGTGTGACTGTGCAAGACAAACCAGTGCGACACGTACGCGTGATCTACTTGGTAGCGGCTCAGCTGAAGCTGCATGCCGAGCTTGATTCGAAAAGAGTTTAGTTCGCGCAGCTTCCAAACTTCCAGCGTCGCCTCGTAGTAGTATCTGCGGTTGTCATGCAGATGAGGCCGAAATGGTTGGCCTTTATTGGTTGCGCGCAGCGTGCCAATCGTCCGGAGATCTATTTCGTGGGCTAGGAGAATGCGGGCAACGTCCGAGTGATCAGAACGGATTTTCGCGACGGTACTTTTCTCTCTTGAGACGGCGCTGATGATAATCTTGCGCATGATTTCAACGGGTAACTCCGTCCAAAAGTAAAGCGGATCGAACTTTGTCATGGGTGCGCGCTCACCTGAGGCAAACGCTGCAAGTGTTTGGCAGCAGTTGCAAGGCGCTTAGCAACCAGTTGCGCCGACCAGTCTGGAGATCGCTATTGTTTTGCTTTCAAGCTGCTTTCCGCCTTGCGACAGGTGGCGCAGCAAGAAGCAATCGGTATCTTGGGACAGTCGGCATGGACACGGCCGCTGACTGGGTCAAAGGATTGACCTCGCATCGCGCCGGTCGGCTGCTAAGCAACCACCTTGCGTGCGTCGAGCTTGAGACGCGCGAGGCTGCCGTGGGCTGTGCCGTCACCGAAGCGCTCAACAACGAGAAGGCGTTTGTCCACACGCTGTCACACAGCCTGGAAAAGAATTGGAGCTTGCCCTGCGGACTGCCATCACCCTTGCCGCGCTTCATTGCTCTGCTTAACCTTTCGGGCGAGCGGATGCTCGCCTACTCAGACAACGCTGCTCTCATCCAGTGCCTTTGCACCAAGTCGCGCCTGCGCGGTGACGTGCTTGACAAAGCCATCAACCAGTTTGTCCACTGGCCCTCAGAGCGCACCATTTTGTCTGGCAAGTTTGTCTTGCTCTCGTACAGCCTGCCGTGGCAAGCGGGGACCGATGCGGCCTTTTGGCACCTGTCCGCCTGCGAGGTGGGCGTTACCGAAGACGGCCGGAGCAAGATGGTAGTCGACCGCGTGAAACAGTTCTCGAGCGTGGCAACCGCGCCGTTTCGGGGAAAGTCGTTACGCGACGAGACCAACCAGACCATTCAATTGAGCGCGTCCGGGCAGCAGAAGGTGCTGCCGGTGGTGGGCGTTGAGGAACTCAAACGCTTTGTCGAGTCGTACAGCGCGGTCAACCTCGACCTCAAGGTGGCGAGCGCGTCGCGGTCGACCGGCAAGACTGGAGAGTTGCAAGAAGAGACGCTGCGCGAGACGCTTGAACTGCTCCGACGTGGGCGAGTGAAGGACCAGAAAGAGCTAGACTTGAAAAAGGGGGAGTGCGATGCTTTGAAGAACGCTTTGGAGCAGACTGCCAACGCCAGCAATAGTCGCCTCAAGGAGGCGGAGGAGAAGCACGCGTGTGAGCTCAAGGAGGCGATTGGCGCAAAAGATCGCATGCTCGACTTGTGCCGCTCGCAGAGGAACGCTCTTGCGGCGGAGGTGGAAGTGACGAAGGCGTCAGAGAGGCAGCTGTCGGACGGTAAGCAGAAGGAAGCCAGGGACCACAAGCGGATGTCGGAGAAGTACAAGGAGCTGCTGCAACGCAGCGCCGCAAAGGATAAACTGCACAATGCGACGATGGCTAAGAACAGGGCCACCATCACGCAATTGGAGGGTCTCGTGAGCACCAAGGACGAGCGCATTGAGACGATGCGCTCGGAGCTTGAGGCGGAAAGCTGCGCGACCGTTGCAAATATGCAGCGGGAGCACGAGGAGGTGGTCGAGCGCCTAAATGGCTCGCTTGAGAGCAAGAAGCGGATCATCAATCAGTTGAGCGAGAACAACGACCGCAAGGAGGTCGAGAAGGTTTCTCTGCAAACGCACGCGGACGAGCAAAGCGTGCGCGTTCGCGACCTGGAGGCGGAGCTTGCAGATTTCGCGACGGAGTGCAAGCGACTCGACGGCGAGCTCAAGCGGTGCGAGGCAGACCTCAAAAAGCAGCGACAGGCGGCGCCGCCGGCGCCAAAGCTGCGCAACAGGGCAGTGTCCACCCATTCGCGGAACGCCTCGACGGCCACACACCATTGCGCCTCGACGCAAACCATCAACCCTCCCGCGACGCCACCCGCAACGCCACTCGCGACGCCATCCGCGCCCGCGCCCGCGCCCGTCACGGCGGTGGGCCAGCTTGCGCCGGCGCCGCAAGCCGTGCTGCCGTTTTCGCTGCAAGCGGCCATCAACATGCTGCAAGAGCACGTCACGCTTACGACGCAGGGACAAGCGCAAGTGGTGCAGCATTCCATGCCGCAAGCGTTTCGCCCGCTTCCATTTCCGCACTTTACACCCACCATGGTCGCGTACCAGCACACCACAAGCGGAAACTTTCACGCCATTCAACAGCCACAGCTGCAACCGCACTACGTACACCCAAAGGCGTATCCGCGCCCCGCGCACGGGAACTAGCTGCCGCTACCGGTGCCACCTTTAACGCTTGCGCGTGGCTGATTCGCTAGACGTAAGCGGGATGATTTTATAAACAGTTGTAGCCCGATTGCGACCGTTGCAAACGTCGCATTTAGCTCCACCTTGCATCTGCTGGATATCTCTAAAAATTCTTGCCTTTGACGAGGAGTGAAGCAGCTGGGAACGGTCCGCGGCTCCAATGGCGACGGCTCTGCGCGGAAAGCGCAAAGCGGCGTCAAAGGCGCAGGTGGAAGCGTGCACGTGCCCAATCTGCATGGAACGCACCGAAAGCGACCGCTTCTGCTTCCCGTGTGGCCATTGGATTTGCGCGCCGTGCGACTCTCGGATGCTCGCAAACGGCTTCCTCGCGTGTCCCACCTGCCGCACGCCACGCGAAGGCGTGAGCCAGAGGCAGGTCGACCAGGCAAATCACGCGCGCGTGGAACGGCACGCGGCGCAGGATGGTGGACGGTCATTAGTGCTGCGCTCGGGCAATCGGGAAGTGCGCGTGTTATTCTTCCCAGACGAGAGCCAAGGAAGCAATCCGTTTGGTGTGCTAGGAGGACCCCCGGCCCGGCCCGCGCGCGACGCTGACGCCGAAGACCACCTGCTAGCGCAAGCAGTCCAGGCGGCAACCGCGCTTGAGTCGGCGCTGCCTCACCTGACCGAGCAGGTCGACCCGCTGCTGCAGCTGGACGAGCCGATGCAGGAACTCGTGCATCAGCTGCTCGAGCCGGGCACCGTGCAGGGTTTCTTAGCGCAGCGCGAGACGGTGCGTGAACAGGGCAGGCGACGACGCCGGTGGGGAATTCGTGCACCGCGTCGCTTTGGTGAAAACAATCGGTCCAGATAAAGCTGCGTTACGCGTGTTGTTTTGTAAGAGTGGTGTTGTTGCTGGTGACAGTGGTCGTTTTAGCTTCAAATGTTAACGCCCAACCTCAGCCGCCTTGCGCACCGGCCGTCGCCCACGGGCGTGGGCCCGCCGCGCACGCGCGCCCGCGCGCTCGAGGCACAGGTCGAGGCACAGGCCGCGGTGCTGGATAACAGCGACCTACTCGCGCAGATCCTCGCGGCGCTCAACACGGAGTTTGGGCCGGACGACGCGTGCGCGGCGGTAATGAGCTACTGCGCCGCGCGGCGGGGCGCGTGCGCCGAGGACACGTGGCGCGCGCTCCTCGCGCTTGTCTTTCCGGACTACGACGGCACCTCGACGACGCCCAAGGCCAAGTTCCTTGCGCTGTGCCGCCGGTGGGACCGGGGAAGGAAGTTTAGGTACGAGCACGACCTCGCCAAGCACCGGAGTCGGATTCCTCTCGGCGGGCTCGTCCCCCTCGCGGATGTGGCGCGGATCCTCGATTGGTTTTCAAACACCCACAACTACATTGCTGAAGACGATGAAACGTATCAAAATTACCTGTGGTTGCTTCCGCCAAGCGCCTGGGACAACGACTACGACAACTACGGGGTGTGGTACCTTGTCAACTACTTCGCGATGGACAGCTTTGAAAGGATTTCGCAGATGCTCCACGGGGGTTTGATTCACGTCTCCAACATCTTTGCGACGCCGCCGGTGCTCGTATATCGCAGCGATTTGGACAGGTTCTTGAACCCAGCCAATTGGGACGAACAAGACCAATTTGACTACAACGCGCCCGACATCCGCTTTGGAAATCCGCGCACGCTACTCGGCTTCCTCTTAGTCAAGAGAGAGAGGGTTGCTTACGTTGAGTCTCTCCTCAGGACCTACGGCGCCGACCCAAACGAAAAGTTGTGGTTGGTGGAGCACCTGTCGTTTGGGGAGCACAACACACCTGAGGAACATCTCAACTACGACGAACAAGGAGCGGCCGAGTGCCTCGCGCAGCGGCACATCTACGCGATGATGCGCAAGAAGCTCAACCGGCAGTTTACAAAACGCTTTGACTTCAACGACGTCAATCCTTATGAGCTGACAACGGAACGCGATGCGCATTTGAATGAGGATCTCTGGTTTGACAAAAAGGTCCAGGAAGTATTCTCTTTTCCGGGGTCCATGACAATCCGAGGCGAGCGAAGCCAGATGCTCGACTACTTTAAACTGCTGTACAAGTACGGCGGCGACGTCTACAACGCGGCGATGATGTACCGCGCCTACAGCCTTGAGTTTCACGACTTCTGCATGCGCGACATGGCCAATCACATTGAAACGTTTGCTCGCTACGTGACCATGGCCGAGGGCACGGTGCCGATCACCGACGCGCTGCGGGAATGGCTCTTGGCCAAGCACCGCGCGCTCCTGCGTCTGAGCTGTCCGTTCTACATCGAGCCGGACCGGGATCAAGAGTATAGCACCGACGGCGACGGCATAGAGGGCTAGTGCACCGCACACATCGTGTCGCTTTGACCATTGCGCAACACGGTAGCGGTAGAGGCAGCCGCGACTTTGCAACTGCTGTTGCAATCACGTAGCGATACAAGCAATCGGTATCTTAGCAGGAATTGCTATGGCTGCAGCGGTGGTAATGGGTGAAGTTTTTGAGAATGAAGACTTGGTTAAGTTGATCTTGCGCAAAACCGCGAACTGGTCGTTCTTAATGTCCGGTGCGGCTGCGGACACTTTGCGCATTCGCGCTGTCGAGCGCGCGCGCTTGTGTCTTACACTGGCGACAGTCAATTGGCTATTTTTTCGGCTGACCAAGGGGTTTGCGCAAAGCATGATGCAAGCGTTTAGGGAGGACGCTCTTGCCTTTCGCGATCTTGCGTTTGCAATGTGCGACAAGGCGTTGCCGGGCTCAATTCAAGAGCAATTGGCTACGGTGCGGGAACGGAGTCTGTGGCCGGCGGCGGTGTACGGAACGTCGCTTATGGAGGACGCGTTTTGCCGCGTCGACAACTCTGTGGCGTTCACTCAAGAGTTTCAGTTCCTGCTGAGTTCTCGGATGCCGACGCACATCGTAGAGATGTTAGACATGCTTGAGCGAAGGTGCGTGTGCTGCAATGCTTACAACGTAAAGGTGACGAACAAGCCTGGTGCGTGGGGACTGCATCCCTACGCCGGACCGCTCCGCGGAGACGCAAACGACACGTATGTGTACTTGCAGGGCTCGTGGCTTCCGCACACGTGCGAGAGTCACTTTGTTGAGGTGCTTTTTTTTCGCAACGCGGAGCTGCAGCAATTCGACATGCACATGTACAACAATTACGCAGACCGTGTACCAGGCGAGGAGATACGGTTCAACCACTTCATTCGCGCGGCGCGAGGGCAATTTTGGTTTAGGCCCAACATTGCGCGCCTATTTGACGAGCGCAACCCGCGCCTGCGCTTCGTCGATTCTCATCACGGAGGCGGCGGCGGCGACTGCCAGTTTGTGGCGTCTATCTGCATGTACGCGCCGCGCATGGAACTGACGGACTGGTCGCTCCAGTCGATCTTTGGGTTGACGCGCGCATGCGTGACCGCGATGGTTCGGCGCGGAAGTGCCATGGCGCGCGAGGAGCGGTTGCTCAAGTAGCCACCGCGGCGCTTTGCAGTGCGCGTGTTGTGTAATTTAAAAGCGCAATTTAAAATGCGACACTTTTGTTGTTTGTGGCGTAAAAAGTCTTACTTTGCCTTGCGGCATGCGCGCAGCAAGCGCGTGTCACTTTGGTAGGTAGGCTATGGAGGTTTTGAAGTTGGGTGCCACGGCCGTGCCTATGCCGGAGTGGAACTGGCAAATCCAGCCCACACCCAGCGCGTAGCTGAGAAAAAAAATGGGGCACTCGGACTGCTGCGTGCGCAAAACGTCCACGAAAAGCGACTGAGACGTGCCGCCTGTGCAGAGTGCGCAGCACGCCAAAGGGAGAGGCACGCTACTTGCATTGATATCGGGAACGGCGGCGTTTGTGGGAATGTGGGTGTCGATGAGCGTGCCGGACGACGAGGGTGACACGTAGAGCATTGAGCTGCTGCCCTGCTCGGCCACGACGGATGTAAGCGAGTTGTAGAAAGAGCACGCGTCTGGTGGCGGCGTTCCTGGCGGTGGAGGAGCGGCAGGCGGCGGCGGCAGCAACGGCGGAGGCGTCCTGGGCAGCGGTGGCATTCTGGGCGGTGGCGGCGTCACTGGCGACGGCGGGGCGGCAGGCGGCGGCGGTGACAACGGCGGAGGTGTTTGGGGCGGCGGCGGCGCTTTGGGCGACGGCGGAGAAGCGGGTGACGGCGGCGGCGATGGCGGTGGCGGTGAGGGTGGCAACGGCGCGCTGGGCGGCGGGGGGGTCCGGGGCGGCGAGGGCGGCGCAGGAGGCGGCGAGGGTGGCGAGGGCGGCGAGGGCGGTGCCGGTGGCAAAAATGGCGGGGGTGGGGGTGGGGTTGCCACCTCGTGGTCATACTCGATGGCCGCGTGCAGTATGGCAATGTTTGCCAGCGCGCTCAGGAGCAGCGCCACGAGCGTTGGAATCAGCGCAAGGCGGCTTGTGGGCCGCTGCGAGTCTGCGTCAAAACGCTCAAACTGCATGATGCGTGCACTCTCTGCTAAGCGTTTAGTGTCGGGAGCTTATTTTTGCGCGACTCGTGACGTCAACAAAGCACTCGGCTGGGCAAAGTAAATCCACTCTCGGCCGATTGCCATTAGGCTCTTTCGCGCGCTGGAGAGTAGAGCGCAAATCAATGAATGTTGTGACCATTGTTGTGTGGGCGGGCATCGCATCGCTTGTGGTAGCATTTAGTATTGTGGGCGGCATCATTGCAAACCTGGTCAACGATGGCGACAATCACAAAGAGACAATGACGAAGGTGTCGCCTCCGCCGCCGTCGGCGCCGCCAGCGCGCATGATGCGTGCAATGACGGAATACGAGGAGATCTACGGCAAAGGACCCAACCACTTTTTGCTTACCAAGGACGAGCACAAGCTTTTTGCAACGCTTACGAAGCGTTTGAGATGAGGGGAGAGGATGTTTAGTGGTGGCGCGCTAGGCGGGGTCGGCGCGTTATAAATGTGTGTGTGCGTGTGCGTCGGGCATTGGTGCGTGGAGTTTGATGTGGTAGATGGAGTCAAGTGCTTTTAAGCAGCACCAGGTCCTCGCGGCCGTCGCCACCAAGCAAAACTGTCAAGCGTCATCCCTAGAAGAAGGAAACGTTTCCATGCACACGCTGCCCCAAACAGCGTCCTTTTCAAACGTCGACGCGCTTCTCAAGGTTGTCGACTCGGGTACTGCGTACATTGGCACGTCTGCCGGCGACATGATTTTTTCGGTGCACCTTGCGCCCAACAGCGCGGACTCCGAAGATGCGGATGAGCGAGTGGAAGCACCGGCCAAAAAGCGCCGACGCACTGCTCCGGACGTGCACGTGGAGCACAACGGCCGCGAGATCGCCGCGGCGCGCGCGCGGCTCGAAAAATCCGTGCCCAATTTGCAGGGCGCCGAGCTGGACGTAGCACAGAAAGCGATTACCAGGCTTGCCAACGAGCTGCGCGGACCCGGGGGCGAGGTGGTGGTCCAATCCACCGCACTGCTGGCCAAAAAGCTGGCGCCAGACGACGCGCATCAGCGCGTCGTCGTGGCCGCGCGTCTCAACGCCGGAATTGCAATGCGCGTCACCGTGCTGCGCGACTGTCTGGGCGTGTGCTGGGCCGACGGACTACTGACCACGCAGTCCACGCTGCACGGCATTGGTGATTTGGAGCTGCCGCTTTCGGAGGAGGCGCGCGCCGCGTCACGCTTTGGGAACGCGACGATCCTGCTCGTTACGAGCGCCACCGCCACCACCACCGCCGCCGTCGTCGCCGCAAACAAATAGTACAAAAATGTGCACCGACACACAGAATTGCTGCTAATCATTTTTCAAAGAGTCCCGCACCTTGCAACTTTTGTCGACCAAAAGCCGCTATCGCTCGCTGAAGGCCGGGCAGCGTTGCCACCTGAAGGCTGCGATGGTGTCCAACGACATGAGCGACGACGATTCGGTGATTGATCCCCACGAGGACCAAGTTGCTGACAGCGATAACGACGAGGGCGAGTTGGCCGGGTACGACGACGCTGACGCCGAAGCGTACGGCAGCGATGGTCAGGCACGGGACGATTCCTTTGACGTGCCCGACGCAGACGACGACGACGACGAAGAGGACGACGAGCCCCGCGCCGCTGAGCGCGAGACGCAGGTGCAGGAACAGGCGCAGGCGTCCGCCGCCGTACCGAAGCGTTCTGAGAAAAAGGAGGCGCCAAAGAAGGATCGAGCTGGTGGCGGTGGCACGACCACCCTGCTTTCGCACTTCAGCAAGCAGGGAGGGGCCGGCAAGGCGTCGCCGGGGGCGGGGGCGGGGGCGGAGATGGCCGAAAGGAAGCGAGCGCAGGCGGAGGCAGAGGAGCGCGCGGCTGAGCCAATTGCGCCCGTGCAGCCCAAGACGCCGCTCGGCGCGAGTCGTCCCAAGGGTGGAAAGGCGATAGCTGCTGCCGCCGGACCAAAGGAACCGCAGCGCAAGCCAGCTTCGCATTCCGCCACGTCAAAGTCCTCATCTCCGCTGCTCTCGTTCAACAACGACTCTGACGACGACACGCTTGATCAAAGGACAATGATCAAGAATCCCGGCTACGGCAAATCCATCGCGGCGGTGGACGCGGTGCAAGAATTTGACGACGGCATGATGGCCGAGGCGGCCAAGGGGTCTTCTGGCGCCACTGTCGCTGAGACCACCTCGCTTGCCAACGCAGCACAGCCGCCTCGCGTGCACGAAGCGGCAAAGAAGCGCCGGTACGTGATCAAAAACGAGAAGACGAAGAAGTGGTGCGAGTACCTCGCAAACGGCTTGCTCTCGGCACCCGAGTGCGACGAGCTCTTTCAGTTTAGCATCGAAGATCTCACCATCGATCGCAAGAAGGACCGCGTTGCAATGCAAACGAAGCTTGCTGACGAGCAGATGTCCAAGATGCTCAAGACTGTGCTCATTGGCAAGATCAAAATGGACGGCGAAAGGAGCGGCAGCGGTCCCGGCATCACCAACTTAATTGCTGCGATTCCCAACAAGCTGCCTCTGACCGAGGGCGAGCGCGAGGACATGCTCTCCAAAATGAACGATTCCTACGACGAGGCAGAGGTGGTGCAACTGGTGTTGCTCGACCACGAGACGGTGAAGCGCATGTACAAGGTGCCGAATGCGCCGATGTCCGCTCTCTACAACCCTAACACTAACAGCGGAAACAAGTACAGGGTGCCCTTAAACGTGACGGACCAGAAGAACATCGACGACAACTTTGTGTTTATTGGTTCTATCGAAACCGTTAAGAAGGGACGCAGCGGCAAGCGGACGAGCGACGAGGCCAACGGTGGTGCTAGCAGCAAGAACGACGGAAAGCGGCCGGCCACGGAAGAGGCGCGCGAGCGCGACGAGGAGGAAGACAAGCACTGGGAGAAGCACACCGCGTTTGCGCGTTCAAACCCAAGCTCGGCGCAAGCCGCGGAGTTCTTTGGCAAAGAGATCGGCTTGCAGAACTGCCAGGCCTGGTCGCTCACGTGCGACGAAGACGACATGTACAGCCTCTTTCAGACGCATCCGGGGAAGTGGGTGCTCTTTCGCGGAAAGTTTTGACGCGCGGGTGATCCGGTGGGATATGACCATCCCAGTTGCAGCGTGGGTAGGGAAGGGAACAACGAACACACGCTTGTGTGTGTGTGTGTGCGCGCGTGTGCGCGCGTGTGTGCGCTTGCGAGTGTTTTCAATGAAATCAATTACGTTCAACTTGGAGCCACTCGTGGTGCGTCAAAAGCTGCAACGGACGTGCGAGATTGATCACTGCCGGGACGAGCGCTGCCCGCATCCCAAGCTCGCACCCGTGCTGCACGCCGCGCGCATCGAGGCGCCCGCCGTGGCGTCTTCCGCAATGCCCCTAACGCCCTCATCGCTCACGTTTACGCTTCTTGGCGCGCGCGCCATGGGCGCGGCAAGCGCCGGCGCAGTGCTCGGAGGCGTGGCACGCATTGCACCAACACCCATGTCCAACGCCGCGCTCGCGCTGCAAAAGCGGCTTGTGGCAGCAAGTGTCGAGCCTAAGGTGTGCGAGTACATGGACCAGTACAGCGTGGGAGACAAAAATAACCCCAAGGAAGGCTGCGCGCGATTTTGGGAACTTGTTCACGGCGTTGCTATTTCCAACAACGTGGCTGGTCGACCCGGAGTGGTCTCTAAACTACTGGGACCCACGGGGCACTACGAACGGCTAAGCTTTTGGACGCACTTTGTTGGCACGTTTATTTTTGCCATCTACGCCATCGCCCGACAGGCTTTGGTGCGCGACGACGCGCGAGTCGAGGGTGGACTTGCGAGCGCAGCCGCGTGGACTATTGCCGCCGTCTTCCTGTCCAGCAGCGTCTACCACGCAACGGCGCCTGACTTAAAATTCTCCATGGTGACGCGCGTACTCGACTACGCGGGCATTTATTCGGGCATCACCGTGGCCACCACGGCGGACATTGCGGTGGCGACTCGCGGATTCAGAAACGTGCCCTATCAAACGATTCTGGACCTGCCCGCCGCTGCAATACTGCTCATTCTCTTTTTTATTTGGCGGCGCGGCATGCTTCCTGGAGAAACGACGTGGGCACCGCACGAAATCACGAGTCGTTCAAAGGATGGCTGTCTGCTGAGTCGCGGCTTGTTTTCCTTTGGCCACCGCGACCTCGCGCACATCCAGATGCGCCAAGCAACGTCTCTGCTGCTCTTTGCCAACTATTTTATGACGACGCCGGCCGCCTTCGCCGTCTTGGGCGGCAACGTGACGCGCGTGGTTCTCGCGCTACAGATTGCCGGCTTTGTGACCGTCTCGCTCGGCATGGCCATCGACCGCTTTTTTCAGTGGCCCGACGGCAACTTAGTTGA
Organism: Opitutia bacterium; assembly: GCA_002722545.1. GTDB lineage: Bacteria > Verrucomicrobiota > Verrucomicrobiia > Opitutales > Seribacteraceae > Seribacter. The sequence continues at coordinate 1,822 of PBMI01000026.1, read as the reverse complement.
GGGCTCGATGACGTGCCTTTCGTGTCCTTCCGACGGCTCACCGGCGTGCGGGGCGGTGTTGAACAGCCATGCTGTCTGGCACATCGTAGCGCTGATCTCGGCCGCGCTTACGTGTATGAGTCGCGAATACGCGTTGTCTTTTCAATAACAATTCATGCACACACTCACACCTTGCGCCCTTTAACAGCGGGGCGGTGCGCTTTGGCTGGACAATAAAGTCGACATGCGCACGGTTGCGCCACCGGCTGCGCGACTGCTGAAGGCTTCCGGTGCGCAACATAACGTGCAGACAAAGAGCAACTGTCAGAAAAGGGGCAACATGCAGACGCTCAACTTCAGCGCGCTCTCGCTCCGCAGCGTTGCGTCCACGGGCGCGCCCCTCTCTCAAGACGAACTGAAGACCGACAAGCAAAAGGCCACGTTTGAGCAAATGGAAGCGCGCAACGGCCTGTCAGCGTTTAATGCGATGTACGGGCCGACGCTCGAGGAGATCCAAACAGTAATCGTCCCGCTGCTGGAGACACGTGGAGAACAGGAAATTGTTGATTTTGTCCAGCGCGAGCGGCAGGCAATTGAGGACGAGATTGAGCGCTTGACGCAGCTGGAGAAAGACGCTGCCGCTCGGGTGGCCAACGCGGAGCATGATCTGGCAGAGCTTGCTGCGGGGCGCAACGTTCGGCAAAAAGTAGGCGAGGGGGCATCAGGGTCAAAAAAAGCGCTGGCTGATGTCTCTTCGAAGTATGAAAAGCGTCGCGCTTTTTTGCGCGAGCAGGTCGAACGCGGCGCGAAGCTTTTGGTTGCAGTTAAAATGTCTCGGGGTTTGCCAACCGTCATTGTCTCCTTCATTGAGAGCCGTCTGCAGCACAACCAACTGGCACTGTCCAGCATCAAGTGGAGCTTGCTGCGTCAGATGGAGCGCGCAAGCAAAGAGGCGAGTGTCGGCCCTCCCGCACCGGCTCCTGCACCGGCACCCGCACTGGCGCCCGCACCGGCGCCGTCATTGGATGCGGCGACCACGTATGATCTTGCAAACGCTCTGGCCAAAAAGGATGATGGGTATCGCGCGCTGTTGACCTTGGCGCAACAGGCCGATGCCGCGGCAGCAAGCACAGGCAGTCCGCAGACGCTGACCTACACGCGCGAGACTGGATGGACTGCCGCGCCGGCTCCCGCGCCGGCTCCCGCGCCGGCTCCCGCGCCCGGGCCCTCAACGGCTGCTACGACTTCTCAAAACAAATCACATCTGGATCACTTAAGGGCACTCTTGAAACTCGATGGATGGAGGGCGCCCATAAACGCGCTCATACAAGCGCGCGAGGCCATGCATGTCACTTCGAAACCGCAAGTCGTGCTTTTTATGTTGCCTCCGTTTCAGACTACCTGGTTGCCAAATGCCACAATGCAGCTGGCACCGCAGCTGACAACTCTACTCGATCAGATCACAGCCGAGCGTACGCGCATTCGCAATGCTCCAGCAAGCGCTCCACTCGTAGACAAATGGCTTGTCGTTGTGCTGCCCGACGACAGCTTTAATGCAGGCGACACAGTGACTTCGGTGGTTGTCAACGACTTTGGCTTCATTAAAGAACTTCGGTTCACTCTTCCTGCAAACACAAACGTCTCTGGAAAGCTCCTGGCCGTACGTGTGAGGATGTCCACAACTTCCACCAGTGGTCTGCGCATCTACAGTTTGCAAAAGCTCGCGCCAAGCGAAGGCCGACCGAAGGCGGTGAGGATGGCGACAGCCGAAGAGGTACGCGCGAACGGGCCAAATATTCCCATTGCAACAGTCGTTTCAAGGAAAACTCCTTTGTCCGCCGCG
>PBMI01000025.1 GCA_002722545.1 Opitutia bacterium | reverse complement strand
GGCAATTTGGATCAGGCTCTTTCCCAACCCGATACCCAACTTCGCCTTTTCGGAAAACCGCAAGTCAGTGGGCAACGTCGAATGGGAGTCGCCCTGGCCCGTGGAGATTCCATCGATCAGGCGAGGGAGAAAGCCAATGCGGTGAGCTCCGCCGTATCGGTCGACCTTTGAGACAATACGAACCTTCCAAAGAGGAGCGGAAGTTATAATGGCGGTAACCCTTTCCCCAAGGTAAGATAGTGAAATGAAAAAGATTTTCACCGTATTTTCCTTTGCTGCCTTAATAACCGCTTGCTCCGAATCGGCCAACCTTACCGAGTTGGACAGGTCGGCGGTGCTCAAGGCGGAAGATCTGACTCTTTGGGTAGAGGGCTTTGTCCCCGATCCAACCAAGGAGTCATTGGTCAAAACCAAGGAATTCGACAACTCCTACGACATTGAATACACCTACGAGGACCAGGAGGGTAAGACCCCCCTCTACCTTTATCATTCGGTTTCCATCCAACCCAAGGCGTCCGACGCCGTAATCGTTCACAAGGCCATGGGTTTGGGCACTTGGATTGGTTCGGGCGAAACCAAATTGGTTACCCGCAACGACCTTTTCAGTTGGGGTGACGAATCGGAGTTTTCTCTTTGGCAAACTGAATCAGGGGATATTTTCGGCAACTATTTTAGCGGAAGAAAAGGGAAAAAGGTCGTCTTGATTGCAATTTCCGGAATCTATTTCGACGAATCGGAATCTATTGAAGAGCTTTTGAAAAAGACCTTCGAAGCAGTCGAACGCCTTCCCGTTCCTTAGGATCGTCGTTCGACTTGCTAGGTTTTGCCTTCGGTCTCGGAAGCGTCTTCTTCGGTCTTCGTTTCCTCGAGGAGCGGAGGAGGAGGTTGACCGCTTTCTTCCTCGCTCTTGTTGCCGAGTTGACGGGCTTTTTCGACTAAACGGGATCCTTGGCTCGATGCGGACTTGGCGAAGACCCCGCTCTTTTCCTTGAAGCTCGAGGCAAATTCGAGTTCCCCCGCTTCCAAATCGGTCAGACCGCAGGCTGCCAAGTCATCCAGTCTTTTGGTGAGGGATTTTTCGAGGGGGGTTCCGGCAAAAGCGACCGCTTGCAATTGGCCTTGCCTGATCATACCCAGCATGAAGTCCGACATGACGACAGTCAGCAGGGTAACGTTTGCGATAAAGGAGAAGACGAAAAGGAAGAGGTTGTTGATCAGGCTGAAATCTATGTTTTCAACTTGCAGGAATATGGAGACTCCAATGCAGGCAACTCCTGAAACTTGAAAGATCATTTGTCTTTTCTTAATCCCTTTTACCGTATCGGACGCTCCCTCCTGGTCGGTCGCCTTGAGCAGGAGTTGAGCCCTCAGGATGACGACGGACATGCCGACGGCCAGGAGCGCGAAGCCTATGCCCATGATGAACTCGGATCCCTGAATGGCCGTGATTGTGGCCATGGCAAGAAAGAGCGAGTAGGTGGGGGCGATTATGATCCCCAGCCAACCGGGCGTGCTTGTTTCGGGGAGGAGGGTTTTGACCGTCAAGCTGCATCGAATCAAACCGGGGAAAAGACCGAAAATTTTAGGAGCGAGGACAAGGACTGCCCCCAATCCGAGTTGAGCCAGAATTCTGTCGTCATCCACGAAGAGGCTCAGAGGGACCAAAAAGATCAAGAACGGACCAACGAATTGGAGTAACCAGGCAAAGCGGGCGAGGGACCTCGATTTTCGCAAATCAACCCAATTGCGGGCCGCCACGGCACACAGTACGACGGATCCGAGCTGGAAGAAAAAGATCAGGACCGTTTGAATTTTCTGTACCACGTGAACGTCTTGTTGTCCAAGCGTGACGAAGATATCGCTTACGTTGAAAAGAGTGCTGAAGAAAAGCACCAGGATACAAATCATCAGCATCGAGCGACGCCAACTTGCATAGTCCTGAGCGAGGGGGCTTTTTACGTTTTCGGTTCCCGATTCCAATTTCTTGGCTTCATCCTCCGTACTTTCAATGACGCTGAAATCACTCTTCAGAACCCGGGTCCAAAACAACCGGTATAAATTGAAAGTGGCTTTGGCTTTCTTCTTTTTCTGTTCGATGTCAATGGCCTGCAAAGCCTGCTGACCTTTTCCTCCCAAGGCGACAAGAGCCTCCTTTGATTTTTGAGTGGCTTCCAACGCGATGTCTCTTGCCTCGCTTTGGGGTGCGACTTCGTTTTCCGTCTGGGGCGGAGGTCCCTCCTCCTCTTTGGACAAGGGAGCAGGGGGAGTCGACTTTTTTTCTGGCTTCTTGTTTTCATGGACAGGTTCGGAAGCGTTGGATTCTTCCGCTTTGGTGGCGGGGTTCGCATCGGGAATGCTCTCGATGGGAAAGAGCCCGGCATCTTCCAGTGCGATCCAATCCGCGTCTTCCTTTTTGCGGACCCAGGTTTTTTTGTTCAAGTATCCAGTCTTGAGAATTTTTTCGACTTCGGGCTTGGGGGCCGGCCCCCAAACACCTGATTTTAATGAGCAGTACCAAAGATCGGACATAATAAAAGGAAGTCGTGAAAGGCTGTGATAATTAGATGAACAAAATTCATTAGAAGGAAGAAAAGGCACAATTTCAACCCATTAGAGTCCCAATTTTTTAAAAGAGCTCTTTCCATTTGGTTTTTTGCTTCTCCTTCCTGCGTGAAGTGTCTTTGATCAGACTTGATGAGCGATTTTGAAGAACTTCTCGATGCACTTGAGCAATTCCGCGACGAGCGTGACTGGGGTCAGTTTCATGATTCCAAGAACCTGGCCCTGGCTCTGTCCATTGAGGCGGCCGAACTGAACGAACTCTTTCTGTGGAAAAAGGAAGACGAAGCCGAACAAGTGGACAAGGTGAGACTCCGTGAGGAATTAGCCGACGTCTTTGCCTACGCCATCATGCTTGCCGGACGGCATGGCTTGGACGTCCCGGAAATCGTCAAAGACAAGATTGCCAAGAACGCGGAGAAGTATCCCGTGGAAAAAGCAAAAGGCAGTTCGGCCAAGTACGAAGAGCTGAAATAGCCTTTCTTATTTTGATCGCAAGCCGGCCGTATTGACGGCCACCACCCTGTAGGCGTGCTTCTTCCCTTCTTTCGCAAGTTTATCGTTAAATTTCATTTCGATAAGTGGAAAAGTAGGGGTATCGCTATATTGTAGACCCTGAAAGAGCGGACGCCCGAAGCGGTTGCCTGGTTCCTCGGGAACCGTACCAATTTCTTCCCCGTCCCTTTCAATGATAAAATGTGATAGCCCGCTCTCGAAATCCGCCCGAGCTTGCCAAGTCAGGACGTTTCCCTTGGTTTTCAAATGGGTCGGAGCGGGAGGCGGTGTCGTGTCCGCTACTTTAGTATCCTTGACGAACTGCATCCATTGCCTGGCCGTCTTTGCATCCGGGAGCCAAACGGCTTTCTTTTTGTCTCCTGGAAACTTTGCAGCCGGCACGGCCTTCTTTCCGAGCAAGGGAGCCAACCAAACCTTGTCCACAGGCATGGGCTTGAGCGCTTCGCCCGCCTTGGCCGGCAAGCGGGCTTTCAGGCAGGCGTCCAACCAAGGGATCGCCATATAGCGAGAGTTTCCGCACTCGTGCGCGGTCAAGGGATCGACCGACAACCCGATCAATCCGCCTTTGGCCCGGATTTTCAAAAGGAACTTTTCATTGGCCGGCCAGACCCGGGCGAATCGTCCTGTTTTGAGCGTGACGCCTTCCTTGGTTCCTGGGTTGCACATGATGGGAACCCGCAGGGCGGCTTCGGGTAGTTCGTGAGGCTTGATCGAAGTGCGGTCGGGGTTTGCTTCCAGAAAAGGCACGCCGGAGCGCAACCAGGCCGCGGCCACGCGTTCGGGGTGTAAGAGCGTCATGCCACCCGCCCAGTGTCCACCCCCGCTGTGACCCCACAAGGCCCACGGAACTTTGGACAACTCTGGATGACCGCTTTTTTTCCCGAGATCTTTCAGGCCTTGTTGAAAAGCCTGATCGGAACCATTTCGCGGATCGCACCACATTTGGCAGTCGGCTTTTCCTGGTTGTTCGTAAGAGGGAGCAAGCAGAGCGCAATCGTGTCTACGGGCTAAGGCCTGCCAGTGCAGATCCCAAGCACCGGTAAGCCCTGACTTACAGGAACCTTCTCCACATCCGTGCTGATGAACGATCACCCCACGCAGGGTCTTCACTCCGTCCGGAATCCATACCGAGTATTTGACCGGGAAGATCAATTCGCCTGGTTTGGTCGAGGCTTCGTATCTTAAGCGGTAATAAGGTGGTTCGGCATCCGGGTAAGCGTCATAGGGCGGATTTTGACCCCAAAGCGCGGAAGTGATAAAAAACAGGGCAAAAAGAAGTCGATTCATGATCAAACCAAGGTTGTCCATTACGAGTAACTTGTGCAAGGCCTGTTAATTGAACGTGAATAACATCGCTATTACCTTAAAATTCAGTAGGGTAGAAAAATGTCCTTTCAAACACTCGGCCTCGGGCCCAACATTTTACAAGCCATCGAGGAGTCGGGATATTCCGAACCCACTCCCATTCAGACCAGCGCCATTCCCTTGATTATCAATGGAAGCGACGTGATCGGTATTGCCCAGACCGGAACCGGCAAGACCGCGGCTTTCACCTTGCCCATGCTGGCTACTCTCGAGCGCTTGAAGAAGGAAGGTCCTCGCGATCGCAAGACGCGGGCACTGGTCATTTCTCCTACCCGTGAACTGGTCGTTCAGATTCACGACAACGTCAAAGCCTACGCCAAGCACCTCCCACTCAAGGTGGCTACGGTGTACGGTGGAGTGGGGGAAGGTCCACAAAAGCAAGCCCTTCGAAACGGAGTCGACCTCGTCATAGCCACGCCCGGCCGTTTGATGGACTTGATGGAACAAGGGTGCGCCGACTTTTCCGGTTTGGAATTCCTTGTTCTCGACGAAGCCGACCGGATGCTCGACATGGGCTTCCTTCCGAATATCCGACGGATATCGAAGGATTTGCCCAAGAAGGGCCGGCAGACCCTTCTTTTTTCGGCCACTCTTTCGAAGGAAATCGAGAAGCTGACCCACGAGTTCCAGTACAAACCTCAAACCGTTGAGATCGGCCGTCGGTCGAACCCGGCCGATACCGTCGAGCAATACGTTCACGAAGTTCCAAAGTCGCAGAAAATCGATTTGCTCAAGCATCTTTTGCAAGACAACGAAATGTACTCCGTCCTTGTTTTCACCCGGACCAAGTACGGAGCGGACCGGGTAGCCCGGCAACTCGGTCGAGACAAGATATCCTCGGGAGCCATTCACTCCAACCGCAGTCAAAATCAAAGAGCTCGCGCCTTGCAGGATTTCAAGGATGGAAAGATCCGAGTTTTGGTCGCCACCGATATCGCGGCCCGCGGCATCGACGTCGATGGGATCACTCACGTCGTCAATTTTGACTTTCCTCCCCATACCGAAGACTACGTCCACCGAATCGGCCGGACGGGTCGGGCCAACATGGACGGAGTGGCAATTAGTTTCATTACGGCCGACGACCGTGACGCTTTCAAAGCCCTCGAACGCTTCATCAAGCGTTCCATCCAAATTAGAAAGCCGGAAGGCTTTGAATGCAAGCCCGACCGACCTACCCAAGGCGGCGGACAAAACCGTCCCTCCCGGGGTTTCAAGCCAGGCAAAGGCAAGCCCCGTCATGGAGGAAACCGTTCCAAGGGAAGTGGTGGCCGCAAAGGTGGAGGTGGAGGTCGCTCCCAAAGTGGCGGAGGCAACCCATCGGGTGAAAGCCAGGGTCGTCCGCAAGGAGGAAAAAGCAAGCCGTCCTTTTCCGGAGGCGGTCGTCCGGAGGGTGGTGGTGGACAGCGCCGGCGGCTTACCAACCGATCCGCGGCCAAGCGTTCCTTTCGCTGATATTGCGATTGGGCCATAACCGGTCGACTCGATTTGTTTGTTCGGCAGGCGAATACTTCTTTCTCTTTTTTGGACTTTGTCTCAGTTCTTAGTAGGATAGTATGATGTTTCCAATCGCCTCCAATGAGGATCCCGGAAATGGGATTGCCTTGAATCTCTCATCCATCACCAAGTCTTTTGGCGAAGTCCCGGTGCTCCGGGGGGTTGATCTTGAGCTTAAGTCCGGAGAGCGGGTCGCTCTGATGGGTCCGAGCGGAAGCGGGAAGTCGACTTTGCTCAACTGCATTTGCGGAATCGAGCCGGTGGATTCGGGCGAGGTTCGGATGGCCGGCCGTTTGCTTGGTGACCTGAAAGTTGGGGACTTGGAGCGATTGAGAAGGGAATCGATTGGTTATGTCTTCCAATCCTTTCACTTGTTGCCGACCCTGACCGCTTTCGAGAACGTCGAGTTTCCCGCTCAACTGATCGGGATGGCAAAAGAAGAGCGGATTGAAAAAGTCAAACGGTTGATCGAATCCGTCGGCCTGACCGACCGCTCCACTCATCTACCCGATGCCTTGAGTGGTGGTGAACGCCAACGGGTTGCCCTTGCCCGGGCCCTGATCCACCGACCTGCTCTTCTTTTGGCGGATGAACCTACGGGCAGTTTGGATACGGAAAACGGAAACCAAGTGCTGAAATTGCTTAAGACCCTTTCCATTGAACATGGGGTCGCGCTCCTCCTGGTTACGCACGACCATGCCTCGACCGATATTTGCGACCGTGTAATTTCCATGAGGGACGGGTCTCTTATTTCCTAAGGCCAGTGTCCCGAAACCCAGCAGGTCCGAAAATCGCGTGGCTCATTCTTGCCCGCATGACCTTCCGTCACTGGAAGGCCAAGCTTGGTCATTATCTTTTGCTCGTCGGAATCGTCGCCGTCGGAGTCGGCGCTTTCAACGGGATCCGCCAAGCCAGTCGGTCCGCATCCGCAAACTTCGGCCTATTTAACCAAGCGGTATCGGGTCGAAGCGATTTCTTAATCGAGTCACCTACTCAGCGTTTCGGACCCGAGCAACTTTCAAGCCTCGGCCGACTTGCCTCCGATCCCGACTGGCATTTGGTTCCGGTAATCGAAGGCTCCGTGACTTCGTTGGATGCATCAGGTCAACCTGCCAGCCAACTTCGTCTGATTGGATTGGACTTGCTGGCTCTTGCCAACTTACCTTCGATTCTCGAGGATCCAATCGAGTTTGCGGAGGAAGAATCGACCTGGCACGAATGGTTGGGTAGCGCTCAGGACGTTTGGATCGGTCGGGGAGCGGCCGACAAACTCGGGGTCGAGGAAGGAGATTCCGTTTCCATACTGGCGAGCGGAAGAATCATGGAAGTATCGGTTCGCAAGGTATTGGAGGACGATGATTCGAACTTGGGAGACGACCTGGTCCTCGGCGACTTACCCACGATACAGGCTCTCTTGAGTCGTCCAGGGGAAGTCAACCGCGTGGAGGTCGTACTGGCTCGGACGGACATGCGGGAAGACCGAGGTTATCTTGAGCAAATCCGTGATCGGCTTTCCGGAGATTTGCCTACCGGAATGCGGTTGAGTCCAACGGAAAACCGGGCGGCGGATCGGGCGGCCATGACGGCGGCTTTCCGTCTCAACCTGACGATTCTTTCCCTGATCGCAATTCTCGTCGGGGCTTATCTGATTCTCCAAGCCTTGGACGCCGCGGTGGTGCGCAAGCGAACGGAAATCGCGACTTTGCGTTCCCTTGGCGTCAACGGGAGAATCATCTTCTTTATTTGTATTCTCGAAGCGGGAGTAATTGGCGTGTTGGGTTCCTTGTCGGGGATCGGAGTCGGATACCTGCTCGCTCTCGGATCGGTCGGCATGCTTGCGGACACCGTAAACGCACTTTATTTCGCCACCTCCATGGAAGCCCTTTCCCTCACTTGGACGGATTGCCTCGTAGGGCTGGGCATCGGAATCTTTTTCAGCCTTCTTGCCGGTTGGCTACCAGCAAGGGATGCTATGTCGACCCCACCAGCTCAAGTTTTATCGAAAGGCGATTGGTCCCCTGGCTTCGACTGGTTGAGGAATCCCAAGACAGGTATCTTGCTTCTCCTCTTTGGGGCTTTGGCTCTTCTACCTCCTCCATTTATGATGGAAGGAGGTTCAAAGATGCCGGTCGGTGGCTTTCTGGCGGCCGGTGCATGGATTCTTGGAGCCGCACTTCTTTCTGGCCAAATGCTCGTGCTGCTCGCCGGCTGGTTGCGCCCCTTTTGCCAAGGGCCCGTTTCCCGGTTGGCCTGCAGTCGTCTTAGGGACGGATCGAGCAGGCATCGGTTGGCGGTTGCCGGGTTGGTCGTGGCGGTTGGAATGGTCACGGGTATGTTTCAAATGGTCGATAGTTTTCGTGGAACGATTCGGGAATGGTTCGACGTTCGGTTTCAGGCCGAACTTTATATTTCGGAGCGCGGGGTTACGGGGGCGGGTAACATAAATGGAATCGACCCTTTGCTCATGGATGAACTTCTTGAAGACCCTGCCATCGAGTATGCGGACGTCATGTATCTTTGCCATGCCCGGCCAAAAGTTGGGATTACTCTCTTAGCGGGAGTCGACATGGATGCATGGAGTAGCCGGATTCGGCAAATCTGGCTCAAACAACCGGGAAGCCTTACCCCGGTGGAAGGCAGCGAGCCTGCCTTGGTGAGCGAAACTTTCGCCCGCCGTTTCGAGGTGCTCGAAGGGGGGACGGTCGAACTGGATACTCCCAATGGAAAAAAACTCATTTCTCCGGTTGGAATTTTTACGGATTATGGAAACGAGTTTGGAACGGCCGCTGTTTCAATCGATTCCTGGAAAAAATGGACCGGCTCGGATCGACCGATCAATGTCAGCCTGTACTTAAAAGAAGGAGTCAATACCAATGAGACAAGGGATCGCCTGCGGCTTGCTTTTCCCGGATTGGAAGTCAGGAATGCCAAAGAATTACGCGAAGTGGCTCTTGGCATATTCGAGCAGACCTTCCAAGCCACCACTGCCCTCAACGCAATAGGCCTGTGCGTAGCCTTTGCCGGCTTGCTGCTCGGCCTCCTGTCCATCTTCGACGAGTCGGTCAGGACATGGACTACCTTGCGTCACTTGGGTTTTTCCAACCGTCAATTCATTCTTTCCGCCGGATTGGAGGGGGCCGGTATTGCCTTGGCGGCTTTGGTCTGCGGAGCCCTCGCGGGTCTGGCCATGGGGTGGTTACTCATTTTCGTCATCAACGTCCAGTCCTTCGGTTGGACTCTTCTTTGGCAAATCCCCCTTTTCGATTTTCTCCGTTTCGGAGCTCTTCTTCTGCTAGTCGGCTTTGTCTCGGGATGCGCTTCGGCCTTTTACTGGAACCTTAAAAATCGATGAGAATCACCACCCTCTGCTTTTTGTTGCTACCTCTGGTTTTGCAATCCGAATGGATCGAGCCTCCAACCCGAACGGCCAAAGGGTACTTGGTGCCCGCTCCTGATTACGTGCCCGTTTTTCCCGCGGATCACGGTTCGCACCGGGCGTATGGGATCGAGTGGTGGTACTGGGTCGGACACTTGAAGGAAAAGGAAGGGGAGCGCGAGTTCGGGTTCCAATCCACCGTCTTTCGCTTGGCGGGGGATCCGGTCGAGGCCGCCAAGCCGGCGGATGGGAACTTCGGTACCCGTCAACTTTACCTTGCCCATTCGGCGCTCAGCGACCTGGGGGAAAAAACCTATTTGCATCACGAACGAGTCCTGCGCGAAGGTTGGCAGGCCAAGGTATCGAGTGGCGACCTTGCCATCAAGGTTGCTGGGATCGAGGTCCAAATGCTTGAAGACGGGGAAGGGCACCAGGTGTTTTCCCGTTTGCCCGAGGAAGGAATGCTCAAGCTCGAGATGCATCCAATCAAACCGCTCGTTACCTTCGGCGACCGTGGTCTGAGCCGCAAAGGGGGGAGTCCCGCGGCCGTAAGCTGGTATTGGACCTACCCCCGTCTCGAAGCCAAGGGAACTCTTCGATATGGGGGAGAAGAAATCGCAGTTCAGGGAACGGCCTGGATGGATCATGAAATTTCATCCAGTCAGCTGGGTGAGAACTTGGCCGGTTGGGATTGGACCTGCGTTCACCTGGACGACGGGACGGAACTCAAAGCCTACCGTCTCAGGCAAAAAGATGGCAAGGCCGACCCTTGGTCCGCCGTTTACTGGATAGACAAGGCAGGTCGCGCCACGAGTATCTACGCGAAGGATTTCACTTGGAAAGAAGAGGGGAGCTGGACCAGCCCGGATACCGGCCTGTCCTATCCCACCTCCGTTCGGATAGAAGCCACTCATCCCACCCGCGGAAAGTTGGTCTACCGTATCCGTCCTTTGATTGATAACCAGGAGTTCAGAGGAAACGGCAGAGGCAACGACTACTGGGAAGGGGCCTGCGAGGCTATCGACGGGAATGGAAAGAAAATCGGCAATGCCTACCTGGAACTTGCGGGTTACGGCGGCAGTCTAGGAGCCCGCTTGAACTAGATAAAGTATTATATTGTGAAATTGTCTACAGCCTTGGTAAGACTAGGTTTTTCAATGAGGGGACTTGCCTCAATAAGAAAAGTCAATTAAAAAAAATGAAAGGTTGACTCCATCAAAAGGTAAGCGGCTTAAAATTAGCGAGTATTTTCAAAAAAAATGATGAAATTTATTGAACTAATTTGATTTTCAGTGCGTAATGTGTGATGAGACTACATCTCAACAACTATTACACCAAACAAATGAATAGCGTGAATATTAAAAAAACAATCATCCTCACATTGTTAGCACTCTGTCCTATCCTTGCTTTTGCGACTGGACACGAAGCTAACGAAACCACCTCTAACGATACGACTATGGTCGCGGATCATGCTGCTCATGGTGGTTCCGTCCTCAAGAAAGACGATTTCGAAGGCATAAGCTTTTGGCTCGTAACCGCCATGATGCTCGCGGCAACAGTGTTCTTCTTTATTGAGCGGGACCGCGTCAAAGGTAAGTGGAAAACTTCACTGACCATCGCCGGTTTGGTTACGGGGGTTGCTTTTTGGCATTACCTGTACATGAGGGAAGCTGCTCTTGTAGGTGAAGTCACCACCGTTTTCCGTTATATAGATTGGTTGATTACGGTCCCCTTGCAAATTATTGAATTCTACATCATTTTAGCTGCCGTCACGGTTGTCAGGGCAAACCTCTTCTGGAAACTCTTGATTGCATCCCTTGTGATGCTCATCGGCGGTTATGTCGGGGAAACTAACGAAGCTTATCAAACTTCGGGCTTTATCGTAGGTATGATCGGTTGGTTGTACATCATCTATGAGATTTTCAAGGGCGAAGCATCGGAATTGAACGAAAACAGTGGCAATCCCGCAAGTCAGCAAGCCTTCAAAACGATTCGAGCCATCGTTACGTTTGGCTGGGCCATCTACCCCATCGGTTACTACCTCGGATACATGGGTGGGGGAACGGACCCAGAAACCGTAAATATCGTTTACAACCTCGCCGACCTTGTGAACAAAGTCGCATTTGGCTTAGCTATCTGGGTTGCTGCAACATCCGACAGCGAGAAAGCATCTTAAAACTGATAACCTGGTAATTACCATGGTTAACGAACAACAATCCCTGAGTCGCCTTAACAAGCGGCTCAGGGTTTGCTTTTCTGAAGATGACAACTTACGGAATCTTTTAGACGAACAATACTTTTGGTCAGGTCAAGGCTTCCGCGGAATGCTTTGCCTTGAGGTAGGAAATTGCCTTGATATCGATCCCAAGATTGCAACCGAGGTAGCCCTTTTTACGGAACTCTTGCACAACGCAAGCCTAGTCCATGATGACATCATCGATCGTGATGAGCAAAGGAGAGGTCATCCCACCATATGGAAAAAATATGGTCCATCCAAAGCGATTTTGATAGGCGATCTGCTTATCGCAAAGGCATTTGAAATTGCCATGTCTTCGCAAACGAACTCCAGTATCAAAGTAAAGTGGAGCTCCTTGTTGTCCCAAACCGTCTTGCATGCTGTCAAGGGTGCGATGAACGAGCTAGATTTCGATCTTTTTTCCGAATCCAAGGTCTTCAACCGATATTATGACATGGCTACCCTCAAAACAGGGTCTTTGTTCGCCTTGCCGGTCGGATGTCTTGCAAGCGTTGCTAGCATGAATCCAAAAGACACCTTGACCCTCACCAAGTCCTTTTCGGATTTAGCAGTTGCCTATCAAATACGCGACGACCAAGCTGATTTTTACGGCAACAAACACGGCAGAAACATCACTTCGGACATATCCAACGGCCGTCCAAATCTTTATCACCTTTTGTCAACCAACGCCTCCCATTCCTCTGACTTCGAGCAAGACATTGCTTCTTACCACTCACGCCTTGTTTCTAATGCCACGGATGGTCTCACGACCTTTGACAAAAGCTTGCGCGAGTTTGTCGATCAGCGTGTGCTGCCTTTCATACAGCTGGATAGCTCACTCGCTCAAAAACCGAGGTTGCGGGCAACCGTCTGACCTGACGGTCAAGTGGGCCCAGAGGTAAAGCCTTACCCAGCCAAGCATGCCATCGTAGTCGGGGCAGGCTTTGGGGGCCTAGCTATGTCATTGAGGCTAAGAAGACTTGGATACGAGGTCACCGTCTATGACAACAACCCATTGCCTGGCGGAAGGGCTCAGGTTTATCGCGAAAAGGGTCATAAGTTCGACGCGGGTCCAACTGTCATCACAGCCCCTTTTCTCTTCGATGATTTGTTTGATCTCTTCGGAAGGAAGAGAGAAGAGTATGTTGAATTTCTAAAGGTGGAGCCTTGGTACCGTTTTGAATTCGCGGACGGTCAGAAACTCGACTACGGGGGGAGTATGGAAGATACCATGTCCGAAATTGATCGCATTTCAAAAGGCGAAGGAGATGGTTACCGAAGGCTAGTCGAATTTTCCAAGAGTATATTCAAGGTAGGATTCGACAAACTCGCGGACCAACCCTTTCACAAGTTCGGCGTTATGCTTCGGCAAGTTCCGGCCTTGCTTTCGCTGAAGAGCTATCTCTCTGTTTACACTCTTGTGGGGAAGTATCTAAAGCATGACCAATTGCGTCGGGCTTTCAGTATTCATCCGCTTCTCGTTGGGGGAAACCCCATGAAGACGACTTCGATCTACTGCCTGATTCATTTTTTGGAACGAAAATGGGGAATTTGGTTTCCGAAGGGTGGAACGGGTGCCCTCGTACAAGCTGTCGTCAAGTTGGCTGAGGAAGTCGGTATCAAGTTCGAATTCAAAAAGCAGATCAACGAGGTGATCGTCCAAGATGGAAGGGCTGCTGGTATCCGTTTCTCGAATGGGGAGGAGTCTCAATCCGATCTCCTTGTTTTTGACGCGGATCCTCCGAATGTCTACCGCAAGTTAATCGACTCCAAGCATCGTAGGAAATGGACCGACCGCCGGCTTGATCATTTATCCTACTCCATGGGCTTGTTCGTTTGGTATTTTGGTACTTCCCGGAAGTACCCCGAAGTTCAGCATCACACCATCATCATGGGCGAGACTTTCCGGGAGTTACTGCACGAAATCTACGAGCAAAAAGTCTTGTCCGATGACCTTAGCCTTTACCTTCACCGCCCCGCGGCCACGGACCCCGATATGGCTCCGGAAGAGGGCGATTCGTTTTATGTTCTTGCTCCGGTCCCAAACAAAAAAGCCAAAGTCGACTGGAAAATCGCGGGAGAAAAGGTACGCCTTCAAGTAGAGAAGCAATTAGAGGAAACTCTGCTACCTGGTCTCAAAGATTCTTTGGAAGTCTCCTTTTTCGTAACTCCTGACGATTTCGAGGACCGGTTTAACACTCTTTGGGGAAGCGGTTTTTCGATCGCGCCTCTCTTCACCCAGTCCGCTTGGTTTCGTTTTCACAACAAATCCGAGGAGCTTGATGACCTTTTCTTTTGTGGTGCAGGTACGCATCCAGGTGCGGGTCTGCCCGGCGTGGTTTCCTCGGCAAAAGTAGTCGAAAAACTCGTCCCTCCATCGAGACCTGCGAATGATGAAGAGTTCCAAAAACTTTTCCGATCCAAGAGCAGAACCTTCTCACTGGCTTCCTTGCTTCTCCCAGCTGAACGAGCCGAGGCCATCTTCCGCCTTTACTACGTATGCCGTACGCTAGACGACTGGGCGGATGAGGGACACTTGAGCAAGCTCCGGCATGCAGTGGAATGCTGGAAAACTCATCAGCCTCACGAACTCCTGGACCATTACCGTTTTCTTCAGGCTCGATGGGGTTTGGAATCCATGCCCCTGACCGAATTAATGACGGCCATGCTCAAGGAGCAGGAAGGTGTGGCCATTGCAGACATGGATGAACTGCTTGAGTATTGTCACGGAGTCGCGGGGACCATTGGATTGATGACCTGCCCCATATTCGGAGTAACGGATAAGAAGGCGGTCAAACACGCGGATGACCTCGGAATTGCAATGCAACTGACGAATATTTGTCGAGACGTACGCGAAGATGCGCAAAATAATAGAGTTTATCTGCCCGCCGAGTTCTTCCGTTCCAAGCCCACGCCATCTCACCTGCTCAATGCCGATTCAGCTGAAGCTCTCGAAGAGATCAATTCCGTCAAGATGCGTATCCTCCAAGAAGCCGATAAAAGATATGCGAGTGGTGAAAAGGGGATTTCCTACCTCCCTTGGCGCATGCGTATCGTCGTTCGGTGGGCTGGTCGCATGTACCGTGAAATCGGGGAAGTGATCAGGGATGACCCCAAAACCTACCATGACAAACGAGCGGTAGTGGGTAAATGGAAGAAAATCAGAGCCCTTATTCCTTGCCTAAGCAGGTCCATTCTCCCTTAGTCGAATCATGGATTACTTCGAATTCCTCATGATTTTCGTGGGATTTCCCTTGGTCGTCCTTGTTTTTCTAGGCCGCCGCCTCAAGCGACTGGACCGAACCCTGATCATCGGGATCTTCATCCTTTGCCTAATCGCTCTATTCTACACTACGCCTTGGGATAATTACCTCATTATGAGGGGAGTCTGGAGTTATCCCGAGGGGGCAGTCTTGGGTACTCTCGGGTTCGTCCCGCTCGAGGAGTATGGCTTTATGATCCTGCAAACCGGATTGGCTGGGGCACTGTTTGCACTGCTCGTAGGGAAGTTTGATTCTGGAAAGCTGTCGTACCGTCCCTTTGGCTTGCTACCGGCTTTTTTGATCGGGGTGCTTGGTCTTGTCTGCCTTTCATACGAGAAGGGAACCTACGCCGGCTTGATCTTGGTTTGGGCTTTTCCACCCCTCGCTCTGCAGTGGTCCCTCGGAGGACGACTCCTTAGGGACTCCTTTTCAACTTGGATCGTACCATGGGCTGTATTGACCCTCTACTTATGTCTGGCTGACTCTTACGCCATCTCCGAGGGTATTTGGTCCCTCAATCCAGAGACCAGAAGCGGACTGGACCTTGGTAACCTGCCCATTGAGGAGGCATTGTTCTTCGCCTGCACGAATTTATTCGTCATTCAAGGACTTTGCCTCTGGCAGGCATGGAAGCGGGGGCCCTCATGAAAGTAATCGAGTGGAATCCGATACCCTTCGATCCTTCTGCGAGAAAAGACCTTCCCTTGTCGTATGCAAATGGATTGCATGGGCTGACACTTTTCTTGCTTTTGCCAATGGCGGTGCTTGGTTACCTGAGTTCCGATTGGCCGATTGCCTGGCAACTCATCCCGCTTTACCTCAGCCTCTTTGTTTTTGGCATGCCTCATGGCGGAGCCGACCACCTGCTTCTTTGGGGAATGGTGAAGAGAAGTTCATTTGCTTTTCAGGTTTCCACACTATTGGCGTATCCGATTTTGTCGGTCATCTATCTTATCTTCTGGAACTTTTTCCCCCTGGCTTCCGCAGTTTTCTTTTTGGGCCTTACCATATTTCATTGGGGGCAGGGGGATCGCTTCCTCAGTGTTAAGTTGCATCGGGCCGGTTACCTTGTCCGATCCAGGGGGCTGACCTGGCTTCACATCCTTGCCCGCGGTAGCCTTCCCATTCTCTTGCCCGGATACCTGGGTAACGAGACTTACCGCATGTTTCTTGAAGCCATGGTCAGTCAGGGCGGGGGAAGTCCCATGGAACTGGAATGGATCAGTCAAAATCAAATCTTTTTTCTTCTTGTTCCTCTTGCATTGGTTGTCTTGCAGTTTTTTCTATCCTTTTTCCAAATCAAAGAAGGCGAAGGCCGAGCCCTCCTCACGGATTTCCTGGAAGCATCCTTGCTATTTGCATGGTTTCTCTTTGTGCCTCCTTTATGGGCCATCGGCAGCTACTTTGCGCTCTGGCACAGCCTGCGCCATGGTTTGCGCATCCTCTGGACCGATGAGCCCGGCAGACAGCATCTTGTCCAAGGACGCTACCTGCTTGTGAAAGCACGCTGGCTGCAACTCACCTGGCTCATGACCGCTCTCGCCCTGGTGGGCCTCTGGTTTATTCTTTCCCTGCCCTTGAGTTTTCGGGGTATCCAGCTGGACTGGCTAGGCAAGGCAATGCTCGGCATATCGATTCTTACGCTCCCCCATACCGTGGTGGTTTGTCTGATGGATCGTATTCAACTGGCAAAAAAACCAGCCTGATCGTACAAGCCCTTCATGTATCCGATTGCATGAAGCTTGCCCAGCGTCTCGTACCCTGGGGTATCGTTTGGTTCGCCCGCCAAAGAAGGGGCATGGTCGGGCCTCATCGGTCCGTCGAATCCGGACTCCTTGTAGGCCCGCATCAAAGCGGGCATGTCGAGGTCCCCGTTGTCATGAAAGGTCTCCCGGAAACTACCCGCCGTGCCCGAGACGTTGCGGAAGTGAGCGTAATGAATATGAGGGGCCAGTTTTCGGATACCTGCCTCCACGTCCACCCCAGCCGGAGCCAACGCTCCCTGGCAGTAGCATATCCCGTTGTACGGGTTGGGGGCCAGGTCTAAGACTTTTTGAAAGGCCTCGTTGCTTGTGATGATCCGGTCCTGTCCCCCCAGGTTGGCCAAGGGCGGATCGTCCGGATGCAGAGCCAGGCGAACCTTGCACTCCTCCGCCGTCGGGAGGACCTCGTCCAAAAAGCGTTTCAGGTTATCCCACAACAAGTCGGCCGGGGTTCGGGTCGGGGGCAAGCCATCGGCATCAGTCGGGTTCTCTTTTCCGATCTGCGAAAGATCGAAGGCCGTGACCTTGGCTCCTCCGCGCTCCGGTATGTCCTTGGAAGTACGCTGCCAATCCTCATCCGGCATCCAATTGTAGCACAAGACCTTCATGCCCACCTCCGCCATGTTCCGGAGCAAAGTCTTGATGTCCTCGATTTGGGCATCCTGGCCCTCCAAGTTATGAACGATCTTCAAATGGGGGAGCTTGCGCTCGATCACGCTCAGGCGCATTCCGAATGCTTCCACCCGCCTGGCGAGCTTCGGCAAAGCATTTGGATCGAGCCCGGGGAAGGGGACCACCACTTCTTCGACGCCCACCTGAGCGGCGAGTTGAAGGTTCCGCTCGGTGAACGGATTGACAAGCATGGCGAGTTTCATACCCTTCCCTTGGATAACAATTGGCCCCCTAAAGCAAACTCGTAAGCTTTAAGGAAACCTGATTTTCCAAATTTGCTCACTTAAAAGTAATAACTTAAGTTATTACAATCATGGCTATCGAAGCGAAAGTACGAAAGATTGGAAACTCTTTGGGGATCGTCCTACCGAAGGAAGTCTTGCAGAGCATGAAAGTGGAGGAAGGTGCCTCGCTTTACCTCAGCGAAGCTCCCAGGTGCAGCATCCGGATTCATGCGGAAAAACCTCACTTCAAAAAAAAGATGGAGGCCGCCGAGGACATTATGCGTAGGTACCGTAATACATTCCGCGAATTGGCCGAGTGAAGGAGCCTGTTTGGCTGGACTTGCAGGATCTCATAGTCTTGCACAATCAATTGCTTGCCCGTTTCGGTGGAATGGAAGGCATTCGCGATGAAGGCCTCCTTGAATCTGCCCTCAATCGACCTGTTCAGCGTTTGCAATACGAGCCGAAAACGACCCTTCCCGATTTAGCTGATTCTTATGCCTATGGTCTTGTTCGCAACCATCGCTTTTTCGGTGGCAACATGAGAGTCTCCCTGATGTCGGCAATTTTGTTTCTCGAGATCAACGGCCTTCGTTTTTTCGCCAACGAAGAGGAAGCGATTTTGGAAACACTTGCCCTAGCGGCTAGTCAAAGCAGTGAGGAACATTTTTCCGATTGGCTAGCCCGGAACGTCAATAAAGCCTAAGCTCGTAAACACTTGCACGCCTCAGGAGACCTCATAGCAGTAGTGTGGAAAAGCATGAGCTTGGTCATGAATCCTCCGTCAGCAAAAGCTTCCGGTATTGATGGTGGATGAAAAGTTTATCCCGCCCGACTTTTTCCTCCTCAAGAATACGGATCTCCACCAGTTTTTTCAAATAAACCGAAGCGGACTGACGTTTTGCGATTCCTCGATCCACCAAGTCGGCAATTCGGCAGTAAGGTTGGTGAAACAGAACGTCGAGTAATTCCGAGGAGTAGAGTTTTGGTAACGCCTTTTTCAACTGGCTTTTGGTTTGTTCGCGAAGCTTTCTTATGCTCCGGATCTTTTGGTTTGTCCAGTGGGCCGATTTCTCAACCACTTCCAGCATATACAAAATCCAGTTCTCCCAATCATCTTCGAAGGTGACGGCCCTTAGCTTGTCGTAGTATTCGGCCTTGCGGCGAATGATTCCCCGACTCTGGTAAAGGATGGGGGTCGAAAGTAGCCCGGACTGCACGAGATGGAGCAGGTTCAGCACGCGTCCCGTCCGTCCGTTTCCATCGGAAAATGGGTGAATTGCTTCAAACTGGTAATGGGCCACCGCCATCACCACCAATGGATCAAGCTCGGTTGGCTCGTTGAGAAAGCGTTCCCAGTTCGACAGTTTTTCCCGAAGTAGCTTTTCACCAACTGGAGGCGTATAAACAACTTGGCCTGTCGATTCGCTGCCCAGTGCCGTGCCGGGCTGTTTGCGAACATTCATTTTCCGTGACTTGATGACGGAACACACCCGTTCCGCAGTGGCTACGCCAAGTGGGCGATCGGATAAGCTCCGGCAACCCTCGTTCAGAGCTGCCCGGTAATCGAGTGCCTCCTTGGTGGAGGCGTCCGGGGGCAATTCCAGCAATGAACTACGAAAAAGATGGTCCGTGGTGGTCACGATATTTTCAATCTCCGAACTTGCCTGAGCTTCCAGCAAAGGCATCACGTTGATCAGGACCGCCTTGTCGGGAAGGAAATCCCCTGCGTGTTCGAGTTCCGCCAACTCCGTCCGGGAACGAATGCACTGCTTTAATATCTTCACCGTTTCCAATTCCCTTTTGGGAGGCAAAGGAGGAAGTTCATTGTAAGGGAGTTCTGGCTTGCAGGACATGTCGCTAGAATCAGATTATTTAAACATGAAGCCATATGTCGGTGCGGGCGACAGGTCAAGAAGGATATGTTTATAAAATCAATAAATATCGACATTTGCGGGTTTTTACCCAAACCATACTTTGCCAGTTGGCTCGCCCGAAGCGTCAAGAAAGCCTGAACCCGGAACGGGTTCGGCCGCTTACTTTACGCGGAGGATTCCGTTCATCGCCATCCAGTGACCGGGAAAGGTGCAAAGGAAGGGGTAGTCGCCTGGTTTTTTCGGGGCCCGAAAATGCAGGACGTGGCGTTTGCCCGGCTCGATGACGGGGATGACTTGCATCACCTCGGACAAGTCGGGAGCGTAGTTTTTCTCACCGGCCTTCGGGTCGCTCAGCATTTTGAAGGACGCATCCCCCACCTTGCGGGCGGAACCAGGAGCCACGATGACCAAGTTGTGAGGCATGGCGTCCACGTTCTTGAGCGTGAGGACCAAGGGCTCGTTTGCCTTTGCTTCGATCAAGGTCTTGTCGTACTTCAGTCCGCTGATTGCATTGATCAATATGGCCCGCTCCCCCTCGATGGTCGACCCGGTGACCTCCTTCTTTTTTTGGTTTTCTGGGCTTGCGATCCTCAGTGCCACCCAAGCGAGTTTGCCGCCCTTGGGAGCAGCCAATCCTTTGGCGGAATAGGCCTTGTCCGGAAACATCGGGGAACAGAAGAAGTCGGTCTTGAACTTCGTTCCGTCCGCATCCTTCAGGTGCATGCGCAAATACAGTTGCATGACCGGTTCGAGATCGGGCATCTCCACGAAGATCGACTTTCCACCTTCGAGCAGGGTGACCGAGCGGACTTGCAACCGGTCGTGTCCGAGGCTGTCCGGTTTCTTGACCGAGAACTCAGGCGAGCCGTAGCGCTTGGCGTATTCATAGTTCCATACCTGGGCAAAAAAATTCTCCACCGCTTTCGTTATACTTGGATCGAGCTTGGTCGTGAAATCGATTCGCAAGCCATTGGTATGAACCTTGAAGCCCTTGGGTTTTCGGACTTTTCCTCCTACGTAGCGCACCCGCTGGAAGCACCCGTCTTTGATCGAATAATCCCCCCAACCGTCCAAGCCCGCGACATACAGTTGCCCGTCCTTCGGATGAAAAGCCCCACGCATCACCCCGGCGAGAAATTCCCCCTCCATGGGAACCACCGCCCCCTGCGGACGGGAACTGGTGGCATCGCGCAGAATGAGGTAGTGCATGGCCGCCCCATAACTCAGCCCGACGTGGGCCCCCTGAAAGGGGCCCCATTGGTCACTCGTGATCTCCTTCATTCCACCCGTCGAATTATCGACCCCCCTCGGTACATAGCAAAGAGGAGGAGAAATTCCTTTGCCGCCCAAGCCATACTCCTCTCCCTTGTTGACTTCGATGATGGCCGAAGTCGGGGTCCAGGTTCCCTCCTGGGGAGCCGCCCAAAAATAATCATCCGATCCGCCTATTCCCATGCAGTTGCGCATCCCCGTGCCCATTACTTCGGTCGTGCGGTCCGTAGCCGTCCGCATGATGCTGGTCCGCTGGATGAAGTGAAAGGAACCGTCCTTGGTGCGATGCAGGCCGAAAGTATGCGTGTGGCTCCGGTTGAATCCGCCGAAATCATTGGCATACTTTTCGTAATGGTCCACCTCCCCATCTTCGTTTTGGTCGTGGAGAATGGAAATTTGGCAACGGTCCAACACGAAGACTCCCTCCTCGTCGACATGGATTCCAACCGGTTGATTGAAGCCCGTGGCGTACCGCTGCCAGGTTACCTTTTTGAGGTCGTCCGATATTCCCTTGACCAGCCATATGTCTCCGGGCAGGGCTGCCACCAAGGCATCCCCATTGGGCAGAAACGCCATGGAGCTTAACTGCATGACCGTCTTGTAGGGGTTGTCGTAGGGGACCTTCAAGGTATCCACCACGTAATTTGCTCCCGCTCGGGCTTTGCCCAGTTCGCCCGGGACCCGCAGGACCTCCTTCCAGCGCTTCTCGATCTTCCGCTCTGCCCTCAAATGGGCCAGGACCTCCGATTCACCCGCCGGCTTGTTTTCCGTGGATATCCGGACGATCAAGTGAGCGTCCTTCCGGACCCCTTTGATTTCAAGTTTCCCCTCGGCCCAGCCGGCGCTCGTAACGCCCTTCGATTCAACCACCTCGACCTTCAAGGCTCCATCCATCACTTGGCAGGGAAGGGCCAGGCTTTTGGCTTCATCCTTCAAGTCGATCCTCCGGTAAAAGGCATCTTTGGTACCCCAAGGCTCATCCTCGATCCTCACCGCACCGATCCTGTACTCGAAGACCACCCGCTTGCCGAACCGGCGCAAACCGAGGTATTCTCCGGCCTTCGGCATCTCGGCCTTTCCGAGGGCAAACCAAAGTTCACCGTCTATGTTTGCATTTCGGGAAGTTCCCCAACGGAACGGCTCAAAACGGATCCATCCATTCCAGACCGCTCGGTACGAGAGGGACTGGGGATCGAAGCAAGTCGTCAGAATGTGCCCCTCGCCCAGTTTGACGCAGGTTCCCTTTTCGACGTTCAAGCCCTTACCTTTTACGACGTGCGAAAAATGCTCACCCAAGTCACCG
>PBMI01000046.1 GCA_002722545.1 Opitutia bacterium | reverse complement strand
TGGTGGCGCTGAAAGTATTGGTTTCGACAATATCGCTTCCGGCATCGAAATAAGACTGGTGGATCTTCCTGATAACGTCAGGGCGGGTCAGGCAAAGGAGATCGTTGTTTCCCTTGAGCTCGCAGGAGTGATTTCGGAAATGA
Source organism: Opitutia bacterium (assembly GCA_002722545.1). GTDB lineage: Bacteria > Verrucomicrobiota > Verrucomicrobiia > Opitutales > Seribacteraceae > Seribacter. Next base: position 31,222 of record PBMI01000046.1, on the reverse strand, counting down.
TCTCCGATGAAATCTTCTTCTTCCAGTTTTTCCTGCTGAATCATGGTACCCATTGCACCGTCCATGATTAGGATGCGTTCGGTCAAAAGCTTCTCCAAGTCTTTGGAGGTAGGTGGTGATTTGGAAAAATCTTTCATTAACGTATCAACGCATCATGATATCTTGATGCGTTTTTGCAAACCGAAAGAGTCTTGAAAAGAAGTAATTTTAAGTCTGTTGAATTGCTTTGCTTCTTTTTGGAGAATAGCATATCTTGTTAATCATACGGGACGTAGCGTAGTCTGGTTAGCGCGCCTGCTTTGGGAGCAGGAGGCCGTGAGTTCGAATCTCACCGTCCCGACCATTTTATCTTTTAAGCCCACAAAAATCCCCATTTGTTGTTATTCGATGAAGGTCTCAGCGGAAGACGCGATTAAAACATTGGGTCTTAAGCCACACAGAGAGGGAGGTTGGTATAGGAGGACTTACGAATCCGAGCATTTACTCCAAGTTGCTCAGGGATTCCGTCCTTGCGGCACCTCGATTCTATACCTTTTGAAAAAAAGCGAAGTGTCTCGTTTGCATTCTTTGAAATCGGATGAGACATGGTATTTTCATAGTGGGAATTCTTTGGAATTGAACTTGTTTGACTCGGGGGAATTCAGGTGCGTTCAACTTGGTAACGCAATTGAGTTGGGTCAAGTACCACAAGCAACCATGGCGGCAGGAACCGTTTTCGGGGCTTTTCCCTGTGGACCGGAGGAATGGTCTTTGGTGAGTTGCTCGGTCAGTCCCGGTTTTGATTATGCTGATTTAATTTGGCCGGATGCAGACGAGTTAAAGAAACAATATCCTGAAAATGAATCTCTCCTAAGAAAGCTTGCCCCTTTAAAGTGACCGAAGTTTACCATTTTGGAGGAAAGAAAATAATCGTTGCCAAAGTGCCCGATTGGGAGATCTGGGTTCCTGAATTGTTGGATGAAATCAATTCGAATCGCTCGCTGATGAATCATTCCCATAAGATTCGCGGACGTTGGGAGAACTCTTATTTGGAAGAAGGCTTGGTTCCGACCATTCGTATTCCCATGAGGTATGCCCGAGACTTGGGAAAAAAAACGCTGGGGATTCCGTCTGTGCTTTTGTTCACCCCCCTGCCTTTTTCCCACGATGAATTCCCCCCTTTTTGGTTCAATCTCGCACAACCGGGTCAGGAAACCGGATTGCACGATCACGTCGACCGAGCGGTCCTTTCCTGCGTCGCCTACTTGTCTTGCGAGGAAGGATCGGGTAATCTTTTTTTCAGGATGAAGGGAGAAAAGGAATTGCAAATACAACCAGAGATCGGCAAAATTGCCATTTTCCCTCCCTCCCTGAAGCACGGAGTTCGTGAAAACCGAACCCATGCTGAGAGAATATCCTTGGCTTTCAACCTATTTCCTTTCCCGCTACCGGCCGTTAATTTATGACACATTTTCTTGTATTTTGAAAATCTTCTTTAAATTTCACCGTCTTTTTTTGAAAACCTACCGAAAATCGTTGTGATTCATTCTTCAACGTAACAAAATCTTATATGGCTTTCCCATGATCAATTACACCTTCCCTTTATGATCCAACCAAACGATTCCTTTGAAGAGATCGAATCTGCCGTTGTTCGCTTTGCCGGTGATTCCGGAGACGGCATGCAAACCGTTGGGGAACGCTTTACCGATTCTAGTGCCTTTGCTGGAAACGACATAGCAACACTACCGGACTTTCCAGCTGAGATCCGAGCACCTACCGGCACCTTGGCCGGAGTGTCAGGTTTTCAATTACAGTTTGGTAGTCGACGAATTTTGACTCCAGGGGATGCCCCGGATGCTTTGGTCGTAATGAATCCCGCAGCCCTTAAGTCCAATATCGATGATCTTCCCGAGGGAGGAATGTTGGTCGTGAACGTTGATTCTTTCAAGAAGATGAACTTGACCAAGGCCGGTTACGACGCAAATCCACTTGAAGACGAAGGGTTTCGCAAGAAATATCATCTGATCGAACTTGATTTGACCGGGTTGACTAAAGAAGCACTCGCCGAAACTTCCCTCAAGCCAAGTGACAAGGCGAGGTGCAAAAATTTTTTCGCTCTTGGATTCATGTATTTTGTCTATGGGCGTCCGCTGGAACCAACCCTCAAATTTTTTGACGACAAATGGGCCAAAAAACTTCCTGAACTTGCGGAAGCCAATAGTTTGGCTCTCAAAGCCGGTTACAATTTGGGAGACACTTTCGAAACGGCTCGCAACCGGTATCAAGTATCAAAGGTTGCCGCTCAACCCGGAGTATACCGTAAAATATCCGGAAATGAGGCTATCGTCTACGGTCTTGTCGCCGCATCCAAAAAAGCAAATCGAGATTTGCTTTTTTCGGGTTACCCCATCACTCCTGCCTCGCCTGTTCTTGAAGGACTGTCTCAGCTCAAAAAGTACGGAGTCAAGTGCGTTCAAGCGGAGGACGAGATCGCAGCGATGGGCGTGGCGCTCGGAGCAAGTTTTGCCGGCGATTTGTCAGTTACCGCAACAAGTGGCCCCGGTATGTGCCTGAAAAGTGAATTCATCGGGCTTGCTTCCATAACCGAATTGCCTTTGATCATCTGTAATGTACAACGGGGTGGTCCGAGTACCGGTTTGCCAACCAAGACGGAACAAAGCGACTTGCTACAAGCACTGTTTTCCCGGCACGGAGATTGTCCTCTCCCAGTTCTGGCTGCTCATTCTCCCTCGGATTGCTTTGATTGTGCCATGGACGCGGTTCGTATTGCGATTACCTATATGACCCCGGTTGTTCTCTTGAGTGATCTTTACGTTGCCAATGGTTCGGAACCATGGCGCGTTCCGAACATAGTTGATTTGCCGGAAATCGAAAATTCGTTTGCGAGCGAGGATGAAGAATACGTCATTTATCGCCGAGACCCGGAAACGTTGGCGCGGACTCAAGCGATACCAGGACAGGTGGGACTTGAACACCGCATCGGTGGTTTGGAGAAGGGTGAAGATGGAGGCGTGAGTTACGACCCGGAAAATCACGAAGAGATGACCAAACTTCGTGCCGAAAAAGTAGACGTCATTTCAAAGTCTTTTAAACCGCTCGATATTCGCGGAGAGTCCGAGGGGGATTTGCTCGTTATCGGATGGGGGGGGACTTACGGAGCCATTTCTTCTGCTGTTGGCAATTTGATCGAAGAGGGTTTTTCGGTCAGTAGCGTACATTTGAGGCATCTTAATCCGCTCCATGATGACTTGGGTGAATTGATGGGGAGATTCAAGAAGGTTATTGTTCCCGAACTCAATCTAGGCCAACTCGCTTTGATTTTGCGGGCCAAATATTTAATCGACGTCATTTCGTATGGAAAGGTCCAGGGCAAACCTTTTAAAGTTTCCGAACTTACGGAGAAATTTCTTGAGCACCTGAACTAAGGTGACGCAAGCATCTTACCATGAGCACGACTAGCAAAGAAGAGACAGCCCTCACTAAAAAGGATTTTGCAACTTCCAACGATGTCCGTTGGTGTCCGGGATGTGGAGATTATGCGATTTTGAACGCGGTTCAACGGACTTTGCCCGAACTTGGGATTCCCCGCGAGCAATTCGTCGTAGTGAGTGGGATCGGTTGCAGCAGCAGGTTTCCGTACTACATGAACACCTACGGTTTTCATACGATTCATGGGCGTGCCCCAACGGTGGCAACAGGAGTCAAAGTTGCAAACCCCGATTTGTCGGTATGGATGATCACCGGGGATGGTGACGGTCTTTCCATAGGAGCGAATCATTTGCTTCATTTGCTTAGAAGAAACCTTGATATGAATGTTCTTCTTTTCAATAACCGCATTTATGGTCTAACCAAGGGGCAATACAGCCCGACCTCGGAGACGGGAAAAAAGACAAAGAGTACACCTTTGGGTTCAGTTGATCACCCAATCAATCCTCTCCTCTTTGCCTTGGGGAGTGAAGCGACTTTCGTTGCCCGGACGAGTGATACCGACATGAAGCATATGGTTGAGACATTCAAGGCAGCCCAAGCTCACAAGGGGACTTCTTTTGTCGAAGTGTTTCAAAACTGCGTGATTTTCAATGACAAAACATTTGCACCCGTTACCTCTCGTGAATCCAAGGAAGATCAAGTTCTTGTTCTTGAAGAAGGCAAACCACTTGTTTTCGGAGCTGAAAAGAACAAAGGCATACGCTTGAACGGACTCGAACCGGAAGTTGTTAGCATTGTTGATGGAGTTGCGAAGGAGGATCTTTTGGTTCATCAACCGAAAAATTCCAACTTGGCTTATGCGAATATTTTGGCCCAAATGACTTTCCCTTCCTTCCCCACCCCCATGGGTGTCATTAGACAGTCGGAGGGGCGCGAAACCTATGAAGATGGCTTGATTGATCAAGTAAAGCAAGCGCAGTCCAAAGGAGAAGGCAACTTGCAGGAGTTACTCATTGGTTCCAATTCTTGGGTAGTGGAAGGTTGAAAGACTGCGGACTTTTCGTGAAATTGTTTTGCCGATATCTAATCCGTTAATATAAAAAAATCATGGACTTCATTGACAACCCTTCTTTTGGTCACACCAAATTCAAGCTTCCGCTATTTTTGGTTCCGGTGATCATGTTTGCCGTTCTTTTCTTGGGAATCGTAGCCACCAAGGTGTACGTCTACATTGTAACGGGCGATTCACACTCCGAATCCAACTGATCGTTGGTCATTAAGAAAGAACCATCAATAATAACAAATTCTCCAGCTGTCTTCCAAATGGAGCCCGGAGGTTGTTGGATTTGCTCTTGCGGTCGTTCGAAAAACCAATCTTTTGGTGATGGTGCCAATTCCTCTTTGAGTTAGTTAGTTTGCCGACTTCTCTCTCTCATTTTTGGGCAGAGTGTCAATGGGGCTCCCTTTTGTCCAAAGACCTTGGTAGATGATCAACCCTTCCGAGGAAAACAAGGTTCCGAACCCTTCTTCCTTTCCATTTCGAAAAGACCCTTGGTACATTTCCCCATCCCGGGAAACTCTTTCGCCAAATCCCTGAGGGAATCCGTTTTTGATTGCACCCCGATAGCGACCTCCGTCCTGAAGGATCATTTGGTTTTTTTTCTTGGAGAATGCCGGGGCAGGTTCCTTTGCCAAATCCGGATCAAGAGTCGCTTTAAGTTTAATTACCTCGTCTCGGGCCTGTTTTTTTTCGAAGGCTTGCAATCGCGCCATCTGGTGCTCCAGTCGCCAACGGGCGCGAGGTTCGCCCAACTCATCGGCGAGAAGAAGCCAAGCCGCACTCTTGATCTTGTCCTCTTGTTTACCAAGGCATTCCGAGAGCCCGAGCATCGACAAGGTGTCTCCCTTCCTTGACCCGATGACGAACCATTTCCGAGCCAATTTCTTGTTTTGAGCCGTTCCTTTTCCTTCAAGATAGGCAAAACCAAGATAACGGCAGGCCGAAGGAATTTCTTTTTCGGCGGCCTTCTTCATCCAGTAGAAAGCTTCTTTCCAATCCTTCCGTGGACCTTTGGAGTAAACGAATCCGAGTTGAAGTTGAGAATAAACGTCGCCGTCCAATGCTTTGTTTTTCAGTTGGGCAATTCTTTCCCCAAAAAGAGGGAAGGCAAACAGGTAAAGAACAACCAATGTAAAGTGTCCTGAGAATCTAACGAGGTTTCCCTTCAATTGGAGCTTCACGCGTAATGTAGATCAGTTGTAGAATAGTTGATTGGTGCCGAGGGCGAGACTCGAACTCGCACGTCCTTGCGGACACTAGAACCTGAATCTAGCGCGTCTACCAATTCCGCCACCCCGGCTAAAGAGCAATATGCAAAACAATTCAATGGTACCGTTGGGTCGAGCAAAAATCAATTCCATTCAATTCAGATTCAAAAAGGAAAAGGGGCTGGTCTTTCCCTTTTTCCATTTGCAAGCTTGGCCAAGTAAGGGTCGTTTTGGGGGGAGTCATCCTCGTCTAGCAAGTCAGGCGGATCAAAAAGGTGAGTGATGCGCCGGGGTTCGGTATTGAGTACCTTTTCCAAAACTCCGGTTTTTTTGCTTCCTACAACATAGGATTCCAATGGGTATCTCATTGTTTCGAAGCGTTCCTTGCATTTGCTTATGGCCATTGCGTTTTCATTTTTTCTATGTGAAAAGAAAATGGCATCGGAGAAATGGCCTGCCGCATCAATCCATGCCAACAGTTGCTGCTTGGCTTCGGGTAGTAAATCTGAATTCAGGAAGAGGATGATCCTTCCCATTGAAAGGCCTTCTTCATCGTCCAGGAGTTCCAATATAGCTTCGAATTGCTCGGCGAGATGCAGTGCATTAGAAAAGAAAAGAAAGTACTCCGCATCCAATGAATCGGACAATTCGGTGAAATTGAACTGATCCTCCTGTAAAGTCCAATGCGAATGAGGCATGTTGATTGACTCTAGTTCCGCCGGGAGAAGGGCCCAAGAGGGTTCGGGTTGATCGTTCTTTTTCGTGAATTGCGAGAGGATCGACCGTCTTTCGGAGTCGGGGGTTCCGAGAATGATATGAAGCCTTCCGTTCATTTATCCCTGAAAGGGAAAGGATTCGCACTGGGCATGGTGCCGCATTCGGTGATCAATCAGGACGAGAGCGGTCATGGCTTCGACGATCGGAACGGCCCGTGGCAAGACGCACGGGTCGTGTCTCCCACGCCCGATCAACTCCGTATTTTTTCCTTCGTCGTCCACTGTTTGTTGATGCTTGAGGACCGTCGCCGTAGGTTTGAAGGCAACCCTGAAGTAAAGTTCCTCACCATTGGAAATACCCCCTTGGACTCCACCGGATAAATTGGTCGTGGTCCTGATCTCTCCTCCCATGTTTTCAAAAAGATCATTATGTTCCGATCCTTTGAGGAAAGTGCCTTGAAAGCCGCTGCCTATTTCAAAACCCTTGGTCGCCGGAAGAGAAAGCATTGCTTTTGCCAAATCTGCCTCCAACCGGTCGAATACGGGAGATCCCCAACCAACGGGCAACCCGTTTACCCGACAGACAACCGAACCACCCACGGAGTCCCCGTTTTTTTTAGCTTCCAATACCCGAGCCTCCATAAGAGATGCAGTTTCCGGATCCGGGCAACGAGTGGGGGATGCTTCAATCTCGTTCAAACTTGGTATATCCTTGAGATTGGGCGCCTGTATATCATGAATTCTTTCGACGTACGTGCTGATGGATACTTGCTCCATCCCCAGGATTTTTTGGGCGATGGCTCCAGCGGCAACCCGGGCAATGGTTTCGCGAGCCGATGAGCGACCTCCGCCTTCGTGATTTCTATGCCCATATTTTTTCTGATAAGTGTAGTCGGCGTGCGACGGACGAAATTTTGATTTCATTTCGTCGTAGGCTTGGGGGCGGGCGTCTTTGTTGCGCACGAGCATGGCGAGGGGAGTTCCAAGAGTCATCCCTTCGAAGAGCCCAGAAATAATCTCCACACGGTCATTCTCGTCTCGAGGAGTCGTAATTTTGCTTTGTCCCGGTCGCCTTCGGTCGAGGAAGGGTTGCACGTCATCCTCATTCAAGGGCAGTCGAGGGGGGCACCCGTCGATCACGACCCCGATTCCTCCACCATGGCTTTCGCCCCATGAAGAGATTTTAAAAAGACTGCCGAATGAATTACCCATCATCACTAATCAATTTATCGTATCTGAAAACGCAAAGCTAAAAGAATCAAGTCGTGAATATTCCACAAGGTTTTGAAAAAGGGTTGCTCTGTTCCCCGAAATCATCGATAATAAAGGCTAAGGTCGGGTCCCATGCGACGACAATTGGATGAACTCCGTCAGGTCCGGAAGGAAGCAGCGGTAATCGCAATGGTCGTGTGCTGTGGGGTGCCTGGCCTTTTTTTGTGTCCGGACAACCAGTCGAAAATGGAACAAAATCGCTTTGATTTTCACTTTCGCTTGCCTGATTCTAGGAAGAAGATCAGAAAAGAACATTATGTCCGAACAAGCTTATCAGGTGATTGCCCGTCGATGGAGACCCAAACAGTTTTCCGAATTGGTAGGACAGGATCATGTCGTTCGAACTTTGGGGAATGCGATCGAGATGGGTAGGATTGCCCACGCTTATCTGTTCGTCGGGCCACGCGGTACTGGAAAAACCACTTCTGCCCGCTTGTTTGCAAAATCTTTGAATTGGGAGGATGGCCCTTCCCTCGACGTTCCATCGGATTCGGACATTGGCCAAGCCATTATGGATGGCCGGTGCCTTGACGTAATCGAAATTGATGGAGCATCGAACAATTCCGTCGATCAAGTAAGAGATTTGAGAGACGAGTGTCAGTATGCACCTGCTCAATGCCGGTACAAGATCTATGTTATCGATGAAGTGCACATGTTGAGCCAGCAGGCATTCAATGCCTTGCTTAAGACATTGGAGGAGCCTCCGCCCCATGTTAAGTTCGTTTTTGCCACTACGGAGTCTCACAAGGTTCTGCCAACGATCGTTTCAAGATGCCAACGCTTCGAATTTCGTTCTATCCCGGTTCCTTTGATCATCGGAAAACTCGATGAAATTTGCAAAGCCGAGTCCATTGAAGTCGACGAAGAAGCCCTCGGGGCAATCGCCCGGATGGCGATGGGAGGAATGAGGGATGCACAGAGTATTCTGGATCAAATGATTTCGTTTTGCGGGAAGTCAATCAATCAACGAGACGTACTCGAAGTCTATGGTTTGGCATCGCGGGAAATGATTGAAAGTCTGGCGAAATTTTTGGTTGAGGCCAACTATGACCAAATGATTCGAATCACCGATGAGTTCTCCTCCGAGGGGGTCGACTTTTACCGAGCTTTACTCGACCTGTCGGAAGTATTTCGGGAAATTTTGCTTACAAGCTTACGCGAGAGCCAAAGTAAAATCAGCCCGGAACAGTGCGTGCGTATCCTGGATTCCCTTCGTGAAGGGGAGGACTTGGTAAAGATGGGGCTCTCCGAAAAGACTAATTTCGAAGTGACTCTCTTCCGGGCAGTGGAGTCGGGCCGTTCCCGATCGATCGATCAAGTCATTCGAAAGATATCGGGAATGATTCCCGATGACGTTAAAAAAAAAAGACCTGAGCAAACCAACGACCTGAGCGAAACGCCATCCGTCGAAATGGAGACTCCTCCAAAGAGGGGGAACTCTGAGCCGGAAACCGAAGATCAAGCACCCCAACCAGAGCAAACTGTTCAAGAAAAGGAGGTTGCTCATTTGGATGTTCCGGTACCTGGTCTATCCGGACATGAGGAAAAAGCGGCCCAAGAAGAGCCCACTCACCTAACGGGTGAGTACGATACGAATACCCCTCTTCCCCCTAAGGAAGTTAGACAAATAAAGGATTCCAAGCAAATTGAACAGAGAATTGGTGAATTGCCGGATGGAATCAGAAATATTATGGAAGAGAAATTCAAAGGAGAGTTCGTCTCGATTGAAAAAATTGACGAAAGCCTTTTGATTTGAGAACTTTGAATTTTCCCTTACTTCATCTTTCCGTCGCGGGGACAATTCGCGACAGTTGGTCTTGCCTGACCCACCCTCGGTTTCTTCCTCCCAAACTCCTCGCGAAATACCAAGTTTCACCGATTGAATTGGTATGTTTCTTCACCGAGTGATTCTTTTCCATTTCAAGAAAAAGACTTTCTCCCGGCTCGACGGATGTGTTGGAAATACTTCCTTCGAAGGCTGATACCCGAAGATAAATTGCTTTGCTTGCGTTCGAGTCCTCTCCTGTTGTAGGGGCAATGGCAATGACTTCTCTGTTTTGGAGGTCATGATTATATCTAGTCTGCGTTACGGCCCATACTCCAAGAGAGTTCAGGGAGATCCAAAAGAGAAAAAAGATTACTTGGAAGATGCGGTTGACTTGTAAAAAAAAGAACAAGGCCATCCCTCCAAGGCCTATCCAAAAGACGAAGGTTGTGAAAATCGTCCAAGCGTCCATGGACGAAGAGCTTAAATAGCTGTTTTGTTTATCCATCGCTGAGCTTTCTATACGAGCTATTTCCTGAACAAACGAGAGATTTGCCTTGAGTTCACGGTTTTTCGGATCCAGCAAAAGAGCTTTTCTATAGTTGAGGATCGATCGCCCGTACGTCTCTTTTTTGAAATATAACTTTGCCAAATTTCCATAAAGGTTTGCCGAGTGAGATATTTTGGCTGATTCCTCATAAAATCGAATTGCGGAATCAAAGTCTTCCTCCGCTTCTGCCCGAACGGCGTCATAAAAGAGTTTGTTCTCCGATTCCGCATAACTGCCGAAAGGGTATGCGAGCATCATAAAAGAGACGAAAACAAACCAGAGCCGACTCATTATCTGATTTTTTTCAATAGGCCGAATCCTTTGCGGTAAAGGTCTTCAACGGGTTGTTTGGAAAGTTCGTTACCGGCAAACTCTTGGTCATCGCAATTCCTGAGTAACTCTTTGACCGAGTTGATCACTTCCTCGGAATTTTTCCCTGCTTTCAAGAGCATGACTATCTCGTCACTGGCCAGAGAGGAGGGGTTGGGATGCTTGCGGTTTTTGGCAATTTTTAGTCTTAGCAAATCTCGAAACGCGAGAAGCAAAGATGATGCATCGTTGAATCCAACGGAATCCTTCATTTGTTTGGAGAGACTATTTTCCTTGCGCCTGAATTTTTCTTTTCCTTTCATTTTTCTTCTGATGCCCCAAAAAGAAAGCGAACAGAGGCCTGCGAGAGGAATGGATTGAAGGTACCAAAAGGAAGATTTCTCGATCAGTGGACTAGGCTCCAGCAAGCTTCTCCACTCACCTGGTTCGACTTCCGTTTGAAAGAGGTCCGAGGTCGAAGGCCTTGTGGATTCATTCGAATTGTCGGGTGATTGGTTTCCTTGATCGTTTGGAATCCATTGCTGTCCTCTGTCTACCTGCAAGGGATGAGGGCGCGTGGGTGCGGAAACGAAGCTTTCTCGCAAGGGGTCGAAATAGGCAAATTCAATGGGTGGCACTTCAAGGAGGCCCGCGACCAATGGCGTTACGATATACTCGAAACTCTGTTTCCCTTCGTGCTTAGTGATTTGGTTTCCATCGAAGGAAAAGGCCGGTGGTCCAATCTTGAAGTTTTTACCGGAACTAATGTCCGGGGCAGGGATGGCGGCAAGATTTCCAGTTCCTGAGATTTCGAATACGAGTCGGACGGGATCTCCCAAGGAAACTTGATCGGAATCGATTCTTGATTGCGAAGTGAAATTCCCGATCGCTCCTTGGAACCCAGCGGGTCTTCCTTTCATTGGGAGGGAACGAACTTCAATTTCCCTCTCCTCGCCGTTTACCCTCAACTGCTCCTCGCGGCCAAAACCGAAGAACGGGTCATTTCGAAAGGGACTGCCAAAAGGGCCGTTTCTTCGGTTGCTGACTCGAACCCTGATCAAAGTGCTGAAGCTTAACTTGGGTTGCCCGGCGATGGCCGCAGTAAGGCCGACGTTCCAAGAAAAGACGGCATACCTTTTGCCATTCCTCAAAACATTCCTTTTTTCGTTGGGTTGGCCTAACTCGGTGATGGAAAAGCTATCGCCGTTTTTCACGGGAGCCTGCTCAATCCGGGTGACGGGCAAACGGTCCCAAAGAAAAAGCTGAACGGTCGCTGGTACGGTTTCCCCTTCGAACAGGAAAGGTCTCGTGGTTGAGAATTCGATGAAAGCCGCTTGCTCTAGCTCTTTTTCTTGCTCTTGTTGCCTTTTCTGAAGGAGTAAGTCCTGTTGGCTCGGGGCCAAAACTTGAAGTGTTGCCGCCGGGACTTGCAAAAGGTTTCCGCCGACCTTAACGTTCCAAGCGGGAATTGTGAAATTTCCTTGTCTTGTCGCCCTCACCTGAAAGCTCAACTCGAGCCGTGCTGAATTCACACCGTTTATGTTGCTGTAGGTACGGAAAACTTGAGGTGAGTCCGAAATCTTCAGCCCAGAGACGGCGGGCGTTGAGTATTGAAGGTTGTCCTGGGTTCCGTGTATTACGATCTTGTAAATCGTATTGTTGGCAAGGGTAATGCTTGGAGGAGAAAAAGAGACCTCGACTCTAGGTCTCTGGTTCTGTGAGAAAAGTAAACTTTGCCAAGAAATCGACAAGATCACCATGAATCCCAATCGCCTCGGTCGAAAGGCGATATTAACGAAAAAAAAGAAAGAATTGATGATTTCCGAAATTGCCATGAGATGATCAGTAATCTCTGCCGCTTGCTCTTGAACCCACTGCTTTTCTTTCTTGGCCGAGGGGCTCGCTTTTAGACTCCATTTCCTGAAGTAATCTTTCGTAGAGGGCATTCACCTCTTGGGGCAGAGGATCCGATTGCGCCCCTTCTTTCTCCTGTTTTTCCGAAGGTTCCGAAGGGGCGTTCTGAGTCTGATTTTGTTCCGGGTTCTTTTCCTGTTGGTTTTGGTTTTCCGATGGAGGCTCTTGAACTCCAAAATCAAGACTATCGGACATAGACTCAAAATCGACCCAGGTGAGATAGGCTTTCTTGGACTCAATGGGAAAAGTTACGTTGGCCTCGGGACTGTCGGGTTGGATGCAAACCGAATGTTGGCCTGGAGAGACCAATTGTTCAAATGTTCCGTCTTTTTCCGGTTTGAAAGTGGTTTCGTTTTCATCCAGCTGAAAGTTTCCATTGCGGTCAAGAAAAAGAGTGGATGAAGCCGCCCCCTTTTCTTCCTTGTCCTTTTCTCCGTTTCCATTCCCATCACTCCAGACGCTTCCCTTTAAAACAGGAGCTGCCCGATAGGCAATTGGAACGCGAAGGTTCCCTGGTTGATCGATCAAAATATGATAATTGCGAACGAGATCAGGGTTTTCGGGGGGGGGCGGAGGTGGATACATTGGGACGAGGTTTTGTTGCTCGCTACCGTTCGACTCGAGCAATTGTGATCCCAATCGAATGGAGATTGGGTACTGATCGGAAATCCATTCAAAGGAAAAGGCACCCATCTCATTGGTTTTTACAATGGGCTCATTTGAACTGTTGTGCTCTCCGTCACCGTTTTTGTCCCAATAGACGAAACCTTTCAAGGTGGGTTCGTCGGCTTGAGCTTTTCCGTCTCCATTCAAATCTCGCCAAAAGAAACCGTCCATTTGACAAATCATGGACTTGATTCTCTCTTCCAACTGTTTTTTGAGAGAAGCGAGGTTGTCGTCCGCCTTTTGATTACCATCAAGGAGCGATGCATTTTGGTAGTATTTTAATGCTTTCTCCCAAGTTTTGCGTGCTTGCCCGACGTCCCTTTGGTCCAAGTAGTCGTTTGCCCGCAGGTAGAAAACGTTTCCGAGCGCATTGAGTGCTTTGGATTGTAGGTTTGGTTCGTCAATCGTTGCTTCCAACGCCCGTTCGAGGTTTTTTTCCGCTTCGCTCAGATCTCCTGCTTCCATGTAGGCCAAACCGGCATTAAGGTATAACCTGGGATCGACGTCTCTGTTTTCGGAAGCATCGATTTCCGCTCCATATAACCGAGCCGCTGCGATTGGGTCACCTTGATCGATCGCTTGTTCTGCTTGTTCGATATTGTCCTGTTTGAGGCAACCGGAGAGCATACATGCAAAAAAGGCAATACAGGTTAGGCCCGAACGAGCCAGTTTTTTTCTGCCGGATGAGGTGAGCATTTCGGAGATGAGAAAAAGGAAAGCCATTATAGCAAAAAGTTGAAAGCGTTCAATCGGCAACTCGGTCGACAATTGTTCGCGTTTTTTCTTTTGCCCGATTGACTGAAGTTCCTCCAAGACCTTGGCCAAACCCTCTCCTGTTGGACCCATCGAATAGTATCGGCCCCCGGTGGCCTCCGATATGTCTTGTAAGGCCCGTTGGTCCATCTGACTGACCACTGTCTTTCCCTGCGGATCTTTGAGGAAGTTGCGTGCTGGTTGACCAAGAGGATCCATGGGTATTCTCGCGCCTTCCGGAGAACCGATTCCGATGGTGTATATTCTAATGCCTTGCTCCTTTGCTTCCTTGGCTCGCTTTAGGCCCTCTCCCTCCAAGTCCTCTCCGTCGGAGAGTAAAATGAGGAACCTGTCCCGGTCGTCTTTAGAAAAAGACCGTGCGGCTTCCTCTATCGGACCGGCCAAATTCGTGCCGGGAGTTTTGATTATGCCAGTCTCCAAGTCATTGAGCGTTTTGGCAAAGGCTTGATGGTCGAGAGTTAGCGGGCATTGAAGAAAGGCCGTTCCCGAAAATGCAATGAGTCCAAGTCGGTCACCTCTCACGCGGTCCAATAGGTTTGTTATGCCAAGCTTGACTCGTTCCAATCGGTTGGGACGAACGTCTCTGGCAAGCATGCTTTTTGACACGTCCATGGCGATCATGACGTCGATTCCCGTAGGTTCCGATTTCTTCTTTTCCGTGCCCCATTGCGGACGGGCCAAAGTCACAAAAAGCAGCAAGACTACCAACAGCAGAAGGGACATCTTGGTCCATTGGAGTACATTGGACCACGATGGAATCAGCTTTGGCATGAGTTTCGAGGAAATCAAGAAGTTCACTCTGCGTAAACGGACTCTTTGCGTATACCAAAAGAGCAGAACCAATCCGAGCGAAATGCCGAGACCGCCGTAAATGAAAATAGGTTCGACAAAAAGGTTCACGGGATTCGCAGGAAAAGGGTTCTGGCAAGAATGATCTCGAGAAGAAGAAGGGCAAGCGCGAGACCGAGAGGCCACGCAAATAATTCTTCGAAGATCGCGTTTACGCTAATCTCCACCTCTGACTTCTCAAGCAGGTCGATTTCGTCGTAAATCGATGCGAGCCCTTCTTGGTCCTGAGCTTCGAAAAACTTGGCGTCGGTGGCCTTGGCTATTTTTTGCAGGATCTCTTTGTCCACGGGATAGTTGACGACTTTGACGATCTCTTGCCCATTTGCAAGACGCAGCACGTCTCTGGTTGAGGGGTCGAAAAGGTAAGACCTTGTTCTGGAATTACTGCCAATCGCTATCGTATATACCTTGATTTTGTCTTTTTTGGCACCCTCTGCGTATATAAGAGGGCTGTGTGGAGGCGCGGGTTCGTCTTTTCCGTCCGTCAAAAGGATCAAGATCTTTGATTTCGCTTCGAGAGTTCGCAACCGGTTGATGCCTTCGGCCAAGGCGGAGCCTATGTTCGTTCCGGTTTGGTGGGTTAGTCCGACGCGTAATCGGGTAAGGTTTTTTTGTAGATGCTCTTTGTCCAAAGTAAGGGCGCTGACGAGGTATGGGTTTACTGAAAAGGCGACCAAGCCTATGCGGTCGTGTCGTCTCTTTGCGATGAAGTCGCCAATCACTTCCTTTACTACGTCGAGGCGGGTCCGTTCCTGGCCGTTTGATTCGCTCATGTCCAAGGCAAGCATGGAGGCGGATAAATCGATCGCCAATACGATATCTACCCCACTTGATAGAACCGTCTCGGTGCTTCTGTCGTACTGTGGCCTGCAAATGGCAAGAATGAGTAATACTACGGATGAATACCTAAGCACGGGAGGAATCCATGTTTTGGCCCCGGTTTTGCCTGATTTCGTACGGTGGATGGTTTCAAGAGTCGAATAGCGCAGAGCAGACTGGTCTATTTTTCCTTTGATCCGAATCCATATGACCGAAGGGATTGCAATCAGCAAAAAAAGCCATTGCGGTTCCGCAATAACAAGGCGATCCCATTCAATCCAATCCGTCATTTCGAAGCCTTCGTGTTCGCCGGTATCGGTTGAATTGATTCTTCCTGAAGCCTCTTGTGGCTATCCTTGACGATATGCAAAGCAGTGTTCAGGAGTTGATTCATTTCATCTTGTCCCATGATCTCCTTGGAATATTTGACGCGGTCTCCTCGATCCACGAATTCTCGGAGAAGATCCTCGTAACGGTTGCGAAAAAAAGAATGGGAAACGATTTCGCGCATGAATTCTTCGCTGGTCAGTTCCATGGCGGGCACCTTGAAAAGTTTTTCCACATACACACGCAGGATCTCGGAAAGTCTGAATACGAAAGGTTTTGGTTGAAGTCGGGGTTTTCTGTTTTGGAGTTCGGCGATGTGGTCAAGTGCCTCTTGATACGGGTCGATTGGCGGGGGGATGACTTCATCGACCGCTGAGGCCGATCGTTTGCGCAAATAAAGCCAAACCAGAAGTCCGCCGCAAAGAAACAGAGCTACTAAACCGCAGAGCAAGGCGTTTTCGCCGAGGATTTGAATCAGTGGTTTGAATACGGGTATTGGCTGATCCTTCTGGACTACAGGATCCAACCAAGAAGGCTTTTCTTGGACTTGTATCGGCTTACTCCACTTCATCGATTTCTTCGAACCTCCCGCATTCGAAAGAATTCCTGTAGGGTGCCGACGTAATCCGAATCAGTCGCAAACTCAAAACTGTCGACGCCTCTTCTTCGCAATCTTTTCGCGAATTCTTCGCGGTTTTCCTCTTTGATTTGGGCGAATTCCTGTCTGAAATTGGCCTGGGAAGTATCGACCATGATTTTTTCACCGGTTTCCGCATCTTCAAGCTGAACAATACCAACGTTTGGTATTTCCAACTCGCAAGGGTCGTGAATACGAGCGCAAACCAAGTCATGCTTACGACGAGTGGAGGCTAGTTCCTTGAAGAAAAGATCCTCCATTGATTCCTCTGCCGAGTCATATTCCGGGATAATGAAATCGGAAAGAAGAAAGACTACCGCCCTTCTTCTCATTACGCGGTTGATGAAGCGCAATCCCTCGTTCAAATCGGTTCCTTTCCCTTGATTCGGGTGAAATAGAACTTCCCTGAGAATTCTCAAGACATGTTTTTGACCTTTGTTGGGAGGGAGATATTTTTCCACCTGATCGGAAAAAAGCAAAAGACCTATCTTGTCACCGTTCTTATTCGCAGAGAATGCCAAAAGGGATCCTAATTCGGCCAGTCTTTCTCGTTTACTCCTCTTCGTTGAACCAAACGTTCCGCTTTCGCTGACGTCGATGGCCAAGAGAATGGTCAGTTCCCTTTCTTCCCTATATTGTTTTACAAAAGGGGTTCCCATCTTTGCAGTTACGTTCCAATCAATGGACCGAACTTCGTCTCCCGCTTGATATTCCCGAACTTCCTCAAAATCGATTCCCTGTCCTTTGAAGGCACTGTGGTAGGAACCGGCCAATGCTTCGGAAACTAGACGGTTCGATCGGATTTCGATTTGCCTGACTTTACGGAGAATTTCACGAGTGAATTCTTGGTCCGGCTGGTCCATATGAAAAAAAGATTAAAAAAATTGAAAGGCAAGCGTTCGAATCAAGGAACGGGTACTGTCTCGAAAATCTTCTTTATGATATCGTCGCTCGTGACGCTCTCGGCTTCGGCTTCGTAACTCACGATTACCCTATGACGAAGGACGTCGAGACCAACGTCCTTGATGTCTTGAGGTGTAACGAAACTTCTGCCTTGCATGAAGGCAACGGCTTTGGATGCCAACGCAAGGCTAATGGTGGCTCGGGGAGATGCCCCGAACCGGATGAAGGCGGCTAGTTCCGATGCCCCGCAAAGACTCGGGTCCCGAGTGGCGAGAACCACGTCGACTAGATAAGACTTGAGTTTGTCGTCCAAGTAAATTCCGTCGATCAGCTTTCTTGACCGGAAAATGGTCTCTGCATCAACAACCGGGTTGACTTCGTGAATAACGGATACGTTTGCATTTGCCTCGAGTATCTTCAGTTCTTCTTCGCGACCCGGATAGTCGACAAGTAATTTGAGCATGAATCTGTCCATTTGCGCCTCAGGGAGAGGATAGGTGCCCTCTTGGTCTATTGGGTTCTCGGTGGCGAGAACCAAAAAGGGTTGGGGGAGGGGAAAAGTTTCGTCTCCGATGGTGACCTGTCTCTCCTGCATCCCTTCGAGCAGGGCGCTTTGAACTTTGGCGGGAGCTCTATTGATTTCGTCCGCTAATAAAAGGTTTGCGAAGATCGGGCCTTTTTTCGTTGTGAATTCACCCTTACTTGGGCTGTAAATCAAAGTACCGACAACATCGGCGGGGAGCAAGTCGGGTGTGAATTGGATTCGTTTGAAATCCGCCCGCATGCATTGGGCGAGCGTTTTAACCGCGAGAGTCTTGGCAAGGCCAGGTACTCCTTCGAGCAGAACGTGTCCATTGGCTAATAATCCGACGATCAAGCGGTCGACCAAGTACTTTTGGCCTACGATGACACGACCCATTTCCTGACGGAGCAGGTCTACCCATGCCGCTTCCGTCTTTATGCGTTCTTGTTCTTCAGGTGCGGGTGGGGTGTTGTTGCTTTGTTGTTCGATCATAGTGTTTGAATGTGTGTGCAAATCTCTAAGCGTAAACAAACGGAGCTTTTGTCCAAGGCAAAAGAGCCTCCAAATACTAGGAGATTTCTTTTGGTTTGCCAAGATGCGTAAGGTTGAGATTGTAGGATATCGTCGATGTCTCTTTAACCAACAACTGTCTTATCCTATGTTCAAGTTAAGCAAGGAATCCAAATTTACCTTCATAGGTCTTTTGACTGTCCCTCTAATTTGGGTTGTCCTCAATCATTTTGGTTTTTTGGATTTCATGGAATACAAGTCCGTCGACCTGCGCTTCAAAGCAAGAGGGAACCTTTCGCATCGAGAAGAAGCACTTTCCGATCAAAGGATTCCCGTTGAAGGAAACAAGACCGTGCCAAGGGTCCCCAAGGTGATGTACGTGAATTTTGATTCCGACACGCTCAGCATGGACGAAGTCGGAGAACGCCCTTGGAACCGCGATTTTTTCAGAGACGTCGGGAAGATATTGCTGGAAGAGGGTAACGCGAGGGTCGTGGCCTATGATTTTATCTTCTCTCCCAAGAGTACCTCGAGCATGGTCCCGGAAAAGAATGTTTTCGTTAGCGATTCGGCCATTGCCGAACTTGTTAGACAGTACCCCGATCAAGTTGTTTTGGCTTCGGCTTTCACCAACGTTCAGACGCCTTTTCTCAAGAACGAATTCGTTGATTTTCTAGCAGGTCCCCCCAACCTGAACGAAGGCTATGATTCGAGCAAAATGGGCTTCCGTTATCCGGAGAGTCCCACTTATCCTATTTTTTCTTACACAAACGGCAAGTACCTTGGCATCAACGCCCCGATAACGGTAGCTCCAAGCAAGGTTGATGGAATGCAAAGAATTGTTCCTCTCTGGTTCCCTGGAGGAGGTGAAGCCCATGCATACAATATTTTGGGAGGTAAAATGGCCAAATTAAGTTTGGAGGGGGTAGACCTCAACCAATCACGGGTACCTACCTTGATTGAGGATGGAGATCGTCTCAATTTGGTTTGGAAGGACTCGAACGACACATTGGTCGAGTCGCTTCCTAATTCCATGCCATTGGTCCGGGACCGCAGCTTTTACCACTTCGGGTTGGAAGCCTTGATGGCCTATTATGGAGTAAGCGAGAAAATCGTTGAGATTCCCGATGGAAAGACAAAGCTCGTGATCCGAAGTCTTGCGGGGGAACCTTTGGTGGACGTTTCCTTGATTGAAGAGCAGAGTATGGAAATCAATTGGTTTTCCAATTGGAAGGATGAAGCTGAAGCCGAAGTTCTCTATTCTGAGGCTAAGGACTTCTTCAACATTGAAAACTTTCAGGAATACGTGTCCAGAGGTCCGAAGATCATGCGTTTGTTTCTTCAAAGAATAGACGGAATCGAATTGCCCGCCGAAGACTCCGAGTTACTCGGCGTAATGAAAGACTTGGGTGTCGAAGAGAAGCGCTTGAAGACGGCTGAAAATATGATCAAGGCAGCCACTGGTTCGGTTCCGCCTGAAAACGCCCCTGGCGTCGTAGAGTTTGAGAAATTACTGTCCTCCATTGCGGACAATTACATTCCGCCAGCTTTATTTTCGGAGTTCAATCCGATGTGCGGCATGGATGACGTACTGAATTACAAAACTTATTTGGAGGAAAAAAACACCCAGGCCCGTAATGCCGATCAAGTTGTTTTTAAAATGAAAGCGGCTTTAGTTGGATTCAGAAATCTTCATTACCAACATTCCGAACAGATTGCATCTCGGGAGCTATGGGCGAAAATAAGAGCCCTGAAATCAAATCCAATCACGGATCAATCCGTTCTTTTGGATGAACTTGCCGAACAGGAGAAATCTTCGGGGTTTTTTGAAGATTTCACTTCCGAAATCCTCACGAGCGAGGATGCGGATAGGTTTGCTGCGGATCTGGGTAGTCTTAACAAGAAGTTGAGGGAACTCTCGGTTGCCGGGGATTTGAAAGGCAAAATTAAAAAATTAAAAAAATTGGAAGAGCAAAAGCTCAATCTCGTAACCGAAGTAAACGAGCTCAAGAAAAGAGTGGAGCAATTTCCTGCTCTTTCAGCCGTCATTCAAAAATCCCAAATTGAACCCAAGGAAAAGGAATTGGATTTATTGAATAAAGAAATATCCCAATTAGATGATGTTTCGAAGAGAAGGCTTGAAGAGCAAAAGCTCGCGATCCAAACCGAAGTAAACGAACTTAAGAAAAGGGTGGAACAATTCCCTGCCTTGTCCGCCGTCATTCAAAAGTCTCAAATTGATCCCAAAGAGAAGGAGTTGGACTCATTGGGGGAAAAAATCGCTAATCTCGATAATCTTTCCAACGGTGCCTCCCAAGATGATTCTCCGGTAGCAGAACTTCTGAAAAGTTCCGCGGACGCTATCTCCATATCGAAGGCATTGTTGGCTTTTAACCTGGGGAAAATAAAGGAAGCCGAAATGGAAAGAGATCAATATCTGTCTTTCTTTAAGCAGTTTGAAGACTCAATCGTTTTAATTGGACCGACCGAAGCAACCTTTCAGGATTTGTCTCCGACACCCATGGACAAAGATCCGGTGCCGAAGGTATCGGTTCATGGTAACGTCATCAAAACCTTATCCAGTGGACTTTACTTGAAAAGGACTCTCGATGGAAAGCTCTCCTCTTCCCTTTTGATCTTGGCCGTTTGTTTGGTTCTCGGTTATCTTGCAGTCAATAGTGCCCCTTGGTCGAATTGGGTGGGGGTAATCGTTTTGGTTTTGTTCGTTGGTCTGGCTTTTTTCCTTTTTTCCAAAAACCATATCATAATGCCTTTGGCCGTTCCTGCCACGGCGGGCGCCAGTACCTTTTTTATTGGATTGATCATTATGATGGTGGTTGAACAGAAAGCCAAGGGACGTCTGAAGGGCATGTTCGGAAGTTATGTTTCGGCTGACTTGGTCGATCAGATGGTGGAGTCCGGAGAGGAACCGCATTTGGGAGGAGAAGAAACAGCAATTACCGCTTTTTTCAGCGACGTTCAGGCCTTTTCCAGTTTTTCGGAATTGCTCACCCCCACGGGTTTGGTCGATCTCATGAACGAATACCTCACGGCTATGACCAATATTCTACAAGAGGAAAGAGGTACGCTTGATAAGTATATCGGGGATGCAATCGTGGCCATGTATGGTGCTCCCATTCCCATGAAGGATCATGCCTACCAATCCGTAAGAACGGCTTTGCTTATGCAGGAAAAGCAACTCGAGTTGCGCGACAAGTGGGCCATGGAAGAGGATAAATGGGGGAAGTGCTACGGCTTGGTCAAGCAAATGCAAACCCGTATTGGTTGCAATACGGGAACGGCTACGGTTGGAAACATGGGGGCTTTGGATCGTTTCAATTACACCATGATGGGAGACATGGTCAACTTGGCAGCTCGTTGCGAGAGTGGCGCCAAGGCTTACGGAGCATACATCATGATTACTGAGGAAACCAAGCTTGCGTCTGAAAAAACAATGGACGACATCGCATTTCGATACCTCGACAAAATCGTTGTCAAGGGGCGTTCTCAACCCGTTGCCATGTACGAACCGACCGGATTTATGGCCGACCTGGGGCAAGAGACTCAGGATTGCTTGGATTGCTTCAAGCAGGGCATCGACAAGTATTTGCTTCAGGATTGGGATGGCGCCCTGAAGATGTTCGAACAGGCGAAAGGCATGGAACCCAACAAGCCTGGAGTTACCCCAGGAGTGAAGGACAACCCGTCCATGATCCTCATAGACCGTTGCCAAGTGATGAAAGAGAACCCTCCGGGCGACGATTGGGATGGAGTGTACGTCATGACGAGCAAATAAAGCCGTTTGCTTCGACCTAGTCCACTCGCATCAAGACAAGAGTTCAGGTCATGAAGTAATCCGGTTCATTGCCGGGCTTCCATTTGACGTTGCATCCCATGCTCGGATGCTGAGGGTCAGTCGGAGGCTCTCCTTTGAGGAGTTGATCTACGGCACTCTTCAGGTCAAGTCCATTAACGGGGAGACCGTTTCCGGGTCTGGATTCGTCATATCTGCCTCGGTAGTATAGAGAAAGTTCATGGTCGAAGAGGAAAAAATCCGGCGTGCAAGCTGCCTTGTAGGACTTGGCGACGCTTTGTGTTTCATCATAAAGATAGGGGAAATGGAAGTCCCTTTCGATTGCTAGTTCTCTCATCTTGGTGGGGTTGTCGGCAGGATATTTTGCAACGTCGTTGGATGAAATCAGGTAAACCGAAATCTTTTCATTTTCCAACCGATTGAAGTATTCGGTCAAATGCTCAAAAAGATGAATGACGAAAGGGCAATGGTTGCAGACGAAGGCAACGAGATGAGCGGCGCTTTCATCCTGTTTGATGGCGACGGTCTTTTGGTCGGTGACGTTCAAAAGCTCGAAGGACGGGGCTTTCGTGCCAAGGGGAATCATTGTCGAGGGTGTGGCAACCATGGTGATTTTATTTAATTAGGATTCAGGCTAGTGTCGTTCCGGGCAAGTTTTTTCCTCGTGACGTCGAAATATGCTTGAAGGATATCACGAGCTACGGGCGTGGCGGTCAAACCACCTTGGATCTTGTCCTGAGGTATGATGCCTTCGATAAGCACGGCAATGGCCACTTCAGGTTTTTCCAAAGGAGCAAAGCCTACAAACCAAGCCAGGTTTAATTTCATGTTGTGATTTCTCCATTGGCCCGTGCCAGTTTTTCCTGCAATGTCAATCCCTTCGATTTTACATCGATGAGCGGTACCTTTTGTCGTCGCCAGGTGCATTCCTTCGTAGATAGAACGCAAGGAAGATTCCGAAATTCCCAAAGGTCGTCGGGCCGAAGTTATTGGTTTCGTACCCAAGAGAATCGAAGGCTGGAAGGATAGGTCATTGGATGCAAGTTTTGCGGTCATGCAAGCAATTTGGAGTGGGCTTTGGCTTAGGCCGCCTTGGCCTATGGTTATGTTGAAGGTGTCTTCCAAGGTCCACGCGACTCCCGTTGCTTTCTTTTTCCATTCTGGATCCGGTACGATGGGGGTACCCGTGGAAGGTAATTGGATGGCAGGGGATTGATGCATGTTCAGGCGCTGTGCTTCCTGGATCAATCCGGGATGTCCAATTCGTTCGCCCATTCTATAAAAATAAACGTTGCAGCTTCTGGCGATTGCTTCGCGGAACGTTAATTCTCCGTGCGAACCAGGGAAAACATGACATATCATGCCTTTGTGCTTTCCTTCGCAGAGCAACTTCTCTTCAGGGTCGAGAACCCTTTTTCTGAAGCCTGCCAAAGAAGTCACGAGCTTGAATGGAGAGGCAGGTGCGTAACCCGGGTGCAATGCGCGGGGCAACCATGCCTCGGATCTTTCGATTTCATCGTAGGTCGATTGAGTGAGGATTGGGGAGAATTCCTGTAGGTTGTAGTTGGGCTTACTAGCGAGAACAAGTACTTCCCGAGACTTCAAGTGTATGAGTACGGCAGCTCCCGGAGGGGGGGGAGGGGAGGCCAAAACGTATTCCTCCGCTTCGAGGTTTGGTTTTGCCAGAACTCCTTTTGCGTAGAGCAGTCGCAACAAGCGGTCCGCATCTTCGGAAGTTCCCGTGAAGCCAGCGACGGTGGATGCTTGACTACCCTTCAAAGGGAAAGGCGCATCCTTGAAAGAATTGAGTAGCAGGTCGGGGCTCAGCTCCTTCTCGTTTGCTCTGATCAATTCACGACGCGTTCTTCTTTCAATTGTTTTAAGCCAATCGGAATCTGGAAGAATTCTATGGGTGGCCACCCGCTGGGACATTTGCTGGAGGGACTGTTCGGCCAATCCTTGTAATTCCGAGTCTATGCTCAACCGCACGGTCGATCCTTTTTGGGCAGGCTTTGATTCCACCAATTCGACTCTCAAACCACTCGGACTGATTCGCCAGATATCGTTGCCATCCTTGCCTCTTAGGTGTGAATCAAAGAATACCTCGATTCCTTCTTTGCCTTTTTTCCCTTTAATCTCGAAGGTCCCCAAGTCTTGTCCTTTCAATCCCTCGTCATCGGCTTGGTATCCGCTTCCGACGTATCCGAGGATGTGTGAAGCCAAGGACCCCATAGGATAATGCCTGATGGCTTGGGAGCTTACTTGCAGCGGGGAATCCGGATCGATTTCATCAATAAGCTTTGCGTATTCTTGGGCGGTTAGGTTTCCGGCTAACTCAAGAGGGAGGATTGATTTCTGCCTCCAATGGGATTTAAGCTTGCGGAAGGTTATGATCCTGTCTCTTCCCGTCAAACGGTTGACTTCTTTTTGATATCTCTTGACGACATTGTAACGGGCTTCCCACTCAATGGAAGTATGAGTCGTCGCACGACCGTCGTTTTGTTCGAATTTAATCGCACTCGAATCAAACTGCGGTTCGGTTTCCTCGGTGTCGAAAATTTCAAAAAAAGAAAATCGATCCGAAACCTTTTTCTCATTTTTCAATCGGTAATGGTTGTCTTGGTGGAGAAAAAGGTTGGTTGTAAAAAGACCGGGGAGGCAGACCTTTACAGAGGGTTGAGCCCCCTCTATTCTCAAAGAAGAGTTGGCAGTGGGGTTTATACCCTTGATGGTGCAGTACCAAAAACCTTTTGCGGTTTGATTGACGGTAATTCTAGTTTTTTGGAAGTATAGTTTTACCCGCTCGAAATTATCTCCCCTTTTTACACTTCTTCCCGTTAAGATGATTCCCCTGTCTCTTGCCTGGTTCTTCATTAAGCAGTGGTTGATCAGCACGCTGCCGGTAAGGTCTGCAATTTCGAGTAGTTCTTCGATTAATGCTTCGGCCTTCTCTCCAAGGGAAACCCGTTCCTTCCAAATTTCTTTTTTTAGAAATTCCAATTGTAGTACTGCTGAAAAATGAGCCTTGTTACCAATGAGCAACTGACCGTTTCTGTCCAAGACGTCACCTCTTGCCCCGGGGCGCAAGATTCTGCGTTGCCCCTGAATTCTCTCTCGGTTCTCGAATTCCTCGGTTTCAAAGGTTTGGCGAAAAAGGAGGCAGCCAAAAAGGGTCAGAAACAAGGACCCGTAAACAAATTTGAATACCCTGAGCCTTCTTTTTTCGGGGAGATGTTTCTCAAGCAATTTCATCTGGCCTCCTCCCTTCCTTCTGGAATAAGTTGAAAGATTCCGAGCGCCGATTCGGCAAATCTCGGCATCCATAAGGCAAGAGGGACCAGAACCAGTGTCGACGCGATTAAATCAATGAACCATCTGCCGAGGGTCCATTGCATTTGCCCATTCTCAAAGAGTTTTATCCAAACAAACCACAAAACAAAAACAAGCAGGTTGGCCGGAAGTTGGAGGGAAAGCGTAACGAAGTCCCTCCGGTAGTTGACTCCTCGGACCCAATTCGATCCTATCAAATGAAAGAAGGACAAAGCAAAGGCATGAAAGCCGAAGGGAGTTTCAATTTGTTGATCGATCAGCAATCCGGTCACGAACGCCAAAGGGATGCCTCTTGAGTTGTCCAGGTACAGAACTCCCGGAAGAAAGAAAAGGGCAGGGAGATAGAGAAAAACCCCCTGTTGACCTATGGTCGAGTTAAGCGAACCAAGTAGGATGATCGTAACTAAATTCACACCCAAAAGAACAAAGACCGTCTTGTTTTGTTTTTGCACGGTTTCTTATTGTCGTGGAACCAGAATGGTTACTTCCATTAGTTGATTAAGGCTGAAATCCAGGTTTACCTTTCCAGACTTGAACAAACCTTCTTCCCCTTCGCCCAAATTGGTTACGAAGCCAAGAGGAATGCCCCGAGGGAAAATAGAACTAAGATCCGAGCTTACGAGAGCATGAGGTGTTTCTGGAGTAGGGGAGAGGTCATGGGGGACGTCCAAGGCCAGTCCGACAGGTGTTCCTCCCAAGGCAATCCCATTCCCTTGGAAAGTCACTGGTCTGTCGTCCCCCTCGAAGTGAGCGACCATCCTGAAGGAAGTGTTGGTGAGAAGTTCGATTTCGGATGAACGCGAGCCCACGGATTTGATTCTTCCGATCACGCCCCTATTTGAAATGACGCCGAGACCTGCTTTCAATCCGTGCGATCGTCCTTTTCTTATGGTGATTTTTTGCCACCAACCGCTCAGGCTTCTGTGGGAGACCCTGGCAACTACGGAGTCGAATTCCTGGGAGGACCCTAAGTTCAAGCTGTCCTCCAATTGCTTCAAGGAAGCCTTCAGAGTACGTAGTCTGCCGATATCATCCTGAATAACGTTTATTCTTTCGCGCTGAAGATCCACATCCGCCTCGAGCCGTGATGAATTCTTGGCTTTTTCAATCAATGTTTGTTTGGAGTCGCTAAGGTGTCCCCAATAATTGCTCAAATCTTCGGTGCGGGAGGAGAGATCCCAAATCGGTGCGTGGAATTCCGCGAAGGCGGACTTGGTGAAAACCTTCCAAGAGGTAGGCAGTCCCCACCATGCGACTAGAAAAAGACCAAGAAAGAGGAAGGGCTGAGACTTGCGTCTGTCTGTCTTCTTGACCAAATCAAAATCTATTGGGTAACGAGACGATCAACCTGTTCGCGACTTAGATTCCCGAGAAGGTTGAGGAACTTCCCCGTTCCGTTGGCCACGCAACACAAGGGGTCTTCAGCTTGAATGACGGGTAATCGCGTTGCCTCGCTTATGACCTGATCCAATCCTCTGATCAAAGCTCCTCCGCCGGCAAGAACGATGCCACGGTCGATCAGATCCGCGGAGTGCTCGGGTTGGCATCGATCCAATGCGCTTTTGACCAAGTCGACGATTTGAGACACGACTTCCTTGAGAGCTTCTTCCCTAATTTCTTGGGAAGTAATATGCACCGTGTTGGGCAAACCATGGGTGGCTTCCCGGCCCCTTACGTCCATGCTGAGTTCCCCTGTTTCAATGGGGCCAGCGGATCCTACGGAAAACTTGATCTCCTCGGCTGTTCTTTCGCCGATAAGCAACCCGTAAGCTCTCTTCATGTAAGCGATAATCGCTTCGTCCAATTCGTCTCCTCCAACCCGTATGCTTCTTTGATAGGAAACTCCGGATATGGAGATAATGGCAACCTCCGTGGTCCCACCGCCAATATCGACGATCATGTTCGCGTATTCCTCATCGATGGGTAGGCCTGCGCCAATGGAGGCGGCCATGGGTTCACCAAGCAACAGAACTTCTCTGGCTCCGGCCCTGATAGCAGAATCCTTGACGGCTCTTTTCTCCACGGCGGTGATTCCCGATGGTACGGCAATCACTACGCGGGGAGGGACGAGTTTTCTTTTGTCCACCTTTTCAATGAAATACCTGAGCATCGCTTCGGAAATTTCAAAATCCGCGATAACCCCGTCCTTCATGGGCCTGAGGGCTTCAATCGTTCCGGGGGTTCGACCAAGCATCCTTTTTGCATCGGAGCCGACGGCACAAACTTTCTTGCTGCTTTTGTATCGGGCAACCACGCTTGGCTCGCGGAGCACGATGCCGCGATCCCTTACGAAGACCAAGGTGTTTGCCGTGCCTAAGTCTATGCCGATGTCATTTGAGAGAAACCCGAAAAAATTGCCTATCATTTAATTATGCTGTCCTTGGATTGTTTTCTCTTTGTTTGGTCAGTCCTGTCAAAGATAATTAATTCACACTCGAAAAATAATATGATTCCATGGAGCTTAACATGACTTCCTTGCATCGTTCAGGATCGTAGTTTTTTAGCCCTTGCTTCTGCTATTCGAACAAGAATGGCCCCGGCCAAAACCAAGAAAAGGGAATAGAATTGCCCTCGGGACATGCCCATAATCAAAGATGCGTCAGGCTGTCGAAAAAATTCATTGATTATTCTGGCAACGGCATAAGCAATCAGGAATTCTCCCGCCAATCTTCCAGGAACCCTTTGGGTAACGTCGGATTTCCAAAAGCGCAATTGTACAAAAACAAAAGTACACAGTCCTTCGAGTGTTGCTGCGTAAAGTTGGGAGGGGTGTCTGGCCATTCCTTCGATAAAACCAGGTGCTTTGGGGAATAATACCCCCCAGGAGACTTCAGTGGTTCGCCCCCAAAGCTCACCATTGATGAAATTGGCAATTCTTCCGAAAAAGAGGCCAGGTGGCACTACGCTGACGATTATATCTCCGATGGGAAAAGGGGATTGCTTGGAATGGCGGGCATACCAAAAAACAGCGATACAAACGCCGATGAAGCCTCCGTGACTAGCCATCCCGCCTTCCCATACTCGCAACAAAATCAACGGATCTTCGATTAATTCTCCCCATCGGTAAAGCAGCGCATAGCCAACTCTTCCTCCGAGCAATACTCCGAGAACCATGAAGGTCATGAGATTCATGATCTGTTCGCTGTCGTATGGGCTTCGTTTTCTCCGGTGGTATTGCTTGAGAAGAAAAAAGGCGCAGATGAATCCCGCAAGATAGGCGATTCCATACCAACGTATTCCTCCAGGGCCCAAATGGGAAAAGGAATCGGGGAACTTCCAAAGAAAAGGATCCAAATCGTGAACCCAATAATTTGATGCTGTGACCTTCACTCGGATGTTTGTGTTTTTTGGTTTATGAGAGCCCTGTGCTTGCGCTTGGCAAATTCCCTCATGTCGACGGCCATGTCGTCGGGTTCGAAGATTTCTTGGCCGATAATGCTTTCGATAATATCTTCCATTGCCAAAACCCCTGCGACTGATCCGAATTCGTCGACGACGACGGAAAGTTGGCAATGCTCGGCAAGCAAGAGTCTCAAAGCTTTGTCGACCGAGGCGTTTTCAGGTACGAATATTGCCTCTTGGGAAAGCTCCTTCAAGGATTTGCCCGGCATTTCCTCGACCATGGCGCCATGGAGGTCTCTTCTTCTGACGATTCCGCATATTTGATCAATGTTCTCCCGGTATAAAGGAATGCGTGCGAAGGGAACGTTCGGGTGCATGCGAAAGACCTTTTCAACCGTAAGAGCTTGGTCAAGCGCAAGTACAACGGTCCGAGGCGTCATGATTTCGTGCACCTGGAGGTTGTTCAGGCGTAAAGCATTCGCGACCAACTTGCTTTCTTCATCGGTAAGAGTTCCTTTTTGAGCACCCTTTTTAGCCAAAAGTATGATTTCCTCTTCATCGCTGTCTTCGGACTTTTTCTTCTCGGGAACCATTGCCTTTACGGTTACCTTGCAAATTTTGGAGAAGGGGAACATGAGCCTTCTGACTACAAAAA
The DNA here is from genome assembly GCA_002722545.1 of Opitutia bacterium. GTDB lineage: Bacteria > Verrucomicrobiota > Verrucomicrobiia > Opitutales > Seribacteraceae > Seribacter. The sequence continues at coordinate 1,850 of PBMI01000046.1, read as the reverse complement.
GAGGAATAACCAGTTTTCCCAACATGTCGGCTCGGTATCGAACGGTCATGTTCTTGGGCAGAATCTCAGCAAAGAAAAGAATTCCCAGGGTCATGCCGCAGGCAAACCAAAGCATGTCCGTTTGCCCGTCCCCGAGGTGTTTTTTTGCGAGACCGCCAACCAAGGTGGCGCCCAAAGTGTTGGCAATTGTGTTGAGGCTTAGGATCGCAGAAGTAGTTTCCTCGATTTCGTTGTGAAACTTTTCCATCAGCAACCCTCGTTTGGGTGAAGCCTTTTTGAAGCTTTCCAATTCTGCGGAACTCACACTCAAGATCATCGCCTCAAGAGTCGAGCAAAGAGCGGAAATACCAATGGTCAAAGATATTGCTACGATTAACTCAGGATCAGAATACCAGGAATTCACGCTTTATGTTTCAGGTGATGGTTTCTTTGCCCGACTGGGTGATTGGTACAGGAATTCGTAATGGGGAATACGCTTTTGATTGATTTTTTTCGAATCATTGAAACCATCTCGATAATCTAAAGAGAATGAAAGCAAAATAAGCAAGACAAGGATAAAGAAAATAATGAACAATTTGCTAAAGTTGCGTTTACACGACTTTCATCTCGAACATTCAGCGAAGCTCGTTCCTTTCGCTGGTTGGGAAATGCCCGTTTCCTATGGACGAATTATAGATGAGCACATGCATACGAGGCAAAAAGTCGGTCTTTTTGACGTAAGTCACATGGGGGAAATAGAGGTTCGGGGCCCTGACGCCGAATCCTTTCTTGACCTTGTGCTTACCAATCAGGTGGCTTCTCTTGATGAGGGCAAGGGTATTTACTCACCCATCTGCTCGGAGGATGGTGGAACGATAGACGATCTCATTGCGTATAAAAAAGACCATACCAGTTTCCTTTTATGCGTAAACGCATCGAACACGCAGAGGGACTTCGAGCATTTAAAAAAACACCAAGGTGATTTTGACTGCGAAATATCGAACCGTTCGAATCAGTTTGGACAACTAGCCATTCAAGGTCCATTCAGTGTTACGGCACTTTATAATGCAACGGGAATTGACTTCGGCGATCTTCCCAAGATGGGTTTTCGTGAAGTCGATTTGTTCGGTGATTACTGCCTTGTCGCGAGGACCGGCTATACGGGAGAGGATGGCTTCGAAATCTATTGTCCGGTGGAAAAGACTTCGGATTGGGCTCAAGCGTTTGATGATGATCTGTCGTCAGGGTTGGCGAGATGGGTGGGGTTGGCCGCTCGGGACAGTCTGAGGTTGGAGGCGGGCTTTCCTCTTTACGGGCATGAGTTGAGTGAGGAAATCACTCCTTTGCAGGCTGGTCTTGGTTGGGCGATCAAGTGGAACAAAAAAAGTTTCTTGGGAAAGGATGCTCTTGTCCTGGAAAAAGAATCGGGAGGAACCGGCAATGTAATCTTTTACGAAGTACAAGACCGACGTATCCCAAGGCAAGACGACAGAGTTTTTGTGCTCGAGCGAGAGGCAGGCAGGGTTTTGTCCGGGGGATATTCCCCTTTGGTTGAAGGGCCCATAGGGAGTGCTTGGATAGATCGTTCCGCACTTGGTCAGATAACTCCTTCCGAGTTGTGGGCCGAGGTAAGAGGAAGTCGAGTCAATTTAAGTAGAGAGCTTCCCGTTCTTAGAAAATTGCGAAGAAAACCTTGATCCGAAGATCAGGCGTCTTCCTGGAATCCCTTGATTACAATGTCGACACCCCCGAAATTGGAAAAATTCAAGTTTGCTATCATCACTTCTTCCAGTCTTTCCCTTAGTTGCGTTCTGGCATCCTTGACGTTGCAGTCGGGCTTGACCTTGATGTGAATGTCCAAACGAAGTTCT
>PBMI01000045.1 GCA_002722545.1 Opitutia bacterium | reverse complement strand
TTTTTTGTTAAGCCACCTAACACAAGCCCAAATACTGCATAAAGAGCCCACGCATGCGCCCCCCAGTTAACCAACGTCAGCGCTAAAGCACTACTTACTTTGTCAGGGTAAAGTGTATGTTTTAAAGGAGAGTTAACTACATTCAACGCAGGCTCTGCAACTCCCCAAAAAATTAAACCCGACCCCATCCCTGCGGCAAAAAGCATAGAAAGCCAGCCAAATAAGCCAAATTCAATATGGGCATTGTCACCGCCTACTTTTCGCCTACCAAGCGGGCTTATGGCAATAACGATAACTGCAAGTAATAAAAAGTTTACTAATAAGAAAAACGGCGCCCCTAAAAACCTTAAAGCGTTATTTATAAGCGGTTGCAAATGATTGGTGAGTAATTGAGGCGCCAAAAATGCAATAGCACAAAGAGTAAGGCAAAGTAATAACGCTGTTTTTTCAAGATTGGTTGTATGTAAAGGCAAGTGAAATACTGTTTATTTATGTTTAATAATAAAATAATACGCACTTTGCATAATTAATTAAACGCATAGGCAGCGTTTATCTGTAAAAGCGTAAATTAACTATGTAAATGTTACCAATTAATTAATGAATGCATCTCACATTTAGATTTAACACATTGAATTTATATAATAAAATAAGCTGGCCTATAGGTTGCTATTAGTTTACACCCTTAACCAATAGAGACCATTATGGAAATTGATTTACAGTGGAGCGAAATCATCGATAATTTAGTACACCTTGGCATTGCCTACATACTCGCACTGCCTATGGCTTACGACAGGGAGCGAAGCCACCATGGTGCAGGGTTAAGGACTTTTCCGCTTGTGGCAGTTGCCTCATGTGGGTATGCGGTAATTGCTATGTCAGTGCTAGAAGGTGCAGAAGCGCAATCTAAAATGCTACAAGGAATTATTACCGGCATAGGCTTTATTGGCGGTGGTGCAATTTTAAAAAATAATAAATCTACATCAGGTACCGCAACAGCAGCAAGCATATGGAATATGGGTTTAATTGGTATAGCGGTTGCCTACAGCCGTTACGAAATTGCTATTTTATTAGCTATCATTAATTTTATAACACTGAGGTACATTAAAAAGTTTAAGTAATGCTAAGGTGTACCATTATGTAATTACTAAAAAGAAGATAAATTGTGAATAACTACTGCAACCTAAATTAATGTAATAAATCAAGGCGCTTAAAAGCGCTCAAGCTCGCATGGCGATACTATATAACATATAATATCGCCAAATTTATACAACGTATTTGAGCTTAATGATGTCGTCTCACTCTACAGCCCCTCGGTTGCATCATATTGATTTATTGCGTGGCATTATCATTATATTTATGGTGATTGACCATGGTATGTATTATTGTCTTAATTACTCAGTAACCGATCCTATGGCGGTTCCGGGTACCAGCCCTGTTACTTTTTTCACCCGCTTTATTTCGCACTTTTGCGCCCCTTTATTTGCTTTTTTAGCAGGCCTTTCAGCAGCTGTTACCGAGCATAAATACGCTTCAACTAAGGCACTTTCTTACAATTTAATTATCCGTGGTTTGGTGCTAATCATTTTTGAATTTACCATTGTTTCGTGGTCATGGAGCTTTAACCCCGCTTTTCCAATGTTATACGCACAGGTCATTTGGGCGATAGGCTGGGGATTTGTCATGTTAGGCTTATTACGTTTATTAGGCGTTTATGCAGTGCTAATAAGTGCTTTATTGTTGGTGTTTGGCCATAACCTACTTGATGGCGTAAGCTTTGAGCCAAATACGTTTGCACATACACTTTGGTCTATTGCACATCAAAAAAATGTACTTGAACTACCTTTGGGCATAAAAATGAGAACAACTTACCCAGTTGCGCCCATTGTAGGTTTAATGGCTTTAGCCTACTGCGCGGGGGTATATTATAAAAAACACCAGTACAAAGCCCAGGTGATGAATTATGCAGCTATATTAGGTGCAAGCTGCCTTGCTTTATACACTGTGCTGCGCGGTTTTAATTTATACGGCGACACTTCAGTGTTTACTATTCATACCAATACTATTAATACTGTTATGTCGTTTTTAAATCCGACTAAATACCCACTGTCATTACAATTTATGTTGCTAACCGTAGGCCTTGGGCTAATTGCGCTTAAACTTTTAAGCCATGTTAAAGCCGACTTTTCTCGCAACTTTTTACAAGTGCTTGGTAAAACCAGTATGTTCTCATACCTTGCACATTTGTATTTATTGCACACTGTCGCTTGGTTGCTTATTCCTGTTTTAGGGCTTAGTTTTAGCGATATGACTTACGGCGACACATTAGTAGGCCTTCCACCGGGGTACGGTATGAGTTATGGCGCAACTTTGTTATTTATAGCTGTTATTATAGGCTTAACCACTTTACTTGCAAAACGCTATTTAGGCTGGAAGCGCAATAATAAACACACTCTAATTGCTAAATATATATAACAAAAACCCCACATAATAATGTGGGGTTTTTATTTAAGTGTTTATTACCAATAAAATACTTTATAAAAAGCTTTCACCAGTTTGTTTTAAAGTAACCGTTTGCGCCTGTGCACTTTTAATTAATAGCCCACAACGAATATCATTTTTTGAAATTAATATTTTATCAATCTCGTTGGTATTATAATTAACGACTTTGTTTTCACAGCGAAGTTGTACTTTAGATAACGGTTTACTCGCACTAAGCTCAACCGTACCTTTAGAAAGTAAAGGTAAAACCGCTTTTTCAGACTCAAGCGTTATTTGCTGATTTATAGCGCCAGAATTTTTATAAATGTCATTCACTTGTGCAAGTAATTGCGCTCTATTTTCCTCGCTAAACGTTATTGATTCAATATCGCCTAATGCATCAATTGCATCGTAAGCACGCACGTAGTCTTGTTTTGAAATAAACCACTGTAAGGCATTTTTAATAACACGTTTTTTTATTTGATCCGGTAAGTTATCTCTAAACAAAAAGGCTTCATAAATAGACTTATCAAAGCTTTTCCAATCTTGCACAAAGTAGCTATGTTGGCTTTTAAGCCAAGCCAGTAAAACTATTTCGACTGTGTTTTTAGTGTGTTCGTTTTCAAGCTCAGTAATATACGTTTTAGCTTCAGCGTACTTTTTATCATCAATAAGCTGACTGGCTTTCTCATAATCGTCAAAAAACGCCGGGGATGCCTGATCGTTAGAAAAACTAGCATGTACATTTTGCGAGCTTACCGTAATAGTTTTCGCCGTAGGCACGGCGCTGCCATTTAACTGAGCACTTTTATAGTTAAGCTTAGAAACATAATCGAGAACTTCTCGTTGATATTTTTTTTGACCAAGCGAAGCCACAATTTCGATATCACTCACCTGGCCGTTTTCATCAACCACGTAGCTACTTAAATTAATCCCTTCTAACCTTGATGCACGCGGCGAGGTATTAGTAAGCTGGTCGTAATTTTTATTAATAATTTCAGCAGCTACAAAATCATCTGCTGATACTGATAGGTGAGTAAAGGTTGAAGCGAGAGAAAGTGCTAGTAAAAGTTTTTTCATCGATATATCCATCCTAGATTATGTTTCTATTATAAAAACAAAGGTACTCCATAAATGCAAGTTAATCCATAAAAAACACGTCATTTTTTAATCAACTTTATACCAATCCGCTTCATTAAGTGATCTATTTTAAGGTTGGAAAACGTGTTTGTAGCTAGGTAAAAAATTCGCTATTTAATTATTCTAATTGATAATTTTAACGCAGTTAGCAACTCGTTTAGCCGCGCAAAATGATTCAGTATTACGGATTGGTATTATTATGCCTTTTATAAAAAACACAGGTATAAAAAAAGGCGCCTTAAACAGCGCCTTTGGATTCAAGTATGTGTGCTTAAAACATATCTTTTTAGGAGCAGTTCCGCTAGGACATTGAAATCATTGAGTTTTTAACAATTTCAATTTTAGTGGGGTCATCAAGGGTCCAAACTGGCTTAGCATCTGGAATGAATTTCCCATACACCTTACGGATCATTGCGGTATCAGTATGCCCTAAATGGGCTGCAACTGTCGACTCCGGTTCACCAGCTTTTAGCATCCAACTGGCGAAGCTATGTCGAGTAGTGTAAGGCGCTAGGTAGGCTAAGCCTGCCTTGTTAAGTATCCCCCTCCAATGTTTGGTCGTGAACAGCCTTGACGACGTGTAAGGTTTCCCCATGCTCGTCACCCAAGCCCTGTCTGAATCGTGAGTCCGCAATTCTTGTTCTAAGGCCAATCTCGCGGAGGACGGAAGGTATATCTTTCTTGCTCGGCCACTCTTCGGCGATTGTTCTTCTCCGTTCTGGGTTAAAGTGCGTTTCACAATGATGTAGGGTAAACATATGTCCTCTCTCCTTAATGCTGCTGCCTCCCCTGGTCTTAAACCAGACCAGAAAAGAAATGTAACTAAGCGTTTACGGCTCTCACTGGTACAAGCTTTTACAATTCGCTCTGCTTCGTCAATCGTGAACACCTCATTGGACTCTATACCTTTATGTAGACCTTCGAGCGTTAGCGCTTTTGACTTCGACTCGACGGAATCTAGCATAGGACCAAATCTGTCCTCCTCAAGAACAAGTGCTCTCACGGCGCGAGTCACAGCAAAACGTATAAGCCATAGTCTAAAAGATGCCAACTCTGGCGAGGGCGACCGACTAATAATCCCCTCCCTAAGTTCCATAGCTTCCTTTGGCGTAACGTTCGCTGCATCTATGTGGCCGTAATGCTCTATGACCCATTCTGCACGTATTGCATAGGTATTGTGGGTTGAACCTTTGACCCTACCTTTTTTAGCTTTGATGAAGTGCTCTTGGATAACAGCACCCAGCGTTCGCTCGTCTTTTTTCAAACTTGGATCGTTTGGGAAATACTGAGCTAAATCAAACTGGCCTAAGCTAATATCCCGCCTTATGGCATTCAACATTTGCTCTGCGGCCTTGATATTTGCTTTAGTCGGTGGTATTCCTAATGATCGTTTCCACTGATTCTTTTCATTCGGTGGGCGAAATGCAATACGCAGCTTGTCTCTGTGTATTGTAATACCCTTGGGTAATTCTAAATCACTCATATGGCTATACTCCTGACAGTGATTACCCCCCGCTATTTAGATTAAAGTACGGGGATCTGTGTGTCTACGTTTTTGACATAAAAAAGCCCCGCCTAGAATGCTACTAGGCGGGGTTTTTCGTTTATGGGCTGCTAGCTCTCTAACGCCTCTTTGATCATCGCATGCAACTCATCATCCCACTTTGGCTTTGTGCTCTTGACGAGTTTACCTGAGACAAAAAGTACAAACTTTATAAAAAACTTTGTCGTAAAAAGCTTAGTAGCTAAGAACGAAAGTAGTTTTCTAAGCATCAGCTTCTTCCTTTTTATCTACTACTGGCACAGCTTCTACGAGTTCAGCTAGGCTTTGGCCTTTGAAGCCAACACGCTGCGCAATCTGGCCTAATACTTCGCTAAGCCCCTTACTTTCATCTTGGGCATCGAGTACACGGGCTTTTAGGCGAATGACCTGAGCCTGTAGTTCGTTTACCTTGTCCTCACCCATTATTCGACCCCGATTACTTCAGTCTTACAATGAAGCTCTGCCGCCTCTTCTGCGCTAAGTCCGCTGTACTGCTCTGCGGGTAACGCGTAGCTGGCAAAATCTGCGTTGTACGTTTCGGTATCGATAAGGATATAAGGTGCTGCGCCATTGTCCTTTGCTGTCTGCGACGGCCAGTAGCCAATGCGGTAGTTAAGCGAGAAGCTGGCCGTTTCTGACTCAATCTCACCACTGCCCTCACGAATGTCATATACATAAGCTTCGCTTGTATTTGCCGTAAAATCTGAGCGAAGAACCTGAAACACGGCTGCCTCGAACTCAGTACCCTGTGGGTCTGTAAATGCTGCTGTAAACATTTTTAAGCCTCTTATTATTAGTGAGTCCCGATTATAACGCGCTACTACTCATTAAAAAAGTAGTATTACTGTTAAAATAAAATATAGCTACGTGCCTACTGCGCGTACCGTAACACTGGCCGTAGTGCTTAGTGTCTTATCTGGGTAGTCCTTGTGCCTAGCGTACATTCTCACTGTGCAAGTCACCCTAAATTCTTCACGTTTTTGCGCTGTAACCGTGACACTCACCGACTTATTCGATGATGACCAAGTGCCTGGGCTGCCAGTATTTGACGATAACTTGGGTTTTACAGCGGGGTTAGTCGTTCCATAGCCACTGCCGAACTGATAGCTCAGTGTGTACCGAAACTCCGCGTTGTCTTTGATGAACTTACTATACCCTAAGTCCCAATCGTCAACTTCACCGCTCCATATGTTCCAGCCTACGCCCACACTTCTTGTGCCATAAGAAGTGCTCAGCTGACGGAAAGGTTTATCGGATGGGTGGAAAGCAATAAAAAACGCTGTAGCCGAGCCCCTAAAGTCTGTGATTCTCAAGGTTCCCGATGTAGGTATGCCAGAATTAGCCGCCATATCAGGGACATTACGCCCCTTCCTGAAATAGTCCCTAAGATTGCTGCCGCCCCCGAAGAAGTTTTTAATATTAAGCAGCGATATGTTGCCCGACGTGCGGCCCATACTAATAACGTGATGGCTTGATGGAACAAGCTCGCTACTCGTGCTAAGGCTAACACTGTACACACGACTGCCTATGCGAACCGTTACTGTCTTGCTCGCCAGAGCTTCCGTAGGAGCTCTGTATGCTATTTGGAAATCTCGGCGATAGACTGAATTCATGAATAAGTCAGTAACCCAATTCCCCTCAAAATCACCATCTATAAGCCTGAAACGAACTTCGGGGTTATCGCTGCGAAGGTGGACAACTGTTCTCTCACGTGTCGATAGTCTGTACGTTTGGCTAATCACAAATTCATTAGCATTGAGGCCTGAGTAAGATGTATCAATACTACTCGGTGACAAGTAAAACGGATTCGGGTTGGTTATAGAGGAAACAACCCTAATAACAAAACTTCGAGTGGAGCCGTTGCTGGGGTCGTACACCTCTAATTGGTCCGTGCTGTAAGGCGCTGAACTCTTGATACGGTATGCTTTTGGTGCACCGTTCTCAACTACCGCAGTAGACGTGCTAGTCCAGTAGCTGCTAGAGAATCCCCGCACATGTAACGCCGTTAAGGCGCTAATGTTGGCGAACCTGACAAGGGTGTCACGCTGAACGTTAATTTCATAAGGAACATCGTTGAGACGCCCCCTATCAATCTCTATCTCGATGGTGTCTGACATTGCACCTCCTGTAGTTTACGGATACTTTCCGCTTGCGTGTTGACGATCTCTTTTAGCTCTTTGACAGCTTCGACTAGCAGGCCGATAACACCATTGTGCGCGACCTGTAATCTGCCCTCTGCCTCTGTTACTGCCTCTGGTAGCACTTCCTGTACTTCTTGCGCGATAACACCCGCCGATTCCTTGTTGTCCAAATCATTACGCGTGTAAGTGTTGCCCGTTAGCTTACAGACTTTATCCAAGGCATCGGGGATAACCTTAATATTATCCTTAACACGTCTATCAGAAGTCGCTATGAAGTCAGGGGCATACATTTGGCCGCTTGCAGTGCAGTTACCCCTATAGTCCATGCGGAAATAGCCGTCAGTGCCGTTGACTGTCCTACTATTAGTATACGCAAACATGCCAAAATACTGATTACCTAGACCGCCAACTGTCCATGTGTAACTAGAGTGGCGTTGCCTTATCATCGCAGCGTATGAGTTATTACCAACATTACTCCCGTTGTAGACAGCAACCGAGGTGCTATCACGCTGGCTTATCCAGCTGCTCCCCGTATTATCCCTACGGAAACCTTGGTTAGCATGGACCCCACCTGTGGTACGAATAGAAGACGTACTACCATTGGTGATGTAGAGCATTTTATTACCATACGCGCGGATCCAAGTGGTGTCCGTCATACGCCAGCCACCGCCATATGAACTGAAGTAGATACCTTGGTCGCCCTTAGTCCGTAGCCAAGTATCAGAGCCATTAAGAATGATATGACCGTCCTGTTTTAGACCTCCTTGCACATGGGTGGCCCCGTTGATAACTACGTCGCCGTTACGTCTAAACGCAGCGATAGTACCTCTGTCGCCATTGGATATTGAGTACCCGCCACTCGTTGTACTTGTCTGCACACGCATCTCGGCTGAGTCAGCGTGAGATTCAAGTCGGAACCCGCCGTTGGCTGAGTTCTTACCTACGATGGCTACGTTCGTGTTCTGTGTTGGGTGGCTAAACACTGCAACCACTTGATTAGTCCCTAACGCAGTACCATCAGCATATAATGCCCCCTCCGCTTTTACAGAGCCTGAAAACTTAACAGTCTGTCCGCTAACGTCTACGTTCACATAAGCAGAACCATCATACCAAGCATGTTTGAAAGCCCTTGTCCCACCACTTGAACTCTCGCCATACCAATGAGCGCGCCCCTGATCATCTTCATCACGAACGTCCACACGTTGCTTCGCATCGTTAGGGGCAGCAAACCTAGTGATTCCCCTAGCGTATATCGTGCCGTGATGAACGGTTGCGGCTTGGAACGTGGCAACATCATGAACCTTCAACGTTGACTCTGCATCAATGGCTGCCCCAGTCCTAATAGAAGGAGCAGACATAACCAGCTCCTGCGTACAAGCTATCTCGTTATTGTCTAAACCTAATCCGCTAGAGCCAGTACCTATGAACAGCCAACCGTTACTAGCGTTACTGTAGTTAGCACCTATTGTGCCTGTACCTGTTATAACTTGATCTGTCGTGAAGGTGTTCTTAACAGATTTCTTAGGGATATCTCCAGTGTTACCGTTGTGCCACACACGTTTGCCGTTCACCTCCAAATCTTTATTGAAGTAGAAGGCTGGGCGGTCAGTGAAGATGTGCGCGTAGCTGGTATTTGCGGGGCCAATATCTATGTATCCATGAACGTTCTTTGAAGTAACACCGCCCCAAGAGTTTGATGCTAGACCTATATTGCCCGCATGCCACAGGACGTTACCTTTGTATCGAACATCAGTAAGGTTTATGTTTAGGGTCGTCGTCAACTGCACCGCCTGACCTGCTGTCACCCCCGCGCCTAGCTCAAAGTTAAAACTAGGATTACTCGGGCTGTCCGTGTTCACCTCAATACGAGCAGAGTTACCATTCTGTACAGGAACACCTCTAGTATGATTGAAAGTTACGTTCGAATTACCGTAACCATCATTAGTGGCTAGTGAGGTCTTACCGTTCAGGCTCCCCACCACATTACCTGAAGTAAAAGCATCGCCTGAGCTCGGCATAAAACGGCTATTACTCTCAGTCCTTGTGTAGACTTCATTCTTGGAGTAAACACCAACGAAGTTACGCACAGCGCCCATATCAGAACAGAAACGGATATAATTGTCGCTTGTGCTTCTTCTAAACGCTATGGCACCGCTAATATCTGACTGGTTACTGTAGGTAGACCTAAACAATCGTGCATAAATATCACCATTTGAGTTACGGCTGGCGATAGAGTTTGCGCCTGTTCCTTCAGAGTAACCACGGCCACCTAGTTTACTTGCATTCGTTGCTGTAGCGGTTTTACCTAGATACTTTGACGATAGCGCAGTGCCATTCTCGTAAAGAGTTACACCGTGAACCTCTTTGAACCTCCATGAACTTGTCCCTAAGCTACTAGTGCCATTTTTGTAAGGAAGGAAACCCCCAACCTCAGCAATCGCACGGAGCCATTTTGGGTCAGTACCAGGGTTGTTTGTTAAGGTAAACCGCGGGACTGTCGGGTGTCCCTGCATGTCTAGCCCTACAAAACTAGGCTGCTCCTTAACCTCTGACCAGCGAACGTCCGTAATGAAACCACCACTAGACACCGTAGGCTCTGAAACAGAGATTGAGAACTTTAGTTTATCCGCAAAGTTATACGTACTCGTATTCGCAGGACTGAACGACATGTTGGTGATAACGAACTCATACTCGTACGTGTTACCCTTTGTTGGTGCTGGGAGGGTTACTGTATCTTCGAAGTTGAACGACGAACGGTATAGGCGTACACCGCCGTCCTCTGTTGAGTATTTAATCGTCGAACTTAAACGGATTTTTGATTGCCCGCTGCTGAAATTATGCGGCGCGCCATTTATCTTCATTTCTAGGTCGAACTGCACGTCTTTGCGGTTTACTTCATTCGGCCCCACTACGCTAATAGTCATCTTCTGCGCGCTACCACCGGACTTCAACGCAGGAACGGTAATTTTCTTGCCTTGGCCTATGCCAGTTGACGACACCGACTTAGTACCACCCAAGATTTCAGCATCGGGGTTGATACGAACAATACCGTCTTTGAACGCTGGGTCGAGCATGTGTTCGCGAACCGAACCCGCTGGTAATGACAGGTTATCCGATAGAAGCGTTAAGCCATCAACTGCTAAGCTACCACTGTCAATCGTTTCAGCCGACAAGCGTTGGATAGTCGCTTCGTCCAAGTACATATAGTTTCTATCTTCCGAGAAGTAGAAAGGGAACTTAGACTTGTCCAGCTCTGAGCTACCATTCCAGTTTGGCGGTACAATCGCAATTTCATCGGCTTGGAAGTACAGCTTGCCTCCCGCCTCTGCGCCACTGCCATTAGCTAGCAGGTGCACACCTGATACTTTACCGTTGGCGTCTGCTTTGATTACACGTTCAGCTTTTAGCTGACCTGTTTCATTATCAGTGTATGCTTTGGCCGTATCGAGTGCTGAAGCAATAGCATTACTCTGTGTAGTATTAACAGTTTCAATACGACTCGCATTTGTAGATGTAGCGCTCTCTAACGTGCTTACCTTACTGGCATTGCTATCCGCCTTAGTTTCAACCGTTGATAACCTATAAGCATGGCTTGAACTTGTGCTTTCCAGCGATGAAACACGGTTTGTTACCGCTATCACCTTAGAGTTAGCCGTATCGGCTGAGTCTTGCGAGTTATTGGCCTTAGTTACCGCTGACGCGGCTTTGGTTTCGACGTTCGTTAAGCGCGTTGCATGACCTTCGCTTGTTTGCTCTAACGTAGAGACCTTAGACTCAGTATCGTCTGCTTTCGTTTCAACGTTCGTAAGTCGAGTAGCGTGCGTTTCCGTTGTCTCCTCAAGCGCCGAAGTACGGTTCTGGGTGCTGGTAGACCTCGTTTCTACTATAGATAACCTTGAAGCATGGCTTGACGACGTATACTCAAGCGTTGCTATCTTTGAATCCGCTTCTTCGCCTCGTGCTTCAAGCGTTCGGATCAAGCTAGCATTCTCTGAATCAGTTTCTTCCAGCGTTTTGATAGTGGCGAACGCCTCACCATCCCAAACGCCAAGACTAGACAAGCGTGTAGCCTGTTCTTCCGACGTTGACTCTAACGAAGCTACACGTGAGCGAGTGCTGCCATCGTTAGTTTCAAGCACAGCGATTTTTTGCGCTTGTTCATCAGTAGTATTTTTAAGCTGCGTGATAGACGAACCTTGCTCACCACTTAGGCTAACTAGATTTAGCAGGTCATTCTCGACCTCGCTAATAGACTCATTTAACGAATCCACTGAGCTTGAGAAGTCTACTTGTGCGCTTTGGAGGGCTTGGCTGAGCGCCACATCAGCAGCTTTTAAGCGAGAATCAGCGTCCGCCAAAGCTTGCTCGACTGAATACAGGCCATCATTAACATCATATAACGAACTATTGTACCCGTCCTGTTTCTCTAGTATTTCTGCTAAGACTTCGGGGTCTACGTCTTTACCGTCTGCACCTTTGATTAGAGACCAATCGTAAAGCGACGGGTCTGATAGGTCGGGTTCTTCAACTCGTTGGCCTACAGCGAAGCCTATGTATTCTTTGCCTTCTGGGGAAAGACTAATACCATTGCCGAACGCATCATCAGCGTATGCCTTCCAAATATGGTAAGCTGGGCCTTGAGCCTCGGCAGCTAGGTCTATCAGGTGCCAAGCACCGTCTAACCTCGCATACAACGCGGTGTGGTCGTTCCACACCCCGTTTTGTTTTATCTTTATTGACGAGACTCGTTGCCAAGTCCCGTTTATTTTTATAGCCGACATTGCGGTTTTCCATTAGGGGGCTGCGACAATCCAAATGTCACCGTCTTTACCCTGCCCCGCGCTTGGGGCTGTGGTTGAGACAGTAACGCGATTACCTAGCTTCTCTAATGTATCACTGACCTGCGCTGCAAGTCGTGTGTTTGTGGTTGCTGACACGCTGCGCATAATACCATATAACACATTGTTTTTTGTAGTTAAGTTGTATGGTTTATCGATGCGAATTGTCGAATCATCAATGACCTCAAGTACCTCGTAAACGCGTGTATCTAGGACGAACATATCGCCCTCCGCAGGCTTGTTCGCTGCCGATGCCCAATACGTGCCGATGCCCTCAATAATATCGCTATCTTTAGTTAGGTTAACAACACCCGTTCTGTACCATTTACTCATAAAATTTTACCTCTAGTAGTGAAGGCCGGACACGTTCTTAAACGTGCTGCCCGTCTTAAATACGTCTGCAACAATCGCTGATTGCTGCACTAGAATGTTATCGTTTACATCTGGCCTAAGCTCCACGGCAAACGTATGTTCAGCAGTGCCTTTAGGAATATGGCAACCTAGTTGAACCGTTACAGAACCCTCCTCCTCAACATTGTGTGAATGGAACTTCTGAACAACTGACCCATCGAGCCGTAGATAAACGTCAAAGTTACTCGTAGAGCCACCACCGCCTTGGTGGTCTAGCGCTATGCCGCTAACAACTAGTACGCGTTCTTCGGTCGCACCCAAAAGACCAGGGCTGATTGTTCCTTGGATCAGGATGTAAACCTCTCTAGGACCAACCTCAATCTCACGGTCAACAACGATCACCGTACGGTCAACAATGTCACCCTCAATATTCTGCGCGTATAACGTACCCTCTATCGTGCAGGACTCATCAATCCGCACATTTTCAAGGTATCCACTCTTTGCCGCTACGTTACCCTCGAAGAAGCCGTCACGGGTTCGCATGATCCCATCTTGGCTAACTGAGAACCTGTCGCCAATTGTCAACGTAGCACCGTCAATCGAACCACCAGTAATGCTAGGTGATGAGAATGAAAGACCCACTTTAACGCGCTCCGCTACGATGTTAGCGGCCAGCAAGTTGTATATC
Organism: Opitutia bacterium; assembly: GCA_002722545.1. Classification (GTDB taxonomy): domain Bacteria; phylum Verrucomicrobiota; class Verrucomicrobiia; order Opitutales; family Seribacteraceae; genus Seribacter. The sequence continues at coordinate 52,761 of PBMI01000045.1, read as the reverse complement.
TCTGCATCTTGGATAAACGCTTTGTCTATAACCGTTTTGCCGTCTTTGATGATGAACGGGAACACATTTTCATTGCCCCCCGTTACCGCGAAGGTCTGCGCGTCGACAACAAAGCTCGTTTGAGTGCCGTCGTTTAGGAAACCCACGCCACCTTGGAGGCCAGCGACACTTGTTTTTACACCCCATTGCGCTTCATAGACTCCGCCTTGTGATGCGGTAGTGCTAGCCAATTGCTGAAGGCTTACGTTTGTGCCGTCGTAATCAACAGTGAAGTTTCTAATAGCCTGTGCGATAGCCCCTTCCGCACTACTAAGCACCGTATCGAACTCGGTTATTTTAGCGTCAACTATGTTACCAAGGTCATTCTCCCACTTGGATTCAAGCTCTTGGATACGCAGCACATAAGCTTCGTCCGCGTTGACCGCCGCATGTATGCCCCCCGACAGGCGAGCATAGTTTTTAGCGAATTGCTGCTGAATGCTCTCTGTCTGCGTGTGCTTTGACAATGCCTCGCTCATAGCTTGCTCGGCCAGCATATCGCTGAGCGTAGCGCTTCCGTTGATCAAATCAGCAAGCCCTGAGTCACCTAAACCGCTGCCTTGGAGCGTTCGGTTTATGGTGTCCATTATGCTTAGGTCACTGCGCAGCCACTTAAAGTTGTTGCTGCCCGCGACTTCCTCGCTGAACTTAACCAGCACTTGCTCTGGGCTTTCAGACGTACTAGCGCGTGTACCCTCTGGCGAGCTTATATCACCCGCTTGGTAATCACGGTTTAAGTGCCTAGCCCAATAAACAAAAGTTCTAGCTGGCTCAACCAAGTCAGAGAAGAAACCCGTTGCCGACGTACCAACGTATTCAGCCTCGCTGAACACTGGCGTAGCCGTTAGGTCATCAGTCACATCAACGCGATAAATCTCTGTGGCCGCGTACCAATCGGCCTTTGGCCTATCCCACTCAAGACCTACCATGTTGAACATACCGAATGCCGCAAAGTTAGTTGGCTTCGTCGGCATAGGGTCATTAAACGCCGTAACAACACCTGTAGCGGATTTTGTAGCGACAGACGATAAATCATCAGTACCTATCGCTTTCTTTAAATCTCTGAACGTTACAGCTCGATCTAGCGTGTTACCACGCCCCATACCCGCCTGTATTTGGACAGTTTCACGTAACGAGTTAAGGAACTGCGAAACAGAGCGAGATACGTCTTTAGGAACAGGCGGTAAAGCTCGACTCATACAAGCTCCTCCGGTGATTGCGCAAGCTGAATGTCACGAACCTCTAACTTAGCCGCTTGGCTTATTGGTTCGACAGCCGTTCGCCATCTAAAGGCACGACTGTTAAACGGCAGATAGAAAAACGATGGGCTTTCAACAAGCTTCGTATAGACCACGGTATCACCCGTTGTGGCATGGTCATACTCTACACGCACTTTCACGGGATACGTGTTGGCTCGTACCTTCGCGATATTGAAGCAAACAGGGTCATTGAACAGGTATGTTTTTGACTCCCAGCCTAATTCCATGAACCCATCTTCTGACGAATCAAAAAGCATCAACTCACGGGTATCACTATCAACGTAGGCTAGGTCATTTGTCTCCTCTAGCTCAACGAAGGACTCAGCTCTTAGGTCTACCGTTCTAATACCCGCATTTGGGTCTAACGCGTCAAACACGAGCGCTTTATCAACCGTCGGGCAGCGAACAAAAACCTTGTTGTCGTAGTTACCAAGTATCATTGTGCTTGGGTCAAGCTTGCGCCACGAGTCATTGTCTATAAAACCTGTACTCACGTTAGCAATCGCGTAGCCCTCAATACGGTGCAGCCCCGTTTCACTAGTAAAGTAGACAGCGCCCGCGACCTCAGTCGAACCTTGTGGGCTTGAGCAAGGAACGGGGTCTGCAAGACGTGCCGCGTCCATCGACTCAGGGTGTACACCCTGCACCACATAAGGCACACCCGTCGTTAGCACAACAAGGTTTGAACCCGAAGTCTCGATTGTCACAATGTCCTCTTGGAATACCTTGTAATACCTGACAGGCCACGCGTAGAAAGCGTCTGGCTCAGCGAAGCACAAGATACGTTTATTGTGCCCCACAAGAATATCTGAACCCATAACAACGACCTTTTGCATTGGTCCATTCGGGTAAAGCTCCGTGTTCAAGTCTGGCGCGCCCACCCAATCTTCGTTGATAGGCGAGTCCAATAAGTCACCGCTGTACGTTGTGTCTGTATAAGTGTTCTGTGTCGCTGGAATTTCAGCAACGAACTGGTAGACAGCCGTACCTGAACTCGCTAGGTTCGTTCTGAATATGCGAATTTTTGCGTTTGTTCCGCGCAATGGGTCAGTAAGCAAAAGACTATCTGGCGGCGTAGGGAAAGTGAGCGTAACCGCCGTTGTATTTACGTACTCCCATTCTCGGATTTTTACTATATCCGTAGGGTCTGCCAACGCGCTCAAACGCCCCCAAGCGTCAACATAGCAGTAAGAGTATGCAACTTCTGAGTAGTCATACTCACTGTCCTCTGGGTCTTGGTAAGGCTTCAAGCCGACGATGCCGTCGCCATCAGTGTCACCCGTTGAGTCTACGCCCTCCTCTTGGGGTTCGTAGTACCAATGCTCAGCATCACCAGTGATAACAGAGTCGATTTTGTCAGGAACTGGTACATTCAAAGGGTACGTAACCGCAGGATAAGGACCACTGCCCTCCTCTGCATTTAGGTTATACACGACCCGTGGTTCACTATTGGCCGAAGCAAACAGTGCGTAGTCGTAAGCGTCATTCTTGAGTGGCGCATTAACAGCGTACGTAATCTCAGGCCATGTAAACCATTGGTCACGGTACTTGTGCATAGACTTAGTATCACTACGACCAAAGCTGCCCAATGACGTAGGGAGTGCCCACGGTTCTAAGATTCCCCGCTCTGACTTAGTGTTGTTCGACAACGTAGCGTAGCCATCTGGCAATTGCTCATCGTCGAACTTAGGCGCAGTGCCTAGGAAAGCATTAAACAGAATTTTCATTAATGATACGTCCAACTAACAGGTTCACTCGACACACGCCAGTCGATATGCAGGAACGAGTTAGCAAAGCCGAAGCCCTTTGCGCCCAGCTTTAACGCAAGCTCAACAATCTGCATTCGTTTTACGCCCCACGGCACATAAATATCAAAAGCGACACCTTTGAAGTGTTGACCTGGTTGTTCTTTTTCCGCCTCTTCGGGGTGTCTAGCACAGCGGTAGGCGCTCGTTAACGCAAGAGGACCAACCTCATCACGAATTTTTTGAAGCATCCGCAGCGCATATGGATCACATTCGTTCTCCACTTCACCTTTGCAGAAGTCACATTTACAGCGTAGCTCCGAAGGCTTGAAGTTTTTTGTTCTTGGTTCTACCATGAAAAAGCCCCATAAATATTAGTGTTACTTATGGGGCATTATAACAGCATTACTGTTTTATTTAATTAAATTCTTGACCGACTCGTTGATAGGCTTAGCCATCCAAGGTATCTGGTTAGCCAGCGGCACAACACGGCTCGGCTGCATTTCAAGTGTCGCCACATCAACAGCAAACTGAGCGGTCGGTCCCATAGCAGCCACGACAGGGTGATTACCATAGGTTGTACCAGCGTAGATAGATTCGGCCATCGTTGCGGGTCCGAGTAGACCAGTAGCCGCGAGAACACTGCCGCCCCAATCCACCAAGTCACGCTCACCCTGCCACTTAGGGCGGCCAAACGGGTATCTAATCTGCTCGCGTATAAGCTCCGCAATTAGTGCCAATGGGAGGGCAACCGCCGCTGTAACAGCTACTGCTTTCCAAGGATCGACACTTGAACTTCTGTCCTTAAACCCTTTAGCCAACGACTTGTGTACGTTGTCATAGAACCCGTAGAAGAACTTTTTAAGGGTAGTCACGAGTAAGAAACGCGGATCATTTGCCACAAGCGGTAGCTGCGTAGAACGTGGGTTAGTCACGGCCTCATTAACGAACTGGTGAACCGCATCACGATAACGTTTACCAGCTGGGCTTGTTAAGTCTGCGTCCGATGCGAATGCTTTAACGTCTGCCGCAGTTACGCCTAGCTCTTTTAAGCGCTTCTCCCCATCAGCCCCATCTTCCACGGCACGAACAAGGTAGCGTTCAGCCGCCTTAGTCGCTATTGCACGTGTCATTTTGGTCACATAGTTTTGGCCGTTGTACTTGAACACAAAGGCTTGGATACCTTGTGAGATACGACCCATAGTTAAGTCGTTCATGTTGTACATTTCTTGTAGCGAGTGCTCGATAGCGTCATCGGTGATAATGTCAAAATCGCGAGCGACCTTAAACATTTTCTCTCGCCCTACCCCTGTTAAAACGCTCTTGGCGTCGTCCAGCATTCCTTTAGTATCGCCGCGCATACGAGAGTATGTTGCCGCTACCTCCGGCACACTCGCTAGGCCAGTGAACCACAGCACCGTAGCCGACTGAAAAGCTAAAGCAGCAGAGTTAAGGTTACGTAGTATAGGCGACATGTTCATGCCTAAACGCCCCGTAACGCCCTGATACAACTTAGCGAACTCCTGACGATTGCCCGTATGCACCTCGCTCTGTATGCGATTGAACTCTGCATTAGAATCCCACTTACCGTTTTTAACGCCGCCATGCGTCTCATTCCATGCAGCCCAGCTAGTTGACGAGTTAACAAGGCGGAGTAAGTGTCTCGGTGCGTCTGTATCCACGTAGCCACCTTCCTTTAGCTTCTCGTAAAGTGGCTCTAGCACCCTACGCCCCGACCTTGGTTGATTGCTAAGCTCCGGTCTAATTGCGTACTCTGGGTATCCTCGACCGTCCAGTATTGAGTCAAGCGTGGCCTCTGGGTTCTTAACTCCCGCCTCACGAAGTATGGACAAGAAACCTCCTCTGTTTCGTTCAACAGCATGCAAGTCTAGGTGGACCTTAGATGCTACAGGCTTGAAGTTTTTATCATGCTTTCTAACGTACGCATTTAGCTGTGCTATGAAAGCCTCGTACTTCTCACGCTCGGGACTTTTAACCTTGTTAATAGAGTCCTCGTAGCCCTTCTGAATCGCCTTATTGTCTCCTACCTCCTTGCCAATACGTGACGCGAAATACTCCGTAGCATTTCGTTGTAGTGCAGTGAACCTGTCCGCCCTCGCCGCAGCATCTGGGTGAATGCGAGCTAGACGTGTGCGCGTCATTTCAAAGAAACGGAACATAGACTTTCTAGCCAGGCCACGATTGCGCTTAACCACTTTCTTTAGCTTGCGGTTTAGCTGAATTTTGCGGCCTTTGCTCAAGTCCGTGCCTTCTCCAACTTCTGTATCCTTGTAGCTTTTAAGCGCTAACTCAGCCACCTCTAATTTACGTTTGGCCTCCGCTACTAGTTTCGCCTTAACATCAACACCGTCTGCTGAAACTCTATCAGGTCTCCTTACGGCAAGTTGGTAATCTGCTTTTGCCGACTCTACACTTTGTTCAAGTGACCTTCTAATAGCCGTTTGCGCTCCGCCACCACTTTTGTCCTTGCGCTTGGTCTTACGTAACACGCCTCGCGTATTGTTCGCCGTAGAGACTTCATCGCGGTTCGCTATCTCATCATCAACACGCGCCGTGTCGATAGTTAGCTCCCCACCTTCTTTGGCCGCTTGCTCAAAGTCCTTATCAAACACCCTATTTTTGGCATCGAGTAGTATCTCATCACCGCGTTCCTCAGTGATTTTACCCTCGTTCACAGCCTTTGAGACCAATGAAGCAATATCGTCATAGGACACTTCATCACGGTACACGTTGCCTATATCTTCTGGCATTAAGTCCGACAGCGTTCGGCTAGACCTCAAGTTGTGCTCAATCGACGAAGTAAGAGAAACCAGCTCTTTAGGCAGTAAATCACCCACCGCTACGGCGTTCTCAGCCACTGCAATGATCGTATTGAAGTCTGGCTTATCTGACAGCTTAATGCCTATTCTACGCAGCAGAGAGCGCTTATCTCTGTCCACATGCTTAGGCTGGACAACATCAACTTTCGTACTGCGCTTTTTGCCTTTGTAGTTGAGGCCGTTGCGGATAGACCCCATAGTCACAGATGCCAGTTTATCGCCATCAACACGGTACACTACAGCGCTATCACGAATAGTATCTAGGTTAAAGCTAAACATTGGGCGGCCATCATCAAGGCGCAGGTCGGCCAACGCTGAAATACCACTTAGCACCGCAGTAGCAAGCTCTTCGTTGAGATTTATGTCGCCGTCATTAAGGTCAATTTTGTCCTCACGCAATGCCCATCGAGTAACAGCGTCCAAGTCAACATTAAGTGGTTTACCCGATTCATTGTCACGTACCATAAGGCCGCGATCACTTCGCTTCTCACCTGAACGTGCGCGAGCTGACCTGTATAGCTTGTTGTTCGCGAACGAATTACGCGCCGCCGAAGCTAGGCGCTCACTAGGTGTCATTTTCACTTCACCAATTGTCGCCTCTTTGGGCATAATCCCTGTCTTTTCTAACAGCTTGCCAAACGCTTCTAAATCATCGTTCTCCAAGTGCTCTTTGAGTCGGTTAACCGTGCCTTTCGACAAGTGGCGAGTATCTGGGCGTTTTTCTTGGTCGCCATAGGTGAACAATGGTTTGTTCGTATCGAACTGGTCAAACTGGTTGTCCTTGGTCGTTTTCTGGTTATCAATAGCCTTGCGCTTGCGGGTTCGCTTAGGCAGGCGGTCTCCGAGGGCTGCTTCGCGCTCTGTAGGTTTTACAGTTTCGCGCATGAACTTAACAAGAGCCGCGTTATTCATACCCTTGATTTTCTTTAGCTCTTTATAGACACGCTCGGCCATTTGCGTTCTGCGGGTGTAGTTGGCCGCAACCTCTAGGTCATTATCGCCGGTGTCCACAACACTCTGAACATCACCAACGTTTCGCTCATCACCGTTCTCATCACGCTCACTGTACGCGACTTGCTGGTCTGTACGCTCACCCATTTCACGTTGAGACTTCGTTGCTGCGGTCTCCTCGTACATAGAATCCACCGCCTTGCGGAACGACTGAATGAACTCGAACTTATCAACACGCGCCTGTAGCTCATCGATTTGCTTAACTATATCTTTATTATCAGCGAACTTAGCGCGCTGTTTTAATGTGTTACGCGCAGTATCGGACAATTTAGACGGATCAACCGCGTCACCATCTTTAACGAACTTACGGTACTGGTCATGCGATTCCAGCAATTTACCCATATCACCATCACTGGCCGTACGTGTTCCAAGCTCTTGCTTAAGATACTCAACCTTGCCCTCAGTGGTGGTCGGCTTCTGCGCTTTCTCCTTCGCCTTGGGTTTATCTGGCTTAGTACCTTCAATGCTGCTATCAACAATCTTGTTCAGTAGAGTAAGCTTGTCGGCCTCAAGCGAACCTGATGACTCGAAGTCATAGTGTTGGCCTACCTCGGCTAGTTGTTTTGCATTCTTAGCCACCTCGACAGCGAATATATCTCTAGCGGCCTGTGTATTCTTGCCTTTGCCCTGAATAACATTTCTGATGCGGACTTTAAGCTTGTCCTTCGCGTTATCCAGCATAGCCATTGCTTCGTCGATTTCTTCTTTGCTTGGCTTGCGGCCTTCTTTGATCCAATCTGGGGCGCTTTTTACGACACCTTTTGGCTTTTCTTTAGGCGCTTCACCTTCTGGAATCTTAACAGTCGGCGCGTTCTCAATTGACTTCTCGACTTGCGCTTCTTTCTTGATACGTTCACGGTTCTTTATTCGGTCGCGTTTGATTTTGCTGTAGTCACGAAACATAGCGCGACCATCGAATTGGTTAGCATTGCGATACACAATGTTATTGAATTCTGGGTTGATAGACCCTAACGCCGCTCTTAACGCGGTATCCGTGCTTTCTTCCTCAGCCTCTGTTAAACGGTTGCGTTCTTGCTCAGTCAGCTTGAGTTTACCATCACGAGACAGACGAACTACTTGCTTAAAGACACGGGCAAGTGCCTCATCACCACGAGCCTTGTCATACCCGCCACTTAGCGGAGTGCTTGCGCCATAGTGACTATCAGCGGCGTAGCGCGCTAATTCCTCATTTGTTAGTGTGCCGTTATCAATAAGCGCTCCTACCTGAGACTCATTAAGCGGCTTACCTTTTGGCTCAAGTATTTCGCGTAGCTCATCGTAGCGGTCACTGCTTAGGTTTGGCACATCACGGGTAGTTAGCGAATCAAATTGGCCTTGGCCTACGACTCCCGTATCATCTGTTTCTACCTTGGCGTTCGGTTTGCTTTTAGGGCGCTTTTTAGCTGCTCGCTCAACACTCTGCTCAAGCGAGTCGTCACTCGAAAATGGAACACCGTCGTCCTCTACTTCCTCAACAGTGTCAGCCCTCCAGCCATCAGCATTTATTTGTTCGCCCTCTGCATCTGCTCCCTGACGAGCTTGGTTGTACTCGCGCATAAAGCCAACAGCATTACCCGCTGTAGATGCGATACCACCCATAGCACCACCGCCGATAACAGCTCGGATACCCGCTTCAACAGCGTCGCGCGTTTCTAGTCTCCACTCATCATCACCTACCTCTGTGGCGATAATCTCATCAGTTATAACTTGCGCCGTTTCAGTAATGCCCTCCGCCGCAGCACCGATTGCCGTAGTGCCTAAAACATCTTTTAAACGCTTGGTAACAGACGGCTTCGATAGCGCATCCATCACTGGTTTTGCAGCCTCATCAGACAGGCCAGTAGCTTTGAGCGATTTACCAAGCACAGCAACGAAAGGCAGTGCATTTAGCGCAGCGCCAGCAGCACCCGATAGCGTCGCGGCCTCTGTGTGCTCACCCTCACCTGTGCTGTCCAAACGGTTCTCCATAGCACCCGCAGACTGTACGAACCCAGATAACGCGGGGCCAGCGTATAGGCCAGCTTTCGCACCTTTCATGAGCGCTCGACCAGCGGTAGCTCGCATAGCCCCCATTAGCCCGACACCCGCAGCAGCACCTGCACCACCTGACACTGCACCGACTGCCACAGTGCCCGCAGTAGCTAACGCATCGACTATAAGACCAGGGGCGGCCTCGCCTAGAGTTTCGACCACATAGTCTAAAGCATCACTAAAGCCCTCAACCTTGTCTACAGACTCGAATTTACGCTTATTAAGAGCCGCATCAACACCGTGCCTACGCGCAATCTCCCGACCCTCGGCAGCCCATTCCTCATTGCCGACCATTTCACCGATATAGTTAAGCGCGCCACCTAGCGCCGCTTTTGTTTCATCAGTACCACGGTCAAATGCACGTTCAAACGTTGAGCGTCGGTCGTACACTTTAGACTCTAAAACCGCATTTTCCCACGGCCTGAACTCATCGTTGCTCTCACGGATTTTCTGGCCTACTGCGTTCATCTTCTCGTCACTTGACGGAGCATAGCCCAACGCTCGACGGGCAATGCCAAGCATTTCAGCCTGCGTGGCATCGACACTTCTATCTGGTGCAGCCGCACCCGACTCAACCATGCGCGACGCAATGTCATTGCCATTCTTATCATACATACGTGACAGTGGGCGCTTGTACCGTCCTCGTTCATTGCCTTTTACAACGTAGCCACCTTCATCAAGCACACCCTGCGTTACGGCCTGCGCGTCACTTGCGTTTGGGTGGTCGTCATTACGCCAATCATGCGGCTTTTCCACAGTGTTAAAGCCCTCGAAACGCGCATCTTTTGGCTCACCGATACCGCCACTATCGCCATCCCGTAGCTCAACATCATCAATTGCGTCCTCTGGTTTGTTCTTGGCAAAGTCTCCTCTACGCTCGCCCCTTCGGATCAACTCATCTATGAAATCACTCATACTTATAAAAAAATCCCTAACACAATTAAGTGATAGGGATTTTAACATTATTACTACTATGATTTTTAGTAGTGTTACTAATTTTTATAAAGGTACGTTTCCTTAAATAGCTCGTCGAAATCGCGTTGGGCTGCTTCATTCCACTGGCCGCCCTTTTGCTCGAACTCCGCACGATCCTCGTTGTACCTGTCGTTATAAACGTCTCTGACTTCACTAACGCCAAGTCCTGAGTACGCGCTAACAGCTTTGATTGTATTAGCCGTTTCGGGCTTATACTTAGCCTCAACCGCTGTTATGTAGGGCGTAACGCTCATCACCGTTAACTCAGCATTTGGCTCAGCACGAAGATAAGACTCAATACCATGCGACCACATTGCGGCAAATTCTGGCGTACTCATAGCCTCAACACTGTAGCGGCCATTAGCCATAAAGCGGTCAGCAAGGATATTAATTTGTGACTCAAGCCCTTTGATTTGCGCAGGTTTGTAGCCTCGAATGCTACCAATATAACCAGCGACCGACGCGCCAACATCACCGAGGTACTTACGTGTGTCTTTAAGCGCTTTTTGCTGTGACTCTACATTGGTGGTTGTAGCTTTTGCCGCCGCCACTTGAGCGTTAAGCAGCTCTTTACGCGCCTTAATTACCTTAGCGTTAGCGTTCGCCTGCACCTCATAAATATCGGCTCTGTGCTTCTCAATATCATGCGTACTGAAACGCATATCGCCCGTATCCATGTAGTTACGCATTTGCTTTTCGTTGATATTACCCGTTAGATACAGCTCGCCGACAACAGCTGCGCGCTTGCGCTTAGCCGCATACTTGTCCTTAATGGCCTGCATCTTCTGCTCAACGTCCTCAACCTGTGCAATTGGCTCTAGGGCGCGATTCACCTTTGGCAGTGCTTCACCTGATTGGTCAATCGCTTCCTTAGTCTTGGCTAAGTCCTCAGCTCCCTCGGGAGTGCTAACCTTATTGCTCGGCGTAACTTTCGCAACATCACCCTTAAACGATGCCCTCGCAGAGTCACCGTGCGCCTTTTTACCGAAAGCTTTTTCCAGCGCAGCAACACGGCCACTAACACCAGCTAAACGACGAGTGCCCTCGCGCTTAGCCTCATTCGCGGCCTCTTGCCTCGCAGCTGAACGATTGAGGTTTTCTTCAGTAGGAACATCCTCATCCGGTGAAACCTGCTTATCCTGCGCAACATTTAGCAAACCTTGCTGCTTGAGGTTTTCCTTAAACTCATCGCGTGAAGCCTCGCGCACAACACCGTTCTCGTCCGCAGTAAAACTCGCGCGTACATAAGCTGCATGGTGCTCAGGGGCTATGCCGTTTTGTTCCGCGACCTCAATACTTTTAGCAGCGTGAGCCTGTAGGCGACTTAAATCTTCCTCCTTGGCTCGCAAAGGCGTACTCGTGTTGTCGTTTGGGTTTACGGTTAATGGCGCTCGTTCGCCGTTAGACTTAAGCACACCAAACGACACCGTACCATCACCATTGCTGGCTACTTCTATGTCGCCGCCATCGCGCGTTAACGCACGATTAAACCTGTTCAGCTCCGCCCGTTCCTGCTCGTCAATTGAAGCCGTAACATCATCAACATAGCCTTGTCGTGCGTCCCTTAATCGCTGGCGCTCATCAGCTATTCTTTGGCGCTCAGCCTCTTTGTGGTCGTACTCGCTCATCTGGCGCTCAAACAAGGCACTACTGCGCTCATCAGCTAGTCGCTGGCGTCGCATGTTCTCTGCGTCTAAGCGTTCTTGTCGCTCACGCTGGTACTCACGTTCTTCGCGTCTTTCCGCATATTGTGCATACTGGCCTATCGCATTAATAATAGCCGAACCATCACGCATTCCATAACCTGCCATTTTAACCTCCTATCATTCCGCCTGCTGCGCTACCAATTGACGCACCCGCAGCCGCACCCGCTGGGCCACCAAATACCCCGCCAATTACACCACCGGCCACGGCACCAACTTGTGACATGAAGCCACCTTTAGCCGCTTTGTAGGCCGCATCACGCTGCTCTTTAGCTTGGTATGCTTGCGACATTGAAGCCGTACCAGATGACTGTAACTGCTCACTGATAGACATAAGTTGCGTACGAGCCGCCTGCTGCTTAACGCGCTGGTCCTCATACGCCTGCGTCATGGTGGCCGAACGTGAAGCCGCAACAGTACGGTTTTGACCTCGATTGATCGCATTACGCTGCGAAGCAAGCTGACCTCCCATGCTGTAGCCCAATTGTCTATTCGCTACCTCAGTTGTTTTAGCATTTAAGTTCTCGCTGAGTGACCTTGACCTATCAACAATCGATGTACTCTCACTCTCGGCTAGTAAGTCGTTAATGATAGGTAGCGTATTTTGCTCATAATCCGTGATTTGGTTCTGATACATACGCTCAAGCTCAGCCTCATAATCAAGCTCCGAAGCAGCCGCCGTTTTCGCCTTGTTGATCATATTATTGACCACCGAAGCTGTAGACGACTGCGATATGCTGCTCATGCTCCAAGGTAAACCAGAATATTGGGTATTGTTCGAGCTGGCGTCGCTAGTAGTTGTTGCCATTATTCTAACGCTCCTAAAATATCCGCGACACTTGCGTTAGCGTCATTCCCCGACGTTTTGCCTTTATCGCTTTTACCACTCTTTTCGGAATCCGTGCCGTACATGTAAACCTGCGCGCCTGCGCCAATCAAATCAAAGACTGCTTGTTTTTTCTTGTTGTCCTCAACGAAGTCACTCATTGAACGCTGATGGCCTTCTGCCCCCATGCTACGGGCAACTCGCTCCGTGCTTGACGTATCACGGCGGACAATATCGCCCTCTGCATCATAAGAACGCCCACCTTTACCCGTCGCTGCGATACCCGCAGACTTAACATCAACACCGCCATCTACAGTCTTGTATGAACCCTGTCGACGGCTCTGCTGTAGACGTTCCTTGCTGACTTTAGCAGACTCTGCACCCACACGAGCCATAAGCTGCGAGCGGTTGTCACGTCTATTTGAGGCCATGAACGAATCTCGTGTAGCCTCTTTAACTTTTGAACCCTCGTCAAACATTCTTGACGCTAGCTCGACCTGTAATTTTTCACCTTCTGATGTTTTAGGCTTATCAGGGCTAGACATTAAAGCTCCTTCACATACGTTACAGACTCAACATTAAAACCGACCTGCTCCGCCACCTTCGACCAGCCCTTACGCGGGCTCGTGAACGTGAACTTCTTGCACCCCAGCTCTTTTAGGTAAGCCGATACACTTGTCATTATCTCCGACCAATCACTAACATGGCCGCTCATTGCTGCGGCGCACAACACATGCGCTTTGCCCTCTTCCCATTGGGCTATAAAAAACGAGTCCTCACCTACTAGGTGGAGTGTTGCAGCTCGGATCTTAAGGAGGCGCTTAACCTCCTCCACTGGGTATCCGCCGAAACAACGATAGAGCCGTTCGATATACGGCTCTATCGTAGGGAACACCAATTCAATATCGTCAACTGCAAAAGGGTCAGTTACCATGCGAAACTCTTATTAAATCTCACCGAACGCTTTGGCCTGCTTCGGTCGTCTCTCGCCTCACGTTTGGCCTTAGCTATACCTTCGCGGAAATGCGCTTCATACGTTGCAGCAGCACGCGGATTCGACCACTCTTTTTCAGGCATAGAAAGCAGACGGGCAATCGCACCACGACGGATTACATCAAACCATTTGTCGCCTAGTGAGTCAGGTACGCTGTCGATATTACGGTTGGGCTGCACGACAACCGACACCTCAAGCGTACCTTCCTCGAATGCGTCTAACAGGATTCTGTTACCACTGTGCGCAAAGCAACCTATGCGCCTTGCGGGCATTAACCTATGAGGTAGCTCACTTACGAGCTTATAGCGCCCTTCTCGGTCAGCTGGTTCGAAATAAGCGTACTTCGTAGCAGCGACATACGTTTCATCAGGCATGCCCTCAAGAGGCGCGTTGTCATCAACAAGCGCTATACGCTCTGTATGCAGCCATGCCTCCGAAGCTCGGAAGAACTCTTGAATGGCGTACCTAACTTGACGAGCCACTGTAGAATCCAGCGGCTCGGGTACGTCCATTCTGATGCTATCAACCCATTCTTGAACGTACGCCATGTTACGCCCCTATTGGGTCACGGGTCTTGGCGTTGTCATTCTCCATGCTTGCTTGAGTGTCACCAATCTGAGACACAAACACGTTGTAGTAGTTTTGTGCCCGAGCCTGCATAGACTCCGACTCAGTGAACTTAGCGAACGCACGGTGAAGAATGTAGTTAGCCACACACGCCGCATACATTGACGGTAGCGGGAATGGGTCGGTTAGCGATTCCACCTCATTTGGCGTTGTGCCAGTAACCATCAACAAGCTACCTGTGCCGTCAGCAGGTGGGTACACGTAGAATGAGCGTGGGTCTGTCAGGCTAACACTGTATCGAAATACGGTGTCAGTCTTGCTGCCCGCCATCCAATTAGGGTCCTCATTATCCAACGTAGAGCGCTCGACGTGGCGAACCGCACGGCCTTCTTCGCCGTTTTTCATGTTGCAGATAACCTCAAGCACACGTGACGCACCTAGCGTTGCCACACTCTGTTTTGAGCCAGCTTGGAGCTGAAACGAGCCTGTAGTGCTACACGCTTCTGGGCGAACTCTCGCGACCTCAGCACATGCCTCGTTGAACCATTGGATCAACTCTGGGTCACGCCACTGTACGCCGCCTTCGTCAATGTCTCGTAGAAGGACACGGACGCGATTTGTTAGTATTGTTCCTACGGTTAACATGACAATATGCCTCTATTACTTACCAGCCGCTTTGTTTGCCGCGCGTGTCGCAGCCGCTTTCTTTGCAGCTTCACTTGCTTTTGCCTTGCGAGCCGCTTCTTCTAGCGCCGCTGCTTGCTCCTCAGCCGCTTTCGCTTCTTCTTTGGCCTTTGCCTCAGCTTTGGCTTTTTCTTCCGCTAGAATCGCTGCCTCGCGCTCTGCTTGCAGCTCAATATCTTCCAACGGAACTAAGCCAGCACGGATAGCTGCATCTTCAAGGTGCGCTGGAACATCACGAGTTTGACCCGATTTAACAAGTAGCACGTGGCCGCCAATCGGGGCTGTTACTCGGATTGTTTGGCGTGTAAAATTTTTAACTTTCATTTGTAATTCTCTTGCATATGTAAGGGAGTGGTCGACTCACTCCCTTAACCCAACTTAGATAGCGAAGTCGATACGTAAAACACCGTAGTCTTGCTTAACATTGCGGTCCGCTGATTTCTTAGCGTCCTTGAACTGCATTTTCTTCATACCGAAGATTTTGCCGTAAGCAATACCGTAGTTGTTACCGTAGTCGAAGTGATCACGCTCATCCCAAGACGCAGTATCTAGGTCAATGAAACCTAGCGCCTGAGCACCACATAACAGACCCATACAGCCGTCAACAGTACCGTCAACACCCCATTTAGAGCCACTATCTGCACCTAAAGTAGTTGGTACATGGCGGAACTCGTGGATGTGTAGGCCGTCAACAATGTAAGACTCACCACCCGCAAATAGCGTATTGCTATCACCGCGAACACCTGCATGACGTGCGTTCTCTTTGAAGTCTGGGTCTAGCTTCAACGTCGCTAATGCCATTGGGTGTAAGAATAAGTGGTACACCTCTGAACCGCCGTTACCACGGATACCACGAATATAGCGAGTCTTAGCAATCGCTTGTAAACGTACGATGTGGTCATAGCCCAGCTTGTCGTCAGCAGTGATTGCAGTAGTATCTGCATCAACTACCTTGCCGCCCTTAAGACACATTAGGTGGCGCTCAGAAGTTGGTGCTAAACCACCTGCCGTGTTGAACGCTAAGTCTGAAAGGTTGTCGTCATTCGCACCCTGACCAGGACGTACTCGGCCATCGTTAGTTTGCGCGAAGTCTAAGCCCGCTAATTGTAGGAACGTCATTTGGTCCATACGGTCTGATAGCCAGTAAGCTAGCTGGTCACGAGCTTGTTCACGGAAGTTAACAACCGTTTTTTGGTCGTTTAATTTACCGGTGTTTTTAACCGCGTTACGAAGTTGGTCAACCTCAACCTTATCTTGGTGAGCTGTTAGCGTTGCCTCGTTTCCGGTTAATTCGTTGTCACCAACGATACCGTCACCGTGCATATCTGGTACTAATGTCACAATCGCTTCTGTACCGCGCTCTGACTTAGTTAGCTCGGTAATGCGTTGAATCATTGCGTTCTGGCCTGAACCCATGAACTTCGACACGAACATTTTTTCACGTGCCTGATGCCACGTATCACGTGACCATACTTTTTTAGCGTCGTCGTCTAACGCTGAGAAATTAGTCTTTGCCATTTAAAGCATACCCTTCGTTAGTCCCTGAGCCGTTGGCTTTGTCGCGAAACGACTAACAGTGGACTTATTAAATCCAAATGTTTTGAGTCGTCCCGTAACGTGGGTCTATCGAAATGAATGCACGGCATAACTGAGCTGTGGGGCAGGATTGATTGACAAGGTATCACCTTGGATAACAGTAATTATAGCAATTACTAATATATAATGTAAACAGTAACACTGTTAAAACGAACTGTGATTAAAGCTCGCGTCTGCTACCATAGTTGCGGGGGAGCATCATTAAATTACAAGGGGGTAATGACAGTGCCGCAGGGAAAAGGGAAAACAATACCTTCCGACATAGACGCACTTGCTAAAAGCTTTAACACCCTAGAGCAATCTAGGGCTAAACGACAAGCAAGGAAAAAGCGTTCTGAGAGGGACAAAAAAGCCGACGATTAAGTCGGCTTTTTGCTGCTAGGCCACAAGTCCAATGACGGACACTACCAGAGCTAGAATGAACACCACGGCAATCATGCACCCCGAGAGTATTGAGCCTATGATGACTCGCTTAGGGTAACTATCGACCGATGGGTCTAAATAGCGGACAATCAGTGGTGCCGCTATAAAGATCCAAATGTAGGTCAGCCACAGGGTCTCGTTTGGCTCGACCATCACTCTACGTAGTCTCCTCTTGCACGAGCTTTAGCTTCAGCACTAAGACCTGCAAACTCGTCGTCTGACATGCGTGAAATATCAATATCAGGGCGACTATTGCCACCACCTGTGCCCGACAGCTTGCCACGCTCTTTCTTGGCCGCAGCTAGCTTGGCCTTAGTGTTAGTTTTCTTCGTAGGCTTAGCCATATCTGCTTTAGGTTTAGCTGTACGGTCAACTAAATCATTTTCAAGGGCAACTAAGCGAACTGACTTCTTAAGCGCTTCGGCTGGCGATAGACCACGATCAACGTACAGGTCACGCATTTCCACCACTTCTTCAATCAGACCTTCGTCCGCCTCGTCACCAGCGCTATCAAGCTCTGGGTACTTTTCAGCTAACGCCTGCGCCGTTTGTTGCAACTCAGACATTGCACGGTCTTGGTTAAGCTCATTTCGTACGCGTTCTGATACTTCTTGCTCAGCTTTGGCCTGTATCGCTTGAGTTTGGCTAGCCATCATTTTGCCGAATAACTCGAAAGCCTTATCAGTCTCGCCGTCAAGCATAGCCTCCTGCATACCCTCAAACTCCTCGCGGGTGAAACCAACAGGATCAGCTTGCTGTTCGCCTTGCGATTCTTGGCTACCAGCGCCCTTCAACGCGTCGATCTCTGTACGGAGGCTTTGTACTACAGACTCAAGATTGCGGCGTTTCTCAATCTCCTTGTTTAGTCGTTCGAGTGGTACACGTCGGCCTTTAGCGCCCTTAGAAGGCTTTTCAGCAGGCTCTTCCTCCTCGCCTTCAGCACCATCCACATCACCCTCGCCCTCTGACTCAGACTCAGACTCATCTTCATCTCCGTCCGATTCTTCTTCATCTTCATCCGATTCTTCTTCAAGCTCGCTTGATTCTTCGTCATCGTCCTCAAGCTCATCAACAACGTCGTCCGCAGGGGCTTCATCGTCCTCAACGAAGTCGCCACGCTCCTCTGGCGTAGGTGGCGTGTAATCATCAAGAATTGCCGATGTTGCGTTAAGTCCATCAAGGTTACGGTTTGCAGCCATTATTAGTCACCTCTGTTATTATTTTTATTAGTGTTACTGTTATCTTTATTCGACGCATTATACGCCATATCCATAGATTTCATAGCGATTTGGCTAGAAATACGCTTATCGTTCATAGCATTCTGATTCTGATGGCCTCTAGCCGCCAGAGCAATGCGAAGTGATAGCTCCTGCTCTTTGGCCACACGTTCTTGTTCGAGTCGTCGTAGCTCCATTTGCGCTTGGTTGAAGCCACTTAGCGAGTCAGTCTTAGCCATTTTCTCTTTAGCCGTCGCCAGTGCCACATCAATATCTGCATCAACTTTTTCAAGCTCTTTACGCAGCATGTTGATTTGGTGCTGTATCTGCATCTGTTCAAGCGCTGCTTGTTCTTCGCTCGGCTCACCGAAGCCCTGGCTTTCTTTAAGGAACTCGGCAATTTCACCACGTTTAGTAAGGTTCGAGTGCTGGACAATAACATGGTCTGGGATAGCAACGCCCATTTCACGCAAGCGCAACGCTTCCTCAAACTCTTGGTCGGCCATTGTACCGCCCGAAGGTCTAAAGCTTACCTCAACGTCATAATCGCCAATGGTCACATCATTGATTATGTTCCCGTCCTCATCTGGCACATTAATGCCGACCTCCTCCGTGCGCTCCTCGCCCTGAAGGATACTGCTACCCGTCACTTTAAAGTAGCGAGTCTCACTGTAGAAGTCTTGAACCAGCTCAAGCACCTTACGGCCAACCATACGGCGGGCACGTTTAAGGTTACTCACGATTACCGACACCTGAATCTGACCACGACTTACAGCGGCCTCCTGCGCACGGCCTGACTGGTCAGCACGAGCCGTACCAAGCATTGACGCATTAACCGATGATATCTCACGGATAGTTGCAGCGGCCTTCTGTGAGATACGGTCGATGCCCGTTGGTATCTGGTTCGGCTGAATCTTATCCGGCTTCTCATACCCACGTTTGTACTGTAGCACTAGGCCAGTTTCAGCACCGCGTTCCTCTAAGTCCTCAGCGTCCATATCGACCAGTGAGTCCTCCTGCACCACCCAGCCACTGTTAGCCGTCGTGTTAACAATGTGCAACTCTTGCGAGCTGGTCTTGTTCAGTAGGTTCTGTGGGTCGATTAGATTATCTACAGGGCCAAACGGATTACCTCGGCGGAAGTACGGGAAGAAAGGCACGATAGTAAATGAGCGGTAGATAGACCAATCATCATGCAGCAGAATGTCATCCGCTGTAACAGTCATTCGCACTCGGCGACCTTTACGCTTAATTAGCTCAAGGCCATACTGCTCTGCGAACGCCTCCATTTCTTCTTTATCAGTGCCAAACGGTACAGGTCGCATGTTACCCGTAGTCATATCGACAAAGTGGTACTGCTCATCTACCTCAAAGTGCTGGCGCTCAATAACGCGAACACGTCTTAGCTGACGGCTGTCCTTCTCGTCCATCGTTGTCGTGCGGCTTGTGCCACCAAACGTGCCTTCAAAGTATTCGAAGTTATCGTCCGTGTTATAGCTGCTAGTATCAACTAGGCGCTCTAAGCCCTCGACCTTCTCCCAGCCATATGAAGCACCAATCTCGTCAAGCGTTAGCCAACGTGAGATAAACACCTCGTTCCATGTAGACGGGTCTGCGCTTTTAGCCTCACTATCAGGGATAACGTCAATAGGGTCCTCAGACGTGATAACAACCTCACCTTGCAGGTTCTTCTCGAAACTCATGCGAACGTCATAGTACCCACGGCCTGTGATTAGGCCATCAGCAAACACATCTTCTTCGGTATCGTCGAAGTGCGTTACCGCAAGAATACTGCGGGTGATGGCATTAAGCGCGAACGCAGTGCCCTCATCGCCGTAGTCACGCGGTCGGTAGACAACTTCAACCTTACGCTCAAGCTGCTCACCTATGATGGCGTTCACCGTTGATAAGATCATATTAAGCGTCAAGGCTGGTCGGCCTTCACGGTCTAGGCGGGCTTTATCCTCTTTGTTCCACTGATCACCTGCGTAAAAGTTGTTGTTACGCACAGCGCGTTTGATAAAGTCCTTATGCTTGGTGTTGTTCGCTTCCTCAAATCGGGTCTGATTATCACGAGCAACAACCCTCGGGTCTCTTTTCTTATTTCTACTCATTCACGGTCCAACCTATCGGTTAGTCGGTCAATTGCGTTAGTAAGCGCTGTGAGCGTTGTATCCAGCTTCGCACTGTCAATTTCGAGTGTGCGGATACTTGTCGCGTTGAGTTTCAGCTCCTCTTTGATGGGTAGTATGACTAGCTTATGCCACAAGCCAATCACGGCCACAAAAAGCGAGCCTAACGCGATTATCTGTTTTATAGTTTCAGCGTCCAAGTTTCACGACCTGTTGTTGTTATTATTATTTACTGTTAGCCAATAATAACAGTAGCACTGTTAATTCTCAATAAACGCTAAGCAGCCATACCGCTTTTATGACGGCCTCTAGTGCCGCCGCCAAACTTACGCAATTTGTCCTTAAACGACTTTTTAGGCTTGGGCTTCTTCTCGTTACGAATACCAAATAGCATGAGCATTTGACCAATCCAAGCCAACGCATCCACTTGGTCATCATTAGCGCCTAACGGGAACTTAAGTAGCTCGTTCTGTAGCGAACTCATCCACGGTGTCGACTCTATGGTAGGGAAAATAACCTTGCCCTGTTCCATACGACCCTGTATCGGCCTAGCACGTGTACCTTTGTCTGCGCCGCGTGTTCTAAGCTTCTCGTAGCGAAGTGAGATACCACGTTCCTGCTCGGCCTTTTGAATGAACGGCTCTAGCGTTAGCTCAATCTGGCCTGTCTCGATACCAAACAGCTCAGGGTTATACTTCGTCTGAATCTCAAACATACGGTCAATGATACCCAACGAGTTCCATCGGCCACGTATCAGGTCAACAATCCAAATATTCTGCTTACGGTCGATACCGACTACCACAAACACACTGTAGTCAGCCGTTTGCTTTGTAGAGATAGCCAAATCAGCCGCTGCATACAGACGCATGTCCTCCAACGGTGGTAGCTCGCCAATCTTGTAGTAGCGGAACATATCACGCGTGAAGAAGTCACCGTCCTCAGACACTGGCCTTTGCTGGTAAAGCGCCTCCCAATCTCGCGGTATCATGGCACGTTTTATACGACGTAGCGCGGGTAACGGATAGCGTTCCTCGTGTAGCGCCTCGCCCTTCTTACGGTACTTTTCGTCCTGTGTCGCGATAGCTGGGTACTCAACCAAATCCCATTGGTCTACGTCCTCTGGGATAGGTTCGCCCTTCTCCTCAGCCTCTTTTTTCGCTTCCTCAAATACGTTTAACAGCCAACCCGCAAGGTCATCATCGTGCCAGCGAGTCTGAATTATCAGCACACCACCCCCTGGTGCAAGACGCGTGTAGAATGCCGATGAGTACCAATCTTTTACCTTTTGGCGGGTAACTTCCGACTCAGCTTCTTCACGGTTTTTTACGGGATCGTCAATGATACCTAAGTGCGCACCACGACCCGTTATCGGACCACCTACACCCGCCGCAGTGAAGCCACCACCTTCTGTAGTCATCCACTTTTTAACGCTCTTGGTGTCTGGCGATAGACGTGTTTTGAATGCTGCCTTGAACTTGTCGGTGTCCAGTAGGTCACGACACTTACGGCTAAAGTCCTCTGCTAAGTCGCCCGAGTACGAACAGGTGATAACCTCATGCGTAGGGTTACGGCCTAAGTACCAGCTAGGGAATGTTTTAGAGCCTATTTCCGACTTACCGTGTCGCGGTGGCATCGTAATCATCAGCCGTGGCGATAGGCCGTTCTCAATGTCCTGCGCGAATTTCTCAAGCCGCATACAAATATCGGCATGAACCCAGCCGGGCATGTAAGCGTCATTATGCCGCTTAATGAAGGGTAAAAGACGACGACGAACCAGCTCACGTTCAGCAAGCTCTTTCCTAGCCTCAAGCTCTACGTTAAACGCCTCTATTTCTTCCTCTCTGACGCGTTTGAACTCATGTTCGATTCGTTGCACTGACTCTTTGTTAGATGGCCTCACAAACGTTCCCAGCTGCTTTGCGCAACTTAGGCAGTGTTTTTGGTCATACATTTCAAAGTGAGGAACAGTGCGTAAACATTCATGGCAATGCTCAGTCCTCATCGTGCGCCACCTTATACTCATCAGGCGACAATTGAATATCTTGTCCAGCCATTTTGAGTAGTTGCTCATCGTCCATAGTTTCCATCTGGCTACGGTTAGTGATGTTAACTTCGACTTTTTCAGGTGTTGCTAGGCCATGCAGCTTAACGAGCGAATCCACCGCACGTATTTCTTCCATCGCTGTCGCTGACTTGGCATGCGCCTCAAGATATAGGGCTGTTGCGTCGTCCTTGGTGAACTCAATAGCCCCCGCTTGGACTGCAACTTGCCTTTGCATTTCGCGCATGTAAGAGATTGCTAGGTTTATGTCCTCACGTTCAGATAGCTCAGCCACCGCCCTTGCTGGGTACTTATAGCCAGCCGCACGAGCCGCCGCAGAAGGATTGATCCCCTGAGTGCGGCGTTGAACGTAGGTTTCTTCTTGTGCTGTTAGGCGGGCAATGCCAAGCGACGCATAACTCCCGCTAAGCGTTGATAGTGAATATTCCCCCGACATTTACTCACTCCAAACTAACGTGTTGTCACCAACAAGTTCCCACTGAGCAATATCAATATCGAAAGGTTCACGTACGAGGATACGCACTGAGCTGTAGTCAACGCCACCCATACGGCACTCGCCGACGTACGCTACGTTAGGCGCATGTTTCAAGTTAAGCGTGTCAATCGCCGTCCCAGCGAACATGCCTAGCGGGATAACGAGTTTAAATTCTTGGGGGTTGCTTCGTGGCGTAACCACGTACTTGGTCTCAAGTTCACTGGCAGTGTTCATAAGCTCTACGGCGGTGTTACGCAACGATTCAACAAGGGCATTTGTTTTCATTATTATTAGCCTCACTGTTATTTTTCCTAATAGTAACACTGTTAAGTTTTACAGCAAAAAAATTAGAAAAAAATATGGGCAAATCCCCCTGTGAAGCCCCTCCCCCCTTGTTTGTTTTTTGTCCTAGGTCGAAGGCCGCGTTTTCTGTGTCTGTGGTTGGTTGTTCATATGTATGTGCTTTCTCTCAGAAGGCGCGGTCGGTTCGGATCGAGTTTGATTCGAGTCATTCATAAATCGGGACATTGAACCTACTTAGGAGTCCCAACAACATAAAAGGTAAACATTATGAAAAACGTACTTATCTCTAACGCAGACACTAAAGGTTTCACAGCTAACGGCCAAGCAGCGCTAAGCATGTCAACCTCAGAGCTAACGAAACAAGCAGTGCTAGCAATAGATGAGCTATCAACAGTATACGGCCACCGTACGAACTATGTGGTACGTGGTATCGCATGGGCTATCAAGTCAGAGTTAAACAAGATGGTGCGCCAAGCGGACAACACTATCGCAACGTCAATGGCACTGGCAATCAAGGACGCAGACAGCGAGAGAATACGCAAGATGAGCAGCGCAGTGACCAGCGTGGCTGATTGGGCTGAGGAGCTGTTCAAACAGTATCAAGGACATGCTCAAGTGCTTAGTACGCTTGGCGACTACGTGTTCGAGCTTCATCCATTCCAACGTGCTATCGAGGCTACGTTCGAGGTTAACAACGACCTTGATGATGGCTTCTTAGAAGATGGAGAGCTTAACGACCTTGCAGACCTTGGCTTCTACGAGGAGGACGATGAGGCCGCAGAATGGCTGGCAGAGAATGAGCTAGTGCATGATATGCAGCAACACGACCTACGCAAGCAAAAGGTCAACGTAGCACAAGCGATGGATAGCGAACGCAAGGTTGTGTACGAGGACGTGAGCAAAGAGGAGTGGATTGATGACCGCCTACACAGAACACCTGACGAGTGGACACAAGGCGCTCAATACGGTGCTTGGGCAATCATGAAGCAACTACGTGGTAAAGCCATTGCGGATAAAAACTACGGGCTTGTGGTTGAACACATCGGTGATATGCCAGAAAAGAGCATACCATTCGCTACCAAGTGCATGCGCAAGGCCATCGACTTCTCAAACAAAATCGAACGCCTTGAGGGTAGAAAGCAATACGTACTCGACCAAATACACAAAATGGATAACACAAGCGAGGAGCTAACAATCGCTGCAATGTCTAACGCAGTTCGCGACGACGAAGTTACAGAGGTTGATAAGCTACTACGTGAGACACGTATCGTACACGCCTACCTAGAGCACTACGCAGCAGAGTTCCGCAAGTTGCTAGACCTTGTAGAGCTAGACACGCCAGTTCGCGTCTACTCATCATACATGACCTTCGACCCTATCGAGTTCCTAGTGGCGCAGATGGTTAAGAAGGCTGGCTACACAGGAACACGCGTTAGTCCACGCAAGCAAGCTGAGTTCCAAGCTGACGCATACCGACTGCTGGGCAACCCAACAACAATCGAGTCATTCACAACTGACGACGGTGTTGAGTTCTGGGGTGTTCATTTCACACAAGGTAGCGAGAAGAAGCTGGCCGAGGCTGCTAAAGAGATAAGCAAAGTACGCGCAATCCAATACCGCCAAGACGAGTTGGCTGCAAGAGCTGCGAAGCTTGAGAAGCTAACGAAATCAACAGCAATGCGCAATAAAAAGCCTACTAGCCCGTTAGAGCTAGAGGCTATCACAAACAAATTTCTTTTCTAAGATAACTTAGCCAAGAAACTACGAGCAGGGTGCGGGAACACCCTGCTCATTTCTGAAATATAAAAGAGGTAAATATCTATGTCAACCAACACATTATCACTTGATTCATTATTCGACACTGACGACTTATTCGGTAGCGCTGCTGCCTATGAAGCAACACTTAACGCCCTAGATGCACCGGTGGAAACAGAGGAGGAAATAGAAAAAATCCGTATACGCGCCTACAGCGAGGAGTATTACCAATGGATAGGCAAACGTATACCTACACCCGAGAAAAGCCCTGAGATAAATGCTGTGGAGGCGATAGTTGAGTCTGTAGCTGGTACTCACTGTAAAGCATGTAACGGAACAGGTCTGTATCGTATCCACAAGCACAACAAAGACATTCCATGCGCCAAGTGTGCTGGTAAAGGTAAAGTGACGGCTATTGACGAAGCGCGTAGCCGTGCATACGCAGCACGCCGTGCTAAAGGTCTAGCGATGAGCACAAGCCACACTGACTACTTACACTAATAGCTAGTGTGACAGTGAACCCTGGTCTTTAGCCTCTAAAGCCTAGCCTTTCCCTCTAACCCCCTACCGAGTGACCTGCCCTGCTAACACTCACCACCCGCGCCACATGGCCCCAAAGTATGTTGTTCTGTTATCCCCTACATAGTGAGAAGTGAGGAAGGTGAAGAGATTAGACCTTTTGTGTGAGGACGTGAGCAGTGAGGACTTGAGAAGTGAGGACGTGAGGACGTGAGGACGTGAGGATCGTCAAAGGAAAAAGGGCGAGTGTCGGATGGCAGAGGACGAATAGCAGATGTTGGTCATCAATCAGATTCCACGGATAAGACGGTTTGGAGAGTTCGATAGCGCAATGTGGACAGGATTGAATTGCGTTCTGTTTGGAGAATGGGCTGATGTTGGGATTAAGGGAGCTTAGATTTCGCTTACAGACGTTCCACTTAACCTCAACGCTTAGTACGCTAGTACAGCCCGCTACGCTCCTACGCTCGTTCCTCGCTCCGCATGTCCTGCGTCCTGCGTCAAGGTAGATTCCACGACTGACACGAAAGTCCAAGCAATCACCCTTAATCCTGCACATAAGCCGGAGTCGGGTTCCGATGCTGAATTTATTTTTACGGGGGTCTTAGACGACAGAAATTAAGAGGTATCCGAACGACAGAGGCCATTCAACGGGGGGCGCGCACTACTCGACGGTCACTACTCAACACTCATCGAGCAACGAGCAACACTCATCGAGCGACGACCACCGACCGACACACATCACTTAACAGAGACCGACCGCTGCTGAGCGGTTGGCACATAACACAGAGCAACCATTACAGACGGGAGAACACGATGCAACCGATAAACGCTTTACACAGACGACTGCTAGCGAGTGGCTATTCGATACTGGACGGGATAGCGCTGAGCTGGCATGCGATTGGCGACTATGAGTTAGCGACCGACCTAGCGCGTGAGTTGGGAGACCTTCGACTTGCGGCGCGATTAAAGCAGCAGGTATTGAACATCACGTATCAATTGAAAGAGATTGAGCGTCACATGCAGATTAACTTACAACGTGCGGCATAGGAGACAGACTGATGGGCATGAGTACACAGGACATGAGACAGCGAGCGGGTACGGCGAGGCTAGCGGCGGAGCAACAACGGGCGGCATGGCAACGGGCGATGAACGAGGGATTACCGGCGAGGGCTAGGCATCACGCGGAGCAGGCTGTGCGATTTGCGAGGGAGTGCAGACAGCTGATGGCGCGGTCGGGTGCTGTATATTGGTAGGCGATGGCGAAAGTTGGAAAGCGAGTGACAGGTAGCGCTTAGTTATCAGCAACTTACGGCACAAAACTTATAATTGTGAGCCTTTGACGACAAATGAGCGGCCTACGGATGGGCGTTCTTTGGCGGTTGTTGGGGGATGGAGGACAGAGGTTGGGGATTGGCAAAAGTGTCCACCTTTTTAGGCCACCTGTCCACCTTTTTTCAGCACTGTCCAAGGGGGTTGGACGCCCGAAAGCAGCACCAGCAAAGGCTTTAGGCCAAAGTGTCCATGTTGTCCAACTTTGTCCATACCTCTTATTATATATTTATTATTAATTAATACTTATTAAAGAGTAATAACAAAAAACTTTCTCTCAATGCTAGGTATCAAAATGTTGGACAACATGGACAAGGTGGACAGCCCCCTGTCGGGCGACGATGCTATATTCTCACACATGCGTCCTAACGGGGTGCGGGGGTTAATGAGCACTCACTCAAAATTAAAAATAAGTGTCCACCTTTATTTTCAAACTTGGACACCACTTTTCTAAAGCTGGACACTTTGTACAAAACGTGAACACAGGTCATACCAGCGTTCAACAAATGACCAGTAACTACTAAATTCTATTCTTTAACGCCCACTGACGGGCAAACACCATAAAACCATAACTTTAGGAGACTGATATGGAACAAGCACAAACTAACATGCAACGCGTAGAGCACGGCGTAGACTTCACGACACTAAAGACAGCGGACAACGACTATTCGAAAGCGGTGTTCATCGACTGTAACTTTGAGGGCATGGACTTGTCGTTCGCCAACTTGAAGGACTCATCATTCATCAACTGTAACTTTAAGGGGGCTGACTTATCCTTTGCCTCAGTGCAGTCGGCCACCTTCCGTCACTCAGACCTGACAGGTGTTAACGTTTACGCCGCCTGTATGTTCAGCGCGAACCTTGAGTCATCAACGTTTGACCCATGCGATGTGAAATCTGTTGACCTACGTGCAGCGAGACTGCCTGCCAACTACTATGTGCTAGACCGCGCGCTGCCAAATGGCGACCCAATCACTGCCCTGTTGACACCGACCGCACTGCGAGTGAACGAAGAAATTGCGGTACACAGCGTATGGGAGGAGCTGGTTGACGAGCACCCTGACGAGAGCTATCGCAAGGAAGTGAAAGCCCTGTTGACCTTCGCACGTACATTAGGCGCACCTTCTGTCGCAGAGCCTGTAGCGCTTGAGGAGGCAGCATGAGTGCAACGGCCTTTCGTCGAACAAGACAGTACCAGCAGCCCTACTTTGATGTTGGTCAATACAAGTTCCAAATCAAAGGCGCGTCATTGAATGGCGCAGGCGACCCAGCGATTAACATGCAAGTCGTAGAGTCATTCGATGGCCGTCGGGTTGGCGTGTACTACTACCGTAACTTTCACCTTAGCGCAGCAACCACCCCTAAGTCGAGAGCCTTGTGGGAGAGAAAATTGGACATGCTTCTTGGGGCTTTAGGCATTCGAGACCTGTCTGATTTAGGTGAGCTTGTCGGGCGTACGGTATTAGTAGAGTTTACGAAATCGGGCTTAGAGCCGCTGCCCAACTTCTTACCGCCGGACAAAGCTGTTCCCTTGTTTACCAACGAGTTACAGGCAGCTTAGACCACTTTATTTTTAACAGTAACACTGTTGACATAGGTTAACAGTGTTTATATTATGCGGCCACTTTTTTAAGCGGAGACACTATGAAATCAAGATACCACCGTCGCGTCGAGCAACGACTTACGCGCACCGTTTTGTCGTGCGCCGCGATAGTAGTATTACTGTTAACCAGCGCGTTAGCATTTGCTACTAAATACTAATAACCACCCTTTAAACACGAGCAAAATAAAAGGACAAACCAATGAAACACATGATAGAGAACCTTGTAGCTATAGCGAAAATCAAGAACGCGATGGAGAAGCACGAGAGCGACCCTAAAGCGCTTGAGAAGATGCCGCTTTATGTACCAATCACCTCAATACTGATGGACGATGCGCACACAATGGACCGCCGAGCGAAAGTGTTAGCAGCGACCGTCACGAGCTTTGTCTCAGAGAGCGCACCCGCCTACAAAGACTTCAAGCCAGAGCATGTAAAAGAGGCTATTTCGGGCGCATTTGACGAAGCAATCAACATTATCAGCCAGCTAAGAGACCGTATTGGAGATGACGAAAGCTTCAAAGCGATTGTGCTGCGCAACTATGAGAACGACTACAAGGACATTGGCGACGAGCCAGAAGATGATGAAGGCGTGACCGTCGAGAAGGTTGACGCGAACCACCCATTACACGCCCTATTCGAGCAACTAGCAACAGAAATTGAAAAAGCAAAGCGCGATACAGACGCTGTTCGCCCTCTGCATTAGAGTACAAAACACGGAGTACCAGTCATGTTTGGAAACAAAGACCAATTAACCAAATTAGAAGAAGCAATCACCGAATTACAAGGCCAAGTGCGAGCTTTAGCACGTAACACCAACAAGGCACACAATCGTATCGACCAAGCCAATCTACGCACGGCGAACATTGAGCACTATACCGGTATGCGTTCGCACAGCTTTGAGAAAGGCGGCCGTATGTGGGATTACATGCAAATCCACAAAGACATAGCCAGTGGCACACGCCCTAAGTCACTGTTCGTTACTAAACATCGTATGGCGCAAGCAGCATAGGAGCAAAACCATGTCACGTTTTTCAAATTACACATTAGAGTCACACGACTTAGAGCGCCTAGAGGTGGCAATCGACCTTTCGAGCATTATTGAAGATGCGGTGGAAGATGGTGACGACATTAGCGAAATCTTACGCGATGTGAGCGACGACAACCAAATGGAGTACGCTATCGACTTCATCGAGCGTCATATTGGCAACCAAAACCTTTACATCATGTTTAACGAGCGCACTCAAGCACACGTTGCTCGGCGCTTTGTAAACACCCTGTCGAACTGCATCACTGGCGATGAGGACGAGACAGAGCAGCAGCGCCAAGCCAACCGTAAGGCACAAATTGACGGGCTTACGATGGGGCTTGAAATGATAACCAAAGAGCTAGCGAATGTGCGCGACTCAGAAGGCTCTACACACGCCGAGCGACTAAAAGCACATGACAGGCTAAAGGCCATACAATCGGCTATCGCTGTTTTAGAATCACTTTAATTAACAGTAACACTAATAATTTAGCGAGTAGTGCGTTGCACTACTCACCCTCTAACCAATACAGGTATTTGACCATGAAAAAACTAAAACTGGGCTTACGCCTTAATGCCTATAACCGTCGCAAGATAGCCCTTGCTGTTGTTAACGCACAGATTGGCGGACGCATAGAGAGCCTTAACCGAGAGCTGGCTGAATTAGGCCGTGACGTGTACGCCGCTCTATTCGATATGTACGGCATAGGTAACTTGTGTGCTGACGGTGAGGACGTATCAACCATTATGGACGGCACACTACCCGTTGCACCTCACATCACTGTTACAAGCGCTGACAAGGCCGACATTATGAACTTGGACTTTGGTGGCGAGAAGCCTATCCCTTACTGCTACCAAATTGGCAACGTGAACGAAACACTGTTTAACGACTTGCCGATGTTCGAAGAGCGCATCATGGGCTTATTCCCTAAGAGTGCCCTTGTTAAACAGCAAGCGGAGGAGATTGAGCTTAAGATGATCAAATACCTTGAGACCCACAAAACGTTACGAACGGCTGTTGAAGAAACGCCAGGGCTCGCTGACATTATTCCTGAAGAATACTGCGAAGAGCAAAAAGAAGGTAAGTCATTAGACAGCATCCTACAAGGTGAAGTGGCATGAGCTGCTTCACTCAAGACGACAAACTAGCTCTGGACGTCATTAAAAAGGCGTTCGAGCTAGACATAATTGTGTTCCTTGATTGGGAGACGTTCTACAAGTCACGTGCGAACAATGGCTCTAAGTCATTTAGCTTGAAGTCGATGACGTACCCTGAGTACATCTATGACCCGCGCTTTCATGAAACTGGCCTAGGGCTGGTTATCGACCTAGACGAACACATTGAGTACGGCCACGGCGGTAAGTTCTACAACATGCAGATGCAGAAGTTGAAAGACGCTCGTGCGGATGGCCTACGTATCGGCCTAGTGGCTCATAACACGGTATTCGACGGTGCAATCTGTAACTGGCGCTATGGGTTAGAGTTCGATTTCTACTTTGACACCATGTTGATGCGTAAGTACCTAGCGGCGCATAGACCGAGCAGTCTAAATGCGTGTGCGAAGGACGAATGGCCTGACGACCCTGCCCTTCGTAAAGGTAACGACCTAGCGGACGTTGACGGTATCAAGTATGAGTACATTAGTGAGGAACAGCACGCGTCACTGGCTAAGTATTGTCGCCAAGACGTTAACCTAATGCGCCGTTTGTTCTTGTCATACATACCGCGCATCGGTCTGGCGAACAGCACAGAGCTACGCGCCATGCACATCACCTTACGCGGGAACATTGAGCCGCAGTTTGATATTCGCCACGACTTGCTTGAGGAAGTTATCGAGGAAGAAAACATCAAAGATGGTGAGGCGGTTGTTGAGGCTATTGAATACTGTTACGAGCAAGGGTTTGATGATATTACACCGAAAACTTTCAGCTCAAATCAGCAGTACGCGACATTGCTTGCGGGTCTTGAACTTCGTGTTCCTAAGAAGATTTCTAAGACGACAGGCCTGCTAACCCCTGCCCTTGGTAAAGGCGACCCTGAGTACATTCGCCTACAGATAGATAACCCTGAGTATGCGGTGCTGTACAAAGCACGTGAGCGTATGAAGTCGACTATCGCCAAGAGCCGTGCAGAGCGAATGATTAGCGTGTCATCCACCTTCCGCAAGCATGGGTTCACTGACGCATGTATGCCGTTTTTCCTTAATTACTACGGGGCGGGACAGACAGGCCGCTGGTCGGGTGGGCAGAAGCTAAACCAGCAGAATAACACTCGTGGTGGTAAGCACCGCTTGTCGATGCTAGCGCCTGATGGCTACCAGATTGGCGTGTGTGACTTATCGAACATTGAGTTACGTGTGAACTTGTGGTTCTGCGGCCAAGAGGACTTGCTGGAAAACTTCCGTAATGACCCGAACTTCGACCTATACAGTGACATTGCGACAGACATATTCAGCTACAAGGTGACGAAGAAAACGCACCCTGACGAGCGTCAAATGGGTAAGGCTGCGGCACTTGGCCTTGGCTTCTCAATGGGTTGGTTTGGCTTCCAGCAGTACCTTGCAAGTGGTCCGCTTGGCATGGAACCGATGTTCAAAGACGATGAGTTTTGTCGCAACGTAAAGAATGCGTATGACGTTAAGCACTACGCGATTAAGGCGATGTGGCACTTCTTGGCGAACACGGTCATGCCGGTGATTGTGAACGGTGGCGAGCTTCGCTTTGGGCCAAACGACTTATACATTGCACGTAAAGACCAAGTGGTTCTGCCGTCTGGTCGCGTTCTACAGTATAGCAACGCACGTTATAAGGGCGAAGAAACGCAATCAGGTGTTTCGATGAAGGTGGTGTTTGACTCTGATAAGTACGACCGCTGGGGCAAGCCTGTTCCTAAATACTTATGGCACGGCCTGCTTATCGAGAACATAGCACAGGCGACAGCACGTGACATTCTTGCCGAGCAGCTTGTGAACGTAGACCGAGAGCTAGATGAGAAGTATCTGGGCTGGGTGATGGGTAGCGTTCACGATGAGCTACTTGCCGCTTTGAAGGAAGGCAACGAGGACGAAGCGTTTTCAATCATGAAGCGCAACATGTCAAAAGCCCCTGAATGGGCTATCGGGCTACCGCTGGCGAATGAAGGCGGTTACGCCAAAGAATATTCTAAGTAACGAACGTTCAAAAGCAAAGGGGACGGGTTTTGATATTTTCCTGTCCCCTTTTTTCACAAACAGATAACAGAGAGACAGAAAATGACAGTACAAGCCATAGCAGACAGCGCAACTAAGATACTTGAGGACATCGTAGCTGTTGCAGAAGCACACAACAAAACTGTGGACGAATTTAATGAAGCGGTTGACCACATTGAAGCTCTACAGGCACAGGTAGACGACATGCAGGCTGTCATTAACGAAAAGAATCGACTGCTTAACAAGCAGAGTGAAGTGATCGACAAAGCTATCGAGCACAAAGAGAAGGACCGAGCTGAGATACAACAATTACGTGCTGAGCTTAAGCTATTGCAACGCCTTGACCCTAAGCGTCTTGAGAAGGTTAACAAGACTCAGAAAGCGAAAATTGCAGAGCTTAAAGCAGACGTTGAAGCGGCTAGAAAGCAGAAGGTTGAGGCAATGAAGAAAGCCACAGACCTAGCGCGTACGATGAAAGCTGAGGGCTTTACACCGTTCTACCAAGACCCTGATACGGGCAATAGCATTCGCGTGATTCCACACATGTACGTAAGCAAGGACAACGAATACAACGGTGTGCCTGATACCCCTGTTCTTGAGTTCCACCATAAAGCGCGTGGAATTACACGACAAGGCGTACTGTTAAAAACAGGTGAAATCAATTGGGCAATGGCTCAAAACTCATCACCTACCGAGATAGATTCACAAATAGCGAAAGACCACATTTTGGATTACTGCAAACGCAACAAAGTGGCGACGAAGTTCATAAAAGAAATTAAGAAGGCGGCATAACGATGGCTAAACCAAATAACTTTGCGACAACTAAACCTACGGTAGTGCTACTAGTGCTACCGGACGACGAGCCTAAAGTGCTCAAAGATGACAACAATGAAGTCATGGTATTCCCTAACCTACGTAAAGCGCAGAAGCACGTAGCGAACAAGGTTGAGCCAGAGTTCCACCCTTTCATTGAGTATGCCAACGAAAAGCCTGTGATGGGTGCTGGCGACCGAGAGGAGACTAACAATCGCCGCTGCTTAAAGTGCAACGAGTTTCTACGCCCTAGCTACCGCCAAACTAAATCGATAATGCCTGACGGTTCAGAGCTGGCCGTTACAGAGCTAGATTGCCCGAAATGCGACTTAGGTGAGTAGCTATGAACAACCATCAAGAGTTTACGAGCGTAACGGCAGACGGCCTGTCATTTATCGGTGTAACGAACCCAACGCTTTTTGAAGGCTTTGACCCAAAGCTAACGCCATCCGACCTTGTTGAGTATGCAGGTCTTATCCCGCAAATATTATGCAATGGTGACGACGGTAATACGTTTAAGCAGAACGTGGACAACAACTACGTATATGGTCACAGATGGGGAGACCGAGCAACAATCGACGATGAGGGTATGTATCACTACCCAGAAGATGAGCCTCTAGCACCTATTCTAATGATACTTAACCCCCGCACACAACAGCGGGCCTTTGTCTATCCATATGCATTAGTTGCCGTTCAAGACGAAGGAAAATGGATTACGACCCGACTGGATTAAATATCAAACTGTAGCAGAGTAAAAATTTTAACAGTGATACTACTAAAATCAGTTTTATACCGCTGAATTTAATTAGTAACACTGTTAAAATGCACGACCTGTTTACTAATAATTTAATTTAACGAGATGCCCGATTACATAGACAAATCAGTTGAGCAGCAGGAGTTAATGCTTGCTGTTCAGCTCGCAAATGCGAAGGTTAAGACCCCTCGCCTAACACCTAAAGAAGCCTGCTACAACTGTGATGAACCCCTAGTGCATGAGCCAGGCAGGTTGTTCTGTGACAAAGATTGTGCAGACGATTTCGAAAAATACCCAAGGGAGGCATAAAGACGATGAAACTACACTTTGTTTCCGCGCACAGCAAGATAGGTCCGATGCGTAAAACGATTGGCCTAGCTGATGGTAGCTCACGCTCGTACCCGCTTGCTGCAAAATTAACGTCGTACGAAGCAGAGTTGAACGTAGAGGAAGAAGGCTTAGCAGGCTACCGAGAGTTGCTATTGGAGAATGCCCGATACGGTCGTGCGCTATACAAAGGTTTGTTCATTCGCCCTTTAGCACATGAATCGCGTCGGAACATGACCGACCAAGACGCTCGCACCGAGTTTATGGTGCTGGACGTTGACGGTTTGAAGTTAGAAGGTGAACTGAAAGAGCGCTACCGCTCGTCAGATGTTAAGCAAGTTGCCGAGTCGGTAATAGAAATGTTACCGACTGCCCTGCATAACGTTTCTTACGTAGCTATGGCCTCAAGCTCATTTGGCCTGAACCAAGATGAAGTGTCGGTTCACATACACTTTTTACTTGAAAATTCAGTGTCGCCCCGTGCGTTAAAAGAGTGGCTAACGTCGCTGAACTACTCACAGTCTGACATTTATAACAGGTTGAAGCTCACAAAGACAAAGACACGTTTAAAGAGTGTTATCGACCCCTGTCTAGCGGAGCCTGCCCGTCTAATTTATATCGCCCCACCTAGTTTTGGTCCTAAGCGCACTAATCCGTTTATCAACGATGACGAGCGTTTTGTGCTGGTTAAAAAAGGTAAAGAGTTGCTTAATCTTGACCCTTTACTTGAGGCCGTTCACGACAAGATGGATGCGATCAACCAGATACGTGATACCAAGATTAAGGAGCTGCAACAAGAAGCGGGGATCGTAAGACACAAGCCGAAGTTTACGCGCATAAATGTCGATGGCCGTCCGATGAATGTTATGGCTAACCCGCCGACTGTTCGTATGGAGTTTGCGTACGAGGACGACGAGTTTGTTCGCTATAACGTAGGCGGTAGTAAGAACAATGCATATTGGGTTGCTCGCTCTAACCCAGAGGTTGTGCGTTGTTTCATACCTGACGAGCCAGCTTTCTTGTTTAAAAGCGCCGACGCGGAGGCATACGCCAAACATATTGAGAGATATGGTGAAGCGTACGAGGAAGTGAAGGACGACGAAGGTATCGTTCGCAAGGTTCAACGTTCGATGTTTATTGACCAAACATCTGACATGTATATGACGATGGAGTACGACAAAGAGAACGACGAAGTAGTTGAACTCAAAGAGCGTAAGAACGCGCAAATTGCTGCGGAGTGGCTAAAGCATTACGGCCAACTTGTTCCTGACCCTGTTCCTGCTATTCATGTGACCTTGGACCCGAACCGAGGTGAGACACGTTACGCGATAGGTGACAAGGACTACATAAACCGTTTCAAGCCATCTGTTTACATGCGCGACAAAACGACGCATGACTACCCTGAGACCCTAACATATGGCAACGCTTGGATGCTGCACTACGACTGCCCTGTCATTAGTGAAATCATCTTAAATATGTTGGGTGATGATATGGACTGCTTCGAGCATTTCATTAACTGGCTCGCGTTCATAATGCAGAAACGAGACAAGACACAGACCGCTTGGCTTGTCCATGGTACAGAGGGTACGGGTAAAGGCTTACTGTTTAAGTCAGTTTTACGCCCATTAATCGGCCAGCAGTACGTGGCTCAGAACACGCTGCAAGGGATAGCCGACGACCAGTTTAACGGCTGGATGGAAGATTTAATGTTGTTGATGGTTGACGAGTTCAACATGCGCGGGGCGGCGAGCTTAACAAAAGCAGCGTCACTGTTAAAAACGCGTATTACCGAGCCAACCATGATGCTTCGTAAGATGCAGCAACAACAGCGAGAGGTTGTTCAACGTCTGAACTTCATCTTCGCGACAAACGACTTGGACGCAATGCCTGTAACTGATAAACGACGCTATAACATTGCACCGAGGCAGCAGAGAAACCTTGAGGCGCGGCTTGGGTATATCAAATCGCACCGTGAGCATACGGACGAGTTAATTAAGGGCGAGCTACACGCATTTGCCACTTACCTTCGCTCATTCAAGGTAGACACTCACCAATCAGGTTCAATCATCATGAACCAAGCACGAATCGACACGCAGAAAGCAGGTATGAGCGCATCTGATAGCTTCTTTACCGCGCTACGTGACGGTGATTTTGGTGCGTTCATCGGTATTCTTGATAAGTCGACAGCCAACCTTGAGCCTAAAGAGTTTGCACAGTTGACGCGTGTTAAGACATTCCTGACGGCCAACTTAGAGCACGTGAATACAGGTAAAGCATGTTACTTGCTGCCCGATGATTTACGCATGCTTTATAGCTATCTGGCGGGCAAGGAAATATCTGAAAACGCCCTATCGCGAATGCTATCTACGCACGATGTTGAGAAGAAACGTAAGTCTCGCCCTGTAGGTGCTAGAGCGCCCCTACCGTCGCGTCCGCGATGTGTTGAAGTGTTCTGGAACTACAACGACGAGGAAGTGCTTGAGGCTATTAAAGATGCCAACAGCACCCTGCCAAGCAACGTTTCATCAATCGACCCAGAAAAAAGAACCAGCGAGGACTTCGAGCGAGCTATGGCTGAGGCCAGAGCTGAGCTAGAAAAATCCGTTGAACCCGAAATATACTCAAATAATGGATACGACCTATGAAAAAGCCAATCTTATACACTGCCCGAGGATGTAAATTCTGCCCTGACGTTAAATCATACGCTGAGCTAGCTGGCGTAGAACTTGATGTTGTTCGCCTCTCGGAGAGTAATCCACATGGCCTCCGCTCAGCGCCAGCGATTGAGCATAATGGTGAGATTTACATAGGGATAGACGATTGTGCGGCGTTCATTCGCCGCTTTGGGAAGGAGGCCGCGTAATGGACTTTGCTGCCAAACTTAAGGCCAAGGCCGCTGAGTCTGGTCAACAAACAATTCAAGGCAAAAGCAGTACGCCCAAGCCTTCGGACGCTGTGAAAGCTGATAGCAAGGAGGGTCTAGCAGCAATGCTAGGCGCTCGTGCTAAAGAAACAAAACAAAAAGCGGTAATCACGCAAGCACCAAAGAACAACAAGATTAAAAAAGCGGGAGATTTGAATGCTCTATCGGATGCACTTAAACAAGCGAAGCAAACGCGAGAAGATGAACGCGGCGCTATGGTCGTCGACTTCCCAACAGCAGCTGTCAAAGCCTGGTCATTCTCAACGCTCAAGAAGTTCGAAAACTGTCAATGGGCAGTCAAACTAGGCAAAGTAGATAAAATACCTGTTGAGTCTGGTGAAGCCGCACAACGCGGAACAGTCATTCACGACGGCTGCGAGGCATGGGTTCGTGGTGACGTAGAAGAATTGCCAGCGGACAACCGCACCAAGTTCGACCAATTCTCAGCGGACTTCTCTAGTCTGCGTGAGGACTACCGTGAAGGTAAAATCACGATGGAAGAAAATTGGGGTATCCGCAAAGATTGGTCGCCGTGCGATTGGGATGACGACGAGCTGTGGGGCCGTGCGAAACTTGACGTGTTCATCCGTGAGAATGAAAACTCATGCCGCATCATTGACTATAAAACAGGTCAGAAGTTTGGCAACGAAATGAAACACGCTGACCAAGGGCTAAGCTACGCGCTGCACACGATGCACCGATTCCCTGAGATTGACGTGTTTAAGGTCGAGTTTTGGTATTTAGACGACGGCACCAAGATGGTTCGCACGTTCAACCGTCGTCAGCTCGGCATGTTATTACTTCGCTACCATAACCGTGCCAAGAAACTAACAATGACCAAAGACTTCATACCTACAGCTAACGCGCATACCTGTCGTTTCTGTGAGTACGGCTGCAACACTAACCGTGATGGTAAAGCATACGGTAACGGCGCATGTGGTTTTGACCACTATCGAGGTTTAGATGTTGCATAAAAAAGAGAAACCGACATTTAAGCCGTTCGCCCACCAAGAGGCATTTGCTAACCTGTGGGGTGATAAAGAGCGCGTGTTGAACTTCGATGGATGCGGGACGGGCAAAACGCTCGCCTGCATTCATGCAGTGAAAACATACTGGCCTGACGCGCGTGTTCTTGTACTCGCACCACTATCCATTTTAACGCCAGCGTGGGCTAAAGACCTGCGTTTCGGCTGGCCCGAAGCAACCTACGCTATCGCTGCGGGTACTGCCGCCAAAAAACGTAAAGCCTTCGAAGGTAATGCCCAATGGGTAATCACGAACCACGACACGGTTAAGATGATAGACAACGAGGGCTACGCGCCTAAATTCGATGTCCTCATTGTTGACGAGGGTGACGCCTTCCGAAACAGAACGTCCATGCGTTCCAAGTCAATTAACCGTATAGCAGGTGACATTGAGAAAATGGCACTTATGACGGGTACACCCTCCCCTAACACCATTCTCGACATTTGGCACTTAGCGTTCCTCATAGACCGAGGTGAGCGCCTTGGCAAAAACTTCTTTGGCTTTCGTCAACAAGTATGTGATCCACAAGTCATTGCGGGTGCGCCAATTGGGGCAACGAAATGGGTTGATAAAGCCGGTGCCGCAGACCATGTGACACTGATGCTATCTGACATTACTTCCCGTGTTGCGCTTGATGACGTTCAAGAGTTGCCAGAGACCATTTACCGAGAGGTAACGGTTGAGCTACCTAAGAAGATACGCCGTGACTACGAGTTCCTTAAACGTGAGTCAGTATTGGCGTTGGAGAGCGGCGAAATGCTGAATGCCGTCCACGCGGGTTCACGTATGCAGAAGCTACTGCAAACGCTGTCGGGTGGCGTGTACAACGAAGATGGATCAGTCATTAACGTACACAAAGAACGTTATGAGCTGGTGCTTGATTTGGTTGAAGAGACAGACCACGCGCTTGTTGCGTTCAACTGGACACATCAACGTGACGGCCTAATAGCCGAGGCCAAAAAACGAAAGATTACTTACGCGGTAATAGATGGTGACACGCCATCATTGGAGCGTAACCGAATCGTTCATCAATTTCAGCAGGGCAACATTCAAGTGATTTTCGCTCACCCACAATCAGCGGGGCACGGTTTGACATTGACTATGGCGAATCGTGTTATTTGGGCAAGCCCTACTTATCGTGCCGACCTATACGAGCAGTTTAACCACCGTATCGTACGAACAGGCCAAAAACGTAAGACCGAGATTATTCATATTGCGGCTGAGGAAACGGTAGAAGAAGAAGTCTACCAGAAGATGCTCAACAAGCAGATGAACATGATTGACTTACTAAACACTATCGCAGGACTGTCGCAAGCAGCCTAACCACAACTTTTACATTATAGAGAGAACCATTATGAGCAACTTACCTTTAAACAAATTCCAAATCACAGCAGCAGACTTTGACCTTGAAGCGTTCAACGAGGCCGTAAAAGACGTTCGCCACACGCGCAAGCAAGTTGTTGAGTTCGGTAGCGACTTCGAAGAAACACGCGAGAAGTTAGTTGAAGCTGAAGAAGGTTTAAAAAGCGCTATGGCCGACTTGAACCTTGACGAGATAACGAAGCTAACCGCCGAGTGCAAACGACTAAATGCCAAGTTGCAAACTACGCCAGTAACCAAAGTGCAAGCATTCGACGAAGCGATGGACAAGTTACACGCTTTCTTCGAGGCTGGTTGCCGTGTCCCAAAGGAATTAGCTGAAAACACAGAACAAGAGGCAGCATAAAATGTCAGCAGCAGAGAAGTTAAAAGAAGAATTTGACCTATCAGATATCCCCGCTAGCGAGCTACCAGACCGTAAGGCTGTAGTTACCGAGTTATTTCGCGTACGTCGCGAGATAGCTCTAATAGAAGCTGAGCAATTAAAAGCCCTGAAAGAGCGTAAAACCGAGCTTGAGAACTACTTAAAGGCAACCTTAGAAGTAGGCGAAAAAGTGGCTTACGTTGGCATAGGCGCTGTATCTATGAGTGAAGAAACACAGCCCTCTGTTACTGATTGGGACGCATTGTACGAGCACATTAAAGACAATGATGCATTTTACCTTCTACAGCGTAAAGTCAATGCAGCGCCATTCAGAGAGCTTATTTCGATGGGTGACTCACTAGCAGGTGTAAAGCCTGTTCGAGTGCGAAAACTATCGGTGCGTAAAAATTAATTAGTAACACTGTTGACTTATTTTAACAGTAATACTAATATTGCGACCTCAACTGGTTCTCTCTATGTACTTGTTGTGGTTGCTTGCTAACCCCCTACTTCCTAGTCAGTTGTTGGGGGTTTTTCGATCAAATTATTTGATCCAATGACTCATTAACGATTAACAAATAACGAATATAAGGAATACCATCATGGCTAATAACACAAACGTAGCTGTAAAAGCAGAGGATAAGTTCACAGGTGTAGCAACTATCGAAGAACGTGGCGATTACGTTGGCCGTGGCTCAGAGAATGTAACCACAGACGATTTAGCCATTCCTCGCTTGAAATTGTTACAAATGATCAACCCAGAAGTAGAGCCTGGTAACCCTAAACAAGTTGAAGGTGCGCAAGCTGGTATGATCATGAATAGCGTTACAGAAGAACTGTACACATCGCTTTTCCTAATCAATTTAAGCTTTACAAAGAAAATCGTTGTATGGCGTAAGCGTAAGTTAGGTGGCGGTATGGTCGGTTCATACGACACAGAACAAGAAGCCCTAGACGCACTAGAAGAACAAGGTCTAGCGGTTAAAGACCATGATATTTCTGAGAACCCTACTCACCTAGTATTACTTCTAGACGACGAAGGTAATCCGAAATCTGTTGCACTACTTGATATGCCGGGGGTTAAAGTCAAAAAGTCACGAATCTGGAATACCCTGATTAATGACGAAGAAAAACAAGGCAACCCTCGCTTTGGTTGTGTGTGGCAATTAGGCGTTGTGTCTGAGTCTAATAGCTCAGGTAATTTCTTCAATTACGACGTATCACTTGTAGCTCATGCTCCCGACGAGTTATACGATCAAGCTGTTGAAATGTATAGCGCTTTATTTTCTTCAAAGACCGAAGCAGCATAATAGCCCTACCACTTTAGGGCATTGGCCGACTCGTTTTTGGGTCGGCTTTTTTGTGTAAAATATTAAAGCAAAATGAATGAATGTTTAAAGTTTGATCATAAAAATTTACTATTTTTTGAATCTTTAGTTAACAATTAATTTTTTATTAAATTTCATAAAATTAACACTTCAAAACACCTTTACAATACTTTACATTAGCGCCTTAAATTTTTGGTGGCCAATGGTAACAGGAGAATATAATGGTCAGCGATTACATGGTGGACATCGAGTCTATGGGCACGAACGCAGGTGACGCGATTCTGTCAATCGGCATTGTTCCAATGGATTTAAAAAACAAAAAGATACACAAAGGCTACTACACTCGTATTAGTCTCGAAGATAGCCAAAAAGCGGGTTTCAACATCGACGCGAGTACCGTCCTATGGTGGCTACAGCAAGAGCAAGCAGCGCGTGACGAGTTCAAGGGTAACTACGCACATAAGCCAGTTAAAGACGCACTAATCGAGCTAAGCGAGTTTATCGCTGAACAATCGAAAGGTGTACCAGCAGATGAGATACGTCTATGGGGTGATGGTGTAGCAATGGACAATGCTCTGATAGCCGAAGCCTTCAAGATTTGTGGCCTCCCCCGCCCTTGGTCATACAGAGGCGATATGTGTTACCGCACTATTAAGAACCTAACCCCGCAA
This sequence comes from Opitutia bacterium, assembly GCA_002722545.1. GTDB lineage: Bacteria > Verrucomicrobiota > Verrucomicrobiia > Opitutales > Seribacteraceae > Seribacter. The sequence continues at coordinate 10,872 of PBMI01000045.1, read as the reverse complement.
ATTGAACGAGTTGAGCCAACTGTTGCCCATCACGCATTATTCGATGCGGAGGCACAAGCGCATACTCTATTCAAACGACTAGAGGCGTTAGGCCTGTAATGATTGAGTCACAGTACACAGCGAACGTCGGCAAAAAGCTGAGTTCTGACATAATGCGTACGTGGAAAATCAACGATAATTTCGCGGGTGGCGTACCTGACGCATTTTATCGACACCGCAATGGAAAACGTCCGTTATGGGCTGAGTACAAATTCATAAAGACACTACCCAAGCGGCCTACGACGGTCGTTAAGCCCGACTTATCTGCACAGCAGCTATTATGGCTTAATGAAGCTGTAGAGGCCAATGAGCTTGCAGTAGTGATCATCGGCTGTGAAGCCATAAAACATCAACGACAAGTTTGTGGTGTTGTCCTAACTGACCCTAGCGAATGGGTTAACGGCATAACCGCCGAAGAATTTGCCAATCGTGCAGAAAAATTAAACTACACAGCTATAGCAACGTTTATTGAGGAAACTACATTAGAGGGAGGGCTTTCAGACCATCGATTATAAGGAGGCTAGATCGGCTGGAGGCCACTCCGAATGTGGTGTTCATGTCTTAGCAAACGTTAACATATGCGTTGACATGTAACAGTGCTACTGTTAAATTATGTATAAGCAAAACAACCACAACGGGGATTTTTAAGATGGAATACAGTAATGATGTACTAAAGAAAGTACAGCTTGCATGGTCATCCCATAAAGATGCTACGGCGCTAAGTCAGGCCAGAGCAGCAAAGGCTATGGGCATGAACCAGTCGGCTTTCAGTCAATATCTGAGAGGGACGATTCCGCTTAACACTGACTTTTTGACCAAGTTCACTGCTTTTACTGGGCTAGAACTATCTGACTTCGGTGCTTCCTCGGACACTGTTCCCGAGAAGCCGTTACGAGTATTAACAACACTGTCGGGTCGCAAACCAACGAACCCGTCAGTGCTTGTACAAACCATACTCGAATGCGACGAGTCGTATTTCATAGAAGTGGATTACGACGACTTCGGCCTAAGAAAAGGGTCAATGCTGCTCGTTAACCCAAAGGGTAACGTACGGGATGGCGACAGAGTGGTTTACCTTCGTAAGAAGGGACAACCAATTGTGTTTGGTGAGCTATCAGAAACCGAAGAAGGCTGGGAGATCTTAGAACAACTCTGGCAAGGTGGAAGACGCTATTTAGTTGACCCTAAAGACGACGTTTTTAGAGTCGTGTCTGTATATAATCCGCAAGCTAGGGGGAGAAAATTTAGATAGAGTACGAGTGTGTACTAAAGGAATTTAAATGCCTGACTCAGCACAACAACACGACATAATAGAAAAATCGCCCCACTACAATACCCGTTCGGTGGAGGCTATTCACTTTATTAGGCATATGGATTTTGCAACAGGTAATGCGTTTAAATATATTTGGCGCTATGGCCTGAAAGACACAACCGACTTGGAACGCGGAAAAAGAAATTATTACATTAAGAACGCTCTTATATACAGACCCAACTTTGTATCTGAGGACGTTGGCTATTGTATGATTCGCATGTTATCAGCAATGGCCGAAGAATTTGAAAGAGAACAATTCGAGCTTTTAGTTGCCCTTATATCTGCCTCTATGGGTGACTATGAAATGCTAATCGCGCGTGCTAGGCAGCTTGAGCTGTTCCCTATCGCCGCAGAACACCTACTGCTTAATGGGGGTTAATATGGCTTTTAACGTTGAGTGGGTAACGCTTAACGCTATGGCAAAGGCAACGGGTTACACCGTTGCCGCCCTACGTAGCAAAATTAAGCGTGGACAACTATTTGAGGAAAAGCACTGGCGCAGAGCGCAGGACGGGCGTTTACTCATACATGTAGAAAATTTTAACGACTGGCTTAAACAGTAACACTAATAAATATGATAGCAGTAAAAATTATTGCAGATTCAATCGCCAATGGTTTACGTATTACAACAGCAGAACTAGAATACCCTAGATTCATTCACGCGGAGCTTATGACTCATCGTGTCTTTTCACGAAACAGTGCAAGCTCGCGCGCTATACCAACAAAGAAAGTGAGACAACAAGTATGGACTACGCCAGAGTTGCCTATACACTGGGGCGCGAACCAGAGTGGTATGCAAGCCCAGACGACTTTAAAGACCCTCCCGTCTTACTTAGCCCGCGCTTTGTGGAAAGGTGCATCGAAAGTGGCATGCATGTTTCATTGGGGGATGGAAAAGGTAAAGCTACACAAGCAAGTCTCGAATCGTATATTAGAAACCTTCCAAACAATGAAGGTAGTGGTTACATCGACGGAGTGGGCGAATTTCTTATGGTTACGCGACCACGAAGACGCACAACCAGAGATACGTGAACTCGCACGTCAAATAAGCACGGCCTTAAATAACAGTGTTCCTAATGAACTAGGCTATAAGGAGTGGCACTTACCTTACATAACTGACGAAATGCGTGAGTGCTACGAGCTACAAGAGCTACTAATTCTTTCTGTCTCGTGCTGCGCGCAGGTTAGCTACCGTACACTCGACATGTCGTTCGAGAAGGCATTGCGCATCTTTGAGTCATTAACATCGGGCGACCGTGTTCATGCCTCCCCTTTTGAACATCAAGCTACGCCTATTCCTACTTACCATAAGCTTACTAACGCCAAAGCTAAACGTATTGGCGTTACGCATTTTGATGTAGATGGCAATCGTTGGTCGGGTAATTTCCGTGGTTGGATTCAGCATAGGCAGCTGATTAAGGGGCATGTGGTGACTGATTGAGAAAGTACGACCAAATTGTGGTAAGCATAATTAAAAATATAAAAAGATTATCATAGGCTCTAATATTAGAGCCTACTTGACCTCACCTGAGATTATTTTGATTAATAGATCCAATTCTTCAATTTTATCGCGAACTGAATCTAGGGTTACTCTTGAAAAAAGTTGAGCGTAACTTTTTTTGTCTGTTTCTCTACCATCAAGTAAAGGATGCATCTCTCTTTTACAATCAATGCTTTGAGGTGGGACTCGTTTCTCAAGTATCCTAAGTAAAAGCCCTTCGAGACATGGGTCCGATCCAATAAGAATTATTTCTCTTTTTTTAGCTTCTTTGACCTTAACTTTCGGCCACTCTATGTCAGTATCCAATAAGGACACGACTCGGTCACAACCCGAGCAATTTAGTGTTCCTATAGCATCACCTATAACGTTACTAGGCCCCTTTCCGCCAGCTGACTTAGCTTTAACTTTTGGGTTGCCAACTCCATATAGTGACTTAACGTGATTAATGAATGCAACCTCAGCTTGCCCCTCTCCAACGATAATTAGTGTTTCCTTGAGTGGCCTCTTTTTCTTACCCATATCAATCAAACTCCGGTACAGCACCTAAAGCACCTGAGACATATTTTGCGTAAAGGTTGTCTCTAGCAAGAAGTCCATCAACCTCATCAGCTCGGTACGCTTCTGAAACACCGTCATTTTTTTCTACTAGATAACAATGCTGCATTCTTAAGCTTTTCAAGACTTCTACCGTGTGTGTATTAAAAAGTAATTGTGCATTGCTCTTATTCACAGATGTATCTTTGAACAGTTCTACAATTTCCATAGTCAATAAGGGATGTAGATCATTGTCGAACTCATCTAGGATAGCTACACCACCACTGTTAAGTGTTTGCGTTATTGTAGCTAATACGCAATAGGCGCTTTGAGTACCACTTGACTCCAAAAAAATTGGAACATCAAAAGAATTACCTTGTGTATAGTGCGAGAATATAGGAATTGTACTTTCTATCTCTTTACCAGTACTACTATCTGTAAGAATTTTTTTCTCAAAAGTAATATCTGATATACCAAGATCATACCTCATGAGTAAAGATTTAATCTTTTCGAAAAATTCAGGATACTCCATATAAAAATCAGTTGCGTCTTCAATATTTTCCGACAAATTACGTTTTCCGATTGCTGTTAAGTTAGTTCTATTTGATTGGAAATAACGAGCAGCAAGGACCATACATCCATTACTTTTATCAGTGAACAGCTCTTCCTCTGTAAGCAAATTCATCACATAAGATATTATCGAGCTGTTAGCCGGAGCTCTTTCCAAAATAGAGTCTTCCAGATCTACACCAATTTTATTACTATTTTTGACTTTGTATTTTTGTGTTTCTTCATTAAAGCTTCGAGAAATAACATTCGAATATAATCTAGATGTTTTCATCTTTAAAGATTCACTTACAACTCTTTTTTTATTAAGTTCTATAGAATATTTATATTCAAACTCTGAATTAGAATTGTGCCATCTAGGAACTACAAACTCTAACTCAATTATTGTATTTTCATCTTCGTTCAAAAGGAAAGGAATTATTGGTATATCTTCACCACGTTGAACTGAACCGAATGAATTCGGAATAAACCATGAAAGGAAGGCTAATGGTTTCAATAAATTAGATTTACCTGCGCCGTTTGCACCTAAAACAGCCATCACTTTTGCTATTTTTGAGCCATCTTCCAATTCGTAGTCATAATAAGAATGTGCAGTTTTTTTATTAACCGTAAAATCTACATCACACTCATTTTGGTAGGATTGAAAATTGCTGAATGTATAGTTTTTTATCATAGTAAGTTGTTTCAGACCTAAATTCGTCTAAGGTGCTTTAATATAGTCCATATAGAAATCTTTGTCCACATTCCATATAAAACTGTCACTTATGAACTTGAAAAAAGATATTTTACATCTAACACGAACTCACTAAATATGACCATTAAGCTTTTTGATAGGCACTCAACCATTTGTGTTAAAGTTTTAGAACAGTCAAATTGCTAACGAATCGAAGTACGCACTTTTTGGATAAAATAAATATGTTAATGCCATGAGCACACATCAGGATTGCTTTATTATTATCGTCGAAAGGAGTTATCCCAACCTAGAACTCCCCCTATGCATCCTCATCGACTGTGTAACAACGCCTTCTACGCAATACTCGTCGGTTGCCTTTATTTTAACTGGCTCATAATCTGGGCTAGCGGATACAAGCTGGTTGTTTTTCATATCCGCTAATTTGCATATGAATAAACCGTTGTAGCACGCTACGATGACATCATAATGCTTTACGTTTTGTGCCCTATCGATAATTAATATATCACCGTCATATATTCCTACGCCCTCCATGCTTCGGCCGCTGGCGCGGCCAATGAACGTGGAGTCTTTGATGAAAGTAGAATCAAGCGTATTTTCTAAGTCTGTAAGTTGAGGGCCAACTTTGGCGTTTTCTATTAGCATTGTATAAGCACCAAATTTATACTGTATATATATACAGTATAAATGTATAGCCATTCTTTTGGTACTTCATTTCATAATTTTAGCATTTTAATATAAATGTAGGTTCTTAACTTACGAGCTAAAAGTAAATACTGTACTCAAACAATAATAAGCCTCTAAAGCTTAAACCTGAGTATAAGCTCGTTTAAACGATCCGCCAATTTTGCAAGTTCAGTACTCGATGCAGATGTCTGGTCCGCGCCCTCTGAAGTTTCCGAAGATAATACTTTAATGAGATTTAAGTTTGTGTCTACTTCTTTAGCGACAGTGGCTTGCTCTTCCGAAGCACTTGCAATCGTTGCACTTTGACTATTAATGTCATTTACGAGTAATAAAATCTCTTCAAAAGCAGCCCCGGCATCTTCCGCGACTCTAAGGCTAGACGTGCTAAGTTCGCTGCTTTTATTCATGCTGCTCTCAGTTTTAACTGTAACCTCATCCACTGACTTAAGCATCTTTTCTATGTCTTTTGTTGACTCTTGGGTTCTATAAGCAAGTGCACGGACTTCATCAGCTACCACGGCGAAACCACGCCCATTTTCACCAGCTCTTGCTGCCTCAATAGCTGCATTTAATGCCAATAAATTAGTCTGTTCAGCTATGCTACGTATTACTTCTAAAACGGTTGATATATCTTTTATGTTATTGACTAACTGGCGTACACTTTGCCCAGATATTTTGATGTCAGACCGCAATAATTTAATTGAGTTTATTGTATCTAATATCTTTTCTTTTCCAGCTACAGTTTTCTTGTTTGCTACTTCGACACTGTTACTAGTATATGATGCAGTTTTAGCTACCTCTTCAATTGCAGATCTAAGTTGACTAACAGCACTAGCAGCCATATTTATTTGGTCGCTTTGCTTATCAACTGTATCTGAGGAGTGAGCAGTTACAACGTTTAGCTCTTCAGAGGTAGATGCTAATTGCTCCGAAGAAGTTCCGATGCGCGATAGAGCATCTCTAAGCTTATTTTGCATTTCAGCAAGAGCTCTTACTAAGTCAGCGGCCTCGTCCCTAGCAGGATCGATAATTTCCTGGGTCAAATCACCACTTGCAATTTTTTCAGCTATGGCAACGGCCCTACGAAGGGGTAGAACTAAACTTTTTGTATAAATGTATGCCAAAACCAACGTAGCCAAAACTGACAAAAATAGACTGAAGACGACAAGTCTTTTGGATGAGACAAAAGTACTTTTTGCCTCTAGACCGTTTTCATTTGCTCTAGCTCTTTGAAAGTCTGAAAATTCATCTAAAGCAAGGCGCAACTCTCTCGCTATAGGCATGAATGACTCTTCCCGAAGTGATACAAAATTTTCTATTTTTTTGTTGTCTACTAGTGAATATAGATCTGGGAGCTGAGATAACATCTCATTATGTAAAGCCTTTACTTTTTTTAATATTATATTTGATTCAGGTGTTTTTGAGTAATGAGACATCTCTTCTTCATACTCGGTGTAATGCAGATTGATTTTCCTCATTCTATTTTTAAGATATGAGATTTTTTCTGTTGTGCTGACATCAGATAATTCATTGATTATAACCTGCATCAGAAGTACGTCTCTTCGAAGCTCACTTAGAGTAATTATAGCGGGCAACCTATGGGAGGCTATCACTTCGGTAGTTTGGTTAAGTTTCGATAGCTGTGCAAAAGCACCTGCGGCGACAAGCACGGTAATTATTGCTGTTACGGCGAAAGTGGATAGAGTTCTAAAGCCTATTCGTAAATTTCTAATCATTACAATTCCTATTAATAGTATTTTTAATAGTTTCCATGTAATAATTTATTCCTATACAATATAAATACAACAACCATTAAGTAGTACATAATACACATTAAGTACCTATTAACATAGTGACTTTAATTATTATTTTTACTTTATGTTTAATTGAATTGTGGATATATGCCTTCTAAACTAAGTGGAGCATGCTAATGAATTTAATGGATATTTATGAGATTTAATGTTTCAAAAAGTGCGTCTAGCATACTGTATAGTGCAATTCTTTATTTCCACTGTATTGTTTTTGCCTTGGGAATGGCTGAGTCTACTTTTCTTGGGTATGAGTTAATGGAGGTAATTAGCCCAACAGTGGCGGTAAACTCATTAATAATTGCGGCCGTACTATCAATAATGAAGAAAATTGACCTAAGTACTAAGAAGTTTTGCGCCGCTATAGCTTCTGCAAGTGCATTGTGCCTTCTATTTGTACAATTTTCTTTTTTATTTCACATGCAGATTAACTATGACCTATGGGGCATCGATGATAGCCCATTTACATTATCGTTATCAGCTATTTTTACGTTCACTATACTTTCTGCATTTACTATCAAAGCTTTTCACGGAAATGTAAAAGCAATAAAAAACAACAACTTAAATTTCATCATATTAATAATTATATTAACTGGTTCAGTAGTGTGGCATCAGGTATCTTTAAAACTAGTCAAATCTCAAGATGCCAGTGCAAGAGAAAAAGTGCACCTAGTCGAATCTATGTTGAACAACTCTTTACTGACACAGAAAAAAGCTCTAGCTAGACTAAAAAACAGGGTAGAAAAAGTTAATTTCGAAGATTTCAGACGTCTAATTAGCATAGATGCAATTAACTATAAAGCGGATTATGATGTAATTAAAGGGGTTCTAGTACTTGATGATGAGCTCCAACATATCGCAACTGATAGTTTCTCCACAAATTTTTTCACAGAAGGAATGATTAATAAACCTACGATAAGATCGTGGATAAAAGGCGATTCAGAGGAAGTTCGATTCGCAGCCAACTCTCTCAGCTTGGACTCGGATACACCAATTTTAATGTTTCTGGCTCGCGTTACACTCGCTGATCAAAATCGTTACTATGTATTAAATTTATTAGATATGAACTTACTGATAGAGAAAAATTATTTAAAATATCTTGGTCAATTTGATGCATTTTTAGAATTAACACCAGGCACTTACTTTTCAGTTGATTATAAAAATAAAACTCAAGTTGAATTGAGCGAGCTAACTAGTCGTTATAATAACTTTATTATGGAAAAGATAAACGTAATGGATTTAGTACATAAAGTTTATAACTTTCTAAGTGATTATAAAGCAATACACATAAGCACAATAATCGACCAATCAATACTATGGCTCACTTTCCTATTCGCATTTATCTTTACACTAGTTGCTGACTCTTCAAGAATCTTAGAGTTTAATGCAAAACATGATGAATTAACTGGTTTTTTAAGATTAAAAACTTTAAAAGATAAGTTTTCAGAGTATTGTTCAATAAAGAAATGCAATAATTTTGCAGTAGTTATAATCAAAATAGACTTTTTTGATGAGATACAAAACTCTTTAGGCTATGAAATTAGTGATCAAATAACAAAACAAACTGCTGAAAAAATAAAGGCTAATAGTGGCAATCAAGTGCTAATATCAAAAGGATTTAATGATAGTTTTGTTTTATATTATATCAATACTTCAGAAGTTTTTCTTACACACAAAGTTGAAGCTATACTACTTGAATTATCGAAATTTTATTGCATTGACAAATTTGAGCTCAATCTAACATCAAGCGCTGGAGTTGTTTATTACGACAGCCCTAAATCATTTAATTTTAAACTAAACTTACAACAAGCCAACATCGCACTTGAAAGGTCTATGGAACTTGGAGGTAATCAAATACAAATTTATAAACAATCTATGGATGATAAATTTAATGAAAAGACTACCATCCGTAATAAGCTAGATTCAGCGCTCAAGAACAACGAATTACAAGTATTTTATCAACCTATACATAACTTAAGTGGGAAACAAGTTGTAGCGGTTGAAGCGCTAGTTAGGTGGCCCCACCAAGATGGATGGATTTCCCCAGCGAAGTTTATACCCATAGCTGAAACTACAGGTCAAATAGTACAAGTAGGTAAATACGTTTTAAATCAAGTTATTCGTGACATCGGTCATTACCCTGAGTTACAAAAAATAAGCGTGGCTGTTAACTTTTCAACCAAACAACTCATTAAAGAAAATTTTGCTATTGATTTACAATACCAGCTTACACAAAACAATATCGATTACCGTAAATTTACAATAGAGGTTACTGAGTCTGCCTTTCAAGAGAAAACCACGATAGAAAAAACATTGACTCAACTAATCGCCTCGGGCCTTAATGTTGCTATCGACGACTTTGGAACTGGTTTTTCAAGCTTATCTTACCTAGCTAACCAGCCAGCAAACATTATTAAAATAGACAGGGAGTTCACTTTAGGAGCCGATAAAAATACTAAAGAACAAAAGCTTTTAGATACTATAATCACTATTTGTTACGACTTAGGCAAGAAAGTAGTGGTTGAAGGGGTTGAGGATGAAAAGCTAATTAACCATTTATCTAGGTACAAAGATATTAGAATCCAAGGATACTTTTTTTCAAAACCGCTCCCAGTTGATCAGGTTGCTGAATATATTAGGGCCACAATATCCAAGTAGTTTATCAAGTATGAAAATAACTCAATGTATTCATACCCCTAATACCATGGAACAGGAGCTTTTATCACCTATTTTTGGGCCGAAGCAACCAACAGGCTCGTTGCTTAAACGCACCAGCTACGAGCTTTAGTGCCACCATCGTAAGCAACTCCCAAGCCTGACTTGATTAGAATGTCAGTCAGGCTTTTGTTATCCACGTATACGTCGGCTACAATTCTAAAATACTTACCTCGTTTCGTATTCCTAAGTTCAATAACCTTCGCCGAACGCAATGCTTTAACGGTTACTTGCTTTGCTTGGCGAGCAAGATCTTTTTCTTGCTTACACTTGCCTCGCATCTCTGGCGTATCGACACCCGCAACTCGAATACCGATTCGCTCCCCTATCAAAGAGTGAAGTCCTTTAATATTAGCTCTGAAGGTATCTCCGTCATAGATTGAGGTTACTTCTGAGACTATCAAAGTGCCATGATTCTTGTTTCTTATACTTTCAGCGTTAGCTGTGAAGGACAGCAAAAATAATAAAGCGAATAATCTCACGCGACCTCTTAATGATATTAACTTAGTATTTTGTATTAATTTAAGTTAAGAGCTTAAAACTTGCAACTTTTGTCGTGTGGTGATCATTACAAATACTTAAGATCAAATGTTAAAAGCTCGGCGTTTTTAGAGTTTCGAAGGTAGAAAAAGTGGGTCCACTGTGGGTCCATTTCGGGTCTATTTTTGGGGATGGGTCCGTGCTGGGTCTGTACCGATTATAAGCTTTGATAACTTATGCCTACGCTACAGCCCAGCAAAAACGGGGGGGTATTAAATTATGCTAACCTATGCAAAACTGTTCTTCTAAAACATATCTTGATAGGAGTTGGTTGTATTAAACGAAATTGCTTTATCAAAACCGGGAAGCTCTATGCCGTCCTCGCCAATTACAATGTCGTTATCGTCAATGGCGCCATCACCAAAACGATATACTAATTCGTACTTACCAAGGTCAGCTTGCGCTTTATAGGTATTTTGCGCAGCAACAACGGATGTGTTTTTATCAGCGTAATCACTCATCGCTTTTTCACGATGAC